>NZ_QUML01000030.1:0-59694 GCF_010907025.1 Rhodopseudomonas sp. BR0G17 | reverse complement strand
TCGAGCTGCGCATGTTTTCGATGGTGCGCTTGACCACATCCATGCCGACGCCGCGCCCCGACAGAGCCGAGATGGTCTGTGCGGTCGAGAAGCCGGGGTGGAACAGGAACTGATGGATTTCCTGGTCGGAGGCGGTAGCGCCCGGCGCGATCAGTCCCTGCTCCTCAGCCTTGGCGCGGATCCGAGCCGTATTCAGACCACCGCCATTGTCCTTCACGGTCACGAGGACCTGCGCGCCGGCATGCACGGCGGCGAGTTCGATCCGGCCCTGCTCCGGCTTTCCGGCGGCGACCCGCGCGGCCGGCGCTTCGATGCCGTGGTCGATCGCGTTGCGGATCAGATGGACGAGCGGATCAGCCAGGCACTCGATCATCGTCTTGTCGAGTTCGGTGTCCTCGCCCGAGGTGATGAACTCCACCGGCTTGCCGAGGTCGCGCGACAGATCGTGCACGAGGCGGCGGAAGCGGCCGAACAGCGAGCCGATCGGCACCATGCGGGCACCCATCGTGGTGTCGCGCAGGCTGGAGGCGAGGCGTTCGATCTCTTCGGCGATCAGCTTGATCGAGATATCGTTGCCGGAAGCTGCGAGTTGGGTCAGGCGCGCTTGCGCGATCACCAGCTCGCCGACCCGATCCATCAGCTCGTCGAGCCGTTCGGCCTGGACCCGGACGGTGGCGATGCCGCGGTCGTCGGCGCGGCGGGGTTCGCCGCTGCGGCGCTCCACAGCCGGCGCGGCTGGGGCGGCGGATGCAGCCTGCGGCGCGGGCTTCACTTCCTCCGCACTTTGCGGCGGCTCTGGCGGCAGAATGGACACGTCCGGCAGCTCGAGCATCGGCACCGGCTGCGGCGCTTCGCCTTCGAACAACGGCTCCAGCGACAGCTGCATCTCGTCCTGGACGAACATGAAGACGTCGTCGATCGCGGCCTTGTCGCAATCCGAATGCAGCGAGACGTCCCACTTCAGATAGCAATCCTCGGGCACCAGCTCGTCGAGGAACGGAATGCCGTCGGTCAGCGGCATCGCGAAGCAAGAGCCGAGCTTGCTGAGGTCGTCGAGCAGATCGAGCGGGTTGGACCCGTTACGCAGGATCTGAGAGTCGAATTCGAAGCGAAGATGCCAGCCGACCTGGCGGCGCTCCGACACCGGGGTCGGGGCCGGCGACGAAACGGGCGACGACGCCGCGGCTTCGACGGCTTCGGCGGGCGAAACGAACCGGCTGAGATCGGCGAGGATCGCGTCGCCGATGATCGCATCGGTCTCGTCCGGCGTTTCGATCAGCGCGCGGATGAAATCCTTGGCGGCTAGCGCGACCGAGACCAGATCCTGGGTCGGCTTGATCTCGCCCTTACGGACGCGCTCGAACGCGGTCTCGAATTCGTGGGTGAAGGTGGCGACCTTGTCGAACCCGAACATCGCGCCCGAGCCCTTGATGGTGTGCAGGGCGCGAAACGCGGAGTCGACCAGTTCGCGGTCGTCGGGATTCTGGCCGAGATCGAGCAGCGCCGCTTCCAGCACCTCGAACAGCTCGGCCGCCTCTTGGCGGAAGACGGCTGCCGGATCGATCGTGGTCATGACCGCACCAGCTTGCTCACCACGGAGAGCAGTTGCTCCGGCTTGAACGGCTTGGTGATCCAGCCGGTGGCGCCGCAGCTCTTGGCCTCCTGCTTGACCGCGTCATTTGACTCGGTGGTGAGGAACACGATCGGCAGGCCGACCAGGTTGGGCTGCTTGCGAAGCGCCTTGATCAGTTCGAGGCCATTCATCACCGGCATGTTGAGGTCGGTGATGACGAGGTCGACCTTGGTGGCCTGCGCCTTCGACAGGCCCTGGGCGCCGTCGCCGGCTTCGACGACGCTGTGGCCGGCCGGCTCGAGCGTCACCTTGATCATCTGGCGGATGCTGGGGGAATCGTCGACGGTCAGGATCGTGGCCATTACGAGCCACCTTTCTTTTGCGGGAAATGCTTGTCGATTATTTCGTCGCCGGCGAAGCCGGCACGCTGAATTGTGTTGAGGAGGACCTCGGAGAGCTCTGTCAGCACCACCGGGCGGCCCTGGGCCTCTCCGGTCTTGGCGGTCGACAGCAGAAGCTGGATCGAGGTGAGATCGGCCCTGTTCACTTTTGAACAGTCGATCTCGAGCGGACCTTGGCGGCCGAGCGCTTCCTGGATCGTCTCGTGGATACTTCGGATGGAAGAGATACTACAGTCGGAAGGAAGCCGAAGCGCGGCTCCCGCTTCGGTGGGATTGAACGTCATTGCTATCCCCAGCCGCGAGACGACTCATCGTCTCTGCGATTACTTTGTCGATACAGGAAAGCGTGACGTCTAATTATTAAGATAGTGTACTACGCACCGCTAAACTGCATTCGTGCAAACCTCATGGCGACCGACGCATAGCTTCGGCCTGGAGACACGGTGAACTACGAGGCAATTCCCGATTTTAGTATTAGATCAAAAGATACGCAGGTTACGGACGCTTAGTTCGGATTTAACGGATAACTGTTAGGTTGAATTTCGACGCACGTACTGTGGGTTGCACAATATGCTCATTCAAGCGCTGGTTGTTGACGACAGTCGGTCCGCGTTGGACTACTTGAAGCGGACGATCGAATCCGACGGCCAGGTTCAGGTGATCGGCTTCACCGATCCGGTGCTGGCCCTGGCATCCGCCCGGAATCTCGACATCGACATCGTCTTCGCCGACTATGAGATGCCGAATATGGACGGCATCAGCCTGATCCGGCGGCTGCGCTCACTCCCCAAATTCTCCGACATTCCGATCGTGATGATCACCTCGATCGAGAGCGACGAGGTGCGGCTGCAGGCGCTGGACGCCGGTGCGACCGACTTCCTGCCGAAGCGGCCGAAGAGCCTCGAGACCCAGGTCCGGCTGCGCAACATGATCCGGCTGGGCTCTGCGGTTCGAAAGCTGAACGACCGCGCTGCGCTGCTGGCGAGCGAGGTGGCGCGCGCCACGCACGCACTGCAGGAGCGCGAGGAAGAGATCATTCTTCGGCTGGCGCTGTCGGTCGAGTATCGCGACAACGACACCGGTGATCACACCCTCAGGGTTGCAAAGTACAGCCGGATGATCGCGGAAGGATTGGGACTACCGGAACGGCTATGCCGCGACATCTATCTGGCCGCGCCGCTGCACGATGTCGGCAAGGTCGCCACCCCCGACCATATTCTGCTGAAGCCGGGCAAGCTGACGCCGGACGAGATCGCCGTGATGCAGACCCACACCACGATCGGCGCATCGATCCTGGCCGGCAGCCGGTGCGAACTGATTCAGCTCGCCGCCGACATCGCGGTCGGTCATCACGAGCGCTGGGACGGCAAAGGCTACCCGAACAAACTGAAGGGCGACGAAATTCCGATCGCGGCCAGGATCGTCGCGGTCGCCGACGTGTTCGACGCGCTGGCAACCGCCCGCCCATATAAAGAGGCGATGCCGCTGCCGGTGGCGCGGCAGCACCTCGAAAACGGCCGCGGCCAGCACTTCGACCCGGCCTGCGTCGACGTCTTCCTGACGCGCTGGGACGAGGTGGTGGCAATCGCAACTAAGCGGCTGAAGCTCCATCCAAGAGACGGCGCTTCGCTGCAGCCGTCACTCACCCCCGACGCGCAGGAGCCGACCATCACATTGCCGACGCCGGAAGTGACCTACACCGTAGCAACCTGACTGTTGTCCGGCGCCGTGACGTCGGACACATCTCTCTTTTTATAGGCAGGGCGTCGCCACAAGAATCACGACCCCAGTCCAGACCGTTGCGCCGATGGCCGCCGCGGCCGATCCGATCGCGGCCTGCCGCAAGAATCTGGACGTCCGAGCGTTCGCGTCCGATCGCAGTCGCACGCAATAGATCAGCAGCCCGGCCAGTGCCGCCAGATGGACGAGCCAGATCGCGAGCAGCGTCAGCCGCAACGGCGTGACGCCGCCGATCGCATCGCTTTGCCAGCCGAACGCACAGCCAAGCGCCAGCGCCGCATACAGCAGCGTGAAGGCCGACGCCCAGATCACGAAGCCGGCGGGGATCAGCAGCAGCGCAAGCCGCGGCTTCATGAACTTGTCCGCATCAGCAGCGGCAAGCCGAACACCGTCAGCACCACCGTGACGGCAATGGCGGCGGTGAAGCCAGCCCAGATCGCACCGAGCCTGAGATCGAGGCTGCGAGCCGGCGATATGAAACCGGCACGGCTCCGCCACAGACCGAAGCCTGAAAACACCAGCCCGACCGCCGCGTGCAGGCCGGCATACAGCAGCATCACCAGGGTGACGGCCGCATAGGCGTGCCGCGTCGGATCCGGCGCGGCGGATATAATGACAGCACAGCCGACCAATCCGCCGATCTGCCCGAGGCCGGCGAACACAAGCGCGGCCTCGCGTCGGTTGGCGCGCGCAAGGATCCGCCGCGTCGTCGCCAAATAGCTGGCGACCAGTGCGACCGCGAGCCCGGCGATGACCAGCGCCGTACCCCATTGTGACCAGGGCAATAGCTCCGGCGGCGGCCAGTTGGGGGCGACCACCCACAAGAACAGCAACCCGAACCCGAGGGACGCAAAAGCCGTGGCGTCCGCGGCGAGCGCCAACCAAAGCGCCCACAGCGCGGGTGGCGAGGCCGCTTCGCTATGCAGCACCGCAGTCTCGCCATTGCCGACCGGCAGCGGCCCGCGGTCGCAACGCCCACCGGACGAGGGCGCCCAAAGCAGCAGCGTCGCAATCACTCCAACCAGCGCACCGACCGCCACCAGATAGAGTTTGAACAGAACTGCCAGGAAGAAGACACCGGTCGCGACCGCGCTGACGAACGGGAGAAAGCTGCGGTTCGGCAGGCGGACAATCTGCTCGATGCGACCCGAGATCGCGTCGACCCCGAGCGTCTCCAGCGCCTGGTCACGCACGAAGCCGAGATAACCAGCACCAGCCGCCAACCTGGCGCCAAGATCAGGCTGCTCAGCAAGCGGAAGGCGCGACGCCACCAGCGGAAGAGACGCAAAATTGTAGCTTGGCGGCGGAGTCGCGGTCGCCCATTCCAGTGTGCCGGCGCCCCACGGGTTACGATTGCAGCGTTTGCCATGCCGCCAATGCATCAGCACGTCGACCGTGAACAGCGCAAAGCCGATCGCCATGATGAAGCCGCCGATCGACGACAGCAGGTTCGGCCACTCCCATCCGGTCTCCGCACCATAGCTGGTGATCCGGCGTGGCATGCCGAGCAGGCCAGTCCAGTGCATCACCAGAAAGGTCAGGTTGAAACCGATCAGGATCAGCCAGAACGCAGGCGTGCCGAGGCTATGGCGCGGCACTCGCCCGGTGAGGTGCGGCAGCCAATAATAGGTCGCCGCCAGGATCGGAAACACGAAGCCGCCGACCAGCACGTAGTGCAGATGCGCGACCACGAAATGGGTGTCGTGCGCCTGCCAGTTGAACGGCACGATCGCCAGCATCACGCCGGTGAGGCCGCCGATCACGAATACCGAAAAGAAGCCGAGCAGATACAGCATCGGCAGTTTGAGCTGCGGCCGCCCGGCTGCCAGCGTGCCGAGCCAGGCGAAGATCTGCACCGCGGTCGGCACCGCCACCGCGGTGCTGGCCGAGGAGAAGAACGCCAGCGCGAGATGCGGAATCCCGACCGTGAACATGTGGTGGACCCACAGCCCGAAGCTGAGGAACGCCAGCGCCACCACGCTGACCACGATCCAGCCGTAGCCGATGATTTCCCGTCGGGCAAAGGTCGGCAGCATGGTCGACACCATGCCGGCGGCCGGCAGAAAGATGATGTAGACCTCGGGATGGCCGAACAGCCAGAACAGGTGCTGCCAGAGCAGCGCATCGCCGCCGCGGGTCGGATCGAAAAACGGCAGACCGAATGCGCGCTCCAGCTCCAGCAGCACGGAGCCAAGGATCAGCGGCGGAAACCCGACCAGCATCATGAAGGCGGTGACCAGCAGATACCAGGCAAGCAGCGGCATCTTGTCGATCGACATGCCGGGCGCGCGCAGCTTCAGTATCGTGGCGATGATCTCGATCGCCGCCGAGATTGCCGAGATCTCCACGAAGGTGACACCGATCAGCCAGATGTCGGCGTTGATGCCCGGGCTATAGGTCTTCGATGTCAGCGGCGTGTACATGAACCAGCCGCCATCCGGCGCCAGTCCGATCGCGAGTGCGATCACCAGGATCGAGCCGCCAAACAGGTAGCACCAATAGCCGTAGGCGCCGAGCCGGGGGAACGCCATGTCGCGGGCGCCGAGCAGCTTCGGCAGCAGGTAGATCGCAAACCCTTCGAACATCGGGATCGCGAATAGAAACATCATCACCGTGCCGTGCATGGTGAAGATCTGGTTGTAGACGTCCGGGCCGAGAAACGCGCTGCGCGGCGTCGCCAGCTGCGCCCGGATCAGCATCGCCAGCACGCCGCCGATGCCGAAGAACACGAAGGCCGTCATGATGAAGCGCCGGCCGACGATGTTGTGGTTCACTGCCGACAGGCGAGCCCAACCGGGTGGCGTGCCCCACAACGCTTCGAGCTGCTTGTGCAGCCGGATCGCAGCGATCGGAGGCCGGGGCCGATGATCGATGCCGTCCGTCATCGGCGATCCCGCGGCAGTTCGGCCAGGCGGCCTTCGTAACTGTCGTCGGCATGCGCCGTGACGCGGAAATCCATCGCGGTGTGGCCGCCGCCACAGAACTCGGCGCAGACACCGCGATAGCTGCCGGGCTGATCGGCGCTGAGCCGGATGACATTGATGTGGCCGGGGATCGCGTCGATCTTGCCGCCGAGCCGCGGGATCCAGAAGCCGTGGATCACGTCCGGGCTGGTGACGTGCAGATCGACCGGACGCCCGACCGGCAGATGCAGTTCGTTGACGGACACGCGCGCTCCTCCGGCTGTCGCCGGATAGCGGAAGGTCCACTGCCACTGCCGCGCCTCGACCTCGATCCGCGTCACCTCGGCGGCACGCGGATGCGCCAGCAGCCGTTCGCCGGTCAGCAATCCGAAGCCGAGCAACGGCATCAACACCATGACCGGCAGCACCAAGCCGCCACCCGCGAGCCACAGCTTCGGCCTGTCCGGCGCAGCGCTGCGCCGAACGAACGCCCACAGCAGCAGCACGATCACCAAGCCGAACAGCACCACCGCGCCGGCGAGCATCAGCCACCACAACTGCGCGATCGCCGCCGCCGATGGACCGGCGGGGTCCAGCGTCGACAGCGGACCGCCGCATCCGGCCAGCGGCATCGTGGCGGCGGCAACGATGCAACCGGCGGGTCCTCGCTGCATTACCGAACGAAGAGGTGAGCGATGCCCAAATCCGTCGTCGAGGAGATCAGCGAATACGACACCAGTTCGGTGGTGGCGTTCGCCGGCCATCCGGTCCACGCGATGCTGGTGGCATTTCCGATCGCGCTGGTGATCTCCACCTTGGGCTGCGACGTCTTCTATTGGTGGAGCGCCGATCCGTTCTGGGCCCGAGCCGGACTGTGGGCGAGCGGCTTCGCTTTCTGGCTCGGCGTCGCGGCCAGCATCGCCGGCACCGCCGAGCTGTTGCTGGTCAAGGGCATCCGCCAGCGAACCACGAGCTGGACCCATGCAGTCGCAGGCGTCACGCTGGTGTCGATCGCCGGGGCGAATTGGGGATGGCGGTTGATGAACGAGGACCCGGTGCTGCCGGTCGGGTTGATGATCTCGGCGCTCGGCACCGTCTTCGTCGGCCTCGCTGGATGGCACGGCGGCAAATTGGTTTTCGATCACGGCGTCGGCCTGATGGTCTCGACCAACGACTGAAGTCCGCCGGGCTGCGTCAGCCAGGTTGGCAGGCCGTTCGGCGACAACTCGGGCTTGGCAAGGACCAGCGTCAGGATGCCGGTGATCGTAGCCAGCGTCGCGGTCGTCATGATCCAGCGCCGCCAGACCGCGTAGTGCCCATGTGCGCCGAATAGATTGAGGATCAGGTAGCCGCTGCGAATGTGGATCACCACCAGCAGCCCGACCACGACCAGCTTCAGCATCATCCAGGCGGTGAACGCCTCGCGGAGGAACAGGAGCCAAGTGCCCGCCACCACGGCGACGAACGCCGCCGGCGATGTGATCTTGATGAACAGCGTTCGGGTCAGCCGATGCAGTTCGGCCGCCGCGATGTCGGAAAGCCGACTGCGGTGCACGAACAGACCGGGGAGCGCCAGCAGCCCGGCGCACCACACCATCAGCGCCAGGACATGAACGACTTTCAGCCACGCGATCATCGGGCCGGTTCATGGGCGATCATCGGGCGGTCGAGCCGACGCGCCAGCAGAACCAGCGCGACCGCAAGATAGGGCAGCGACGCCGGCACCCACATGATCAGACCGGCGAGCTGCTGATCCTGCAGCGCCGACAGCCCCCACGCCGTGGTGACGCCGAGATGCGCGTCGTATAGCGGCGTCCGCGCGAACGTGATGACCGCGCCCAGCATCCCCATCTGCACGACCGATCCTAACAGCAGCCCGAGTGTTCGTCCGATCGGCGCGACCGGCGACAGAATCACCAGCCACAGCGCCATGGCGCTGCCGAGCAGGCTCAGCTCCATCACCCAGAACACTACCGGGTCAGCTAACGCGGCCGCGTAGGGCGCCGGTGCATGCCATAGCCACAGCAACACCGTATGGAGGATGAAGACAGCAGCCGCCCGCCGCGCCAGCAGGTGCGCCAGCTTGCTCCGCCTCCACGGCAGCGCCAGCAGCGGGGCCGCCACGGCGACCAGGACAACGTGATGAGTGACGCGCGCCGAGAACAGCGCCGAAGTCAGCGCGCATAGTGGCGAGACAAAGAGCACAGCCAGGAGCGCCCATCCAAGCAGGGGCGCCACGCACGCCTTACGACCCGTAGCCTGCGACGATCGAGTCACCATCCCGAGATGAGCCGAGCTTCCGACCACCAGGGCAGCGATCAGCGCCGGATCAAGATTCCATCGGGCGATCAGCTCCGCAGGCAGCGGCGCCAATCCGCAATACGGCTCGATCATCGCGTCTTCCCCAGGATCGCGAGCACTGTCTTGCGAGCGGCGCCGACAGAATCGGCCAACGCGATCGATGGCATGCGCCGCTCGGCGGATTCGCGGGAGGCAACGTGCAGGTGCGAGCAGGGATGCTAACGGAAGCCGGCGGCAAATCGCCACGCGCCGGGCCTACCGTCACGACGCCCGGCACAGCCGGGAACGTGACGGCCTTGCTCCGATAAAGGGAAAGTGGCGCTCATCGCGCGTGAATGCGCAAGCGCCAGGGGTCGAGCGAAGCAGTTTGGGCCGCCAATGAACTCACAAGGGCAGCAGAACTGGCCGAGCGCGTTCGTCGCGTGATCCGACGATCACTCGCTCACGCTGGGCGAGCTCGCAATTCGCAGACGTCGATCTTGGGGGAGCTCAGAACAGCCGCCTCGCTGACGCATCAACGAGGCGGACCAAGTGGGAGCGTCAGGCCGCGAGGTCGGCCCGCAGCTGCGGCAACAATTTGGATTCCTCGACGAAATCCAGCGCACCGTTGATCTCGACCGCACACATCCGGGCGGCATCCCGATTCACAAAGATCGCGCGCACGACGCCGCGCCGTCCGTTATCCTTGCAGACTTCGTCACCAAGCTTGAATTGGTTCATTCACACACTCTCCGAAAAGAGCCGGTGTTACGCATCCAGCCCGATCTCCTTCCTGGCGCGGAAAAGGTTAACGACTCGTTAACCATAAAGACAGGGGCGTGAGACCAGGCTCGCGTCTGAATCCGGGGGCTGCGCGACGGACATGGCTATTCGGCTGCTGGCCCGGAGCCGCCGGACGTCGACGTTAGGCCCGCGCCTTATTGGACTGCGATGATGACGTGATCGGCTTCGAAGGTCACCGCGGCCTCGGCGTTCTCCGCGATTCCGAGATCTTCGGCATCTTGGCGCGGGACCACCGCAACGATGGTCTTGCCGCCTCCGATGTCGAGATTCACTTCCGAATGCACCTCGGCGTCGACCCTGCGCTTGACCACACCGCGAAACACGTTGCGGCGCAGCTTCGACGCCTCGTCGGGCGTGACAAGGCGCACGAACGGCGCCTTGATCAAAGCAAGCGCTTTGCGCCCAGGCGCAAGATCGAGCTGTTCGGCAGCGGCGTTGGTGATCGTCGCGTGGATGGTAAGGTCGTCCGACACTTTGAGTTCGACCTCGACGTCGACCGGCCAACGTCGGATGTTGATGACCTCAACGATGAACTTGTTGCGCGCAGAGACCTTGAAGCCGCTCGCCCACAGCAGCGCGTCGCCGATTTCCTCAAGCCCTTCCTCCGCGATCAGCGTCGAGATCTTCGTCAGATGCTCCTCGAGTCGGTGAAACACGGTGATCAATCGCCGCCCTTCCGGGGTAATGTCCGCGGCACCACCGACGCGGCCGCTGGTCCGGGTCAGGAACGCCGGCGTCGGCAGCAGATTGTTGATGGCGTCGACGGCTTCCCAGGCGGTCTTGTAACTCAGACCCATCGCCTTCGCGGCCTTGCTGATGCTGCCGTGTTCGGCGACGGCCTCGAGCAGGTGAATCCGGTCCCGACCCGCCAGAAGGCGTCCACCGCTGCGCAACACCAGATATGCGTCGATCTTATGGTCTGCCATCGCTCGTGCCGCGGGTCGCTTGCCAGCGGCTAACCTAGGCGATCTGGTGCGGACGCGAAAGCGAACGCCGGCAGAGGCGCGCGTGCGGGCAGCGCTCGCACCGTGGCTTCGCGATCAGGTGTCCGCGGATTGGCGCTCGGCCGCAAGCGCGGTGAACCAGGCGACGACGGCGTCGGCATCGGCCGGTAGCATCGTCCAGCCTTCGGCGGCGAACGCGATCCAGCCCGGCAGCATCGCCTGCTCCACGGCGACCAGCGCCGGAACGTCCTGCACGAGAGCCAGCCCGATCTCTTCGCGAATGCCGCGTCCAGCGATCTCTTCCTTGGCAAATCGGCCAAAGAACACGAGGTCGGGTCGGCCGGCAATCGCTTCGGCCAGTCGCATCCGCGCGGTCGCGAGGCCATCGGCGTTCAGAATGCACGAGGTCGAGCCCGGTCCGAGATCCAGCGACAACGCGATCGAATCGCCGCGAACGATATCATCGAGCCAAAATGAGGCCCGGCCGTTGGAATGGCGCGGTCCGAGCCCGGCGATACGAACTCTTGGAAGCCCGACAAGGCGGTCGCGTGCGGCGGCCAGGATCTCCTCCAGTGCGTCCCCGGGCTCGTAGACCATGACGGCGAGAGGAAGCGGGGCCATCGGGCGGATCTCCTGGAGCTGAGTTAGCGGGCCGGCGTCGCCGGCAGGTCGCAGCGTGTGACGACACGCCGTCCCATCGGGGTGGTCTCGATCGCGAGGTCGAGACCGTAAAGCGCGCGCAACCGTTCGGCAGTGAGTATCCGATCGACCGGCCCGACTGCGACCGGATGGCCGCGCCCCAGGATCACGACGTGATCGGCGATCGCAAACGCGTGCTCGGGTTCGTGGGTCGACACCAGCAGCGACAGGCCGCGCGCCGACAGCGCGCGGATCTGGTCGAGCAGGCCGAAGCGGTTGCCGAGATCCAGACTGGCGGTGGGCTCGTCCATGATGATCAGTTCGGTATCCTGCGTCAGGGCGCGTGCGATCAGCATCAATTGCCGCTGACCGCCGGAGATGCGGTCGGCGGATCGGTCGGCGATGTCAGCGATACCAAGCGCCTCCAGCGCTCGCCAGGCCGCCGCATAATCGTCGCGGCCGGGCGACGCGAACAGACCGAGCCGCGCGGTTCGGCCCATCACCACGATATCAAGCACGGTATGGGTCGGATCGCCCTGGTAGGCTTGCGGAACATGCGCGATGCGGCGCGCGATCTCCTCCGGGCGAAGTGTCGAAATATCGTGACCGCCGATTACGATCCGGCCGCGCAGCGGTGGCAGAATCCCCAGCACGGTCTTGAACAGCGTGGTCTTGCCGACACCGTTTGGTCCCATCAGGCAAGTCGTGCTGCTGCCCGACAGCACAAGGTCAATTCCCTCGGCGAGCGGCTGCCCGTCATACCCGATCGCAACGTGGTCGAGGACGAGGCGCCTAGTCACTCCCGCCTCCAGATCGAACGAGATCCCCGCCGCGTCATCAGCCAGACGAACAGACCGCCACCCACCAGGGCGGTCAGCACGCCGATCGGAATTTCGATCGTTGCGGCGGTGCGGGCGATGGTGTCGACCACGACCATGAAGGCCGCGCCGATCAGAATCGACACCGGCAGCAGCCGGTCGAAGCGCGGCCCGACCAGGAGCCGGGCGAGATGCGGCACCATCAGGCCGACCCAGCCGATGATGCCGGAGATCGCGACCACGCTGGCGGTGATCAACGTCGCCGCGACGATGACGATCTGCCGGGTGCGGCGGACATCGACGCCGAGCGCACGCGCGTCGTCGTCGCCGCAGGACAGCACGCTGATGCGCCAGCGCAGCAGGAAAAGCGGGATCATGCCGACCGCGACCGTCGGCGCGACGACTGCGATGTCGTCGGGCCGGATGCTGGCCAGGCTGCCGAGCAGCCAATAGGTGATCATCGGCAGTTGCGCGTAAGGGTCGGCGACGATCTTCACCAGCGAAATCGCCGCTGCCGCGAGCGCGCCGACGACGATACCGGACAGCACCAGCATCAGGATATCGCCGCGCTGGCGCAGCGACCACGCCAGCGTCACGACCAGGATCACCGTCAGCGATCCGCTCACGAAGCCGAGCGCTTCGATCATCACGACCGGCAGCCCGAACAGAATGCCGATGACGGCGCCGAAGCCCGCGCCTTGCGAAACGCCGAGGATGTCCGGAGACACCAGCGGATTACGAAACAGGCTTTGATAAGCCGCGCCGGCGGCCGACAACGCTGCGCCGACGCAGATCGCCGCGGCGATGCGCGGCAGCCGCACCTGAAAAAGCACCGCCGCGATCTGCTGGTCGATGTGGCCACCCCCGATCCACGCCATGATCGCCGCAACAACGTCGCCCGGCGCAATGCGATATGGTCCGATCCCGGCGGCGACCACCGCGACGATCAGCAACAACACTGCAAAGCCGGCGACGACCGGCGTGATGCGCAGGATAGGCACCTCAGCGACGAAGCCCTTCGAGGAGCCTGTCGAGATCGGCGTCCTGCACATTGACCTGATAGAACAGGCGATAGAAGTCGCGCAGTTCGGTCTTCAGATCGGACGTTGCCTGCGCCGGATAGAGCGCGTGCAGCAGCAGCGGCAGACCGATCAGCCGGTTGAGCGAAGGCGGCAGGTCGATCGTGCCGAACGGCTGGTTCGGCAACAGAAGCACCCGCTTGTTCTGCACCGCCGGGACCGGCTGCCACTCGGGACGGCTCATGATCAGATCCCGCACGGCGGGATCGATGGTGATGATCGTATCCGGTGCCCAGCCGATCACATGCTCGGGCGACACGCGCGCGAGCCCGCCAGCCTCGCGGATGCCTTCGACGACATTGACGGCGCCGACCCGCTCGATGATCTCGGTATTGATCGAGCCACGCGATCCCGTTTCGAAGCCGTCATTGCCGCGCGCGAGATAAATGCGCGGACGCGACGCTTCGGGCACGGTCGCAACCACACGGTCGACTTCGGCGAAGATCGCCTCGCTGGCTTTGGCTAACTCCTCACCGCGCGCGCTCACCCCGAGGATCTGCGCGAGCAGCCGGATCGCAGCGGGCGTGTTTTCGAAGCGACCGTCGATCAGGACGTAGGGAATCCCGGTCTGCGCCTGAATGCGGTCGGCAATCGAGCGATAGGTCTCGTTGACCGACCCGAGATCGATGATGAGATCCGGCTTCGCTGCCATCAATCGCTCGGCGCTGATGGTATCGCCGCGCCCGGTCAGCCGGCCGAGTTCGGGAAGATCGCGGACCATCGGCAGCAGGAACGGCTTGTCGATGTCGCGTGGCGCGCGGCCCCAGCCGATCATCTTTTCCGGTGCGACCACATAGAGAAAGATCCCGGCTGGCGGCCCCGCCGCGAACACGCGCGTAATGGTGTCGGGAACCTCGACGCGGCGGCCCACGGAGTCCGTCACGGTGCGCGCATACGCGTCAGGCGTGCATGCGGCAAAGATCAACATCGTCAGCGCAAGCAGGACCACCAGACGCCGGGCTGGTCCGATCATCGCCGCGGCTCGCCGACCTGGAAGTCGCCCGGCTTCGGCGGCGCGAGCGGCATGAATTCGGCGCGGTCCGGCTTCAGATCGACCAGCGGCGTGCCGTCCAGACAATCGAGTCCGCGCACGAACAGATTGGCACCGTCGCGGCGGTCGACACGGGCGATCGAGGTGCCGATCGGATTCGGCCGCAGCGGCGAGCGGATCGAAAACGTGCCGCGCGCGTCACCGTCGTTGCGCGGACATTGCAGCAGCAGATCGCGCCGCGACCGATGCAGCCAATAGAACACTTCGAGCAATGTGCCGTCGTCGATGCCGGCGAGAGCCGGCAGCCAGGTCTCGAACACCTCGATTCGGCAAACCGGACCATCGGCACGGCCGTGGCGGGGGCAATCCTCCAGCCTGTTCCACGGCGTGTGAATGCGGCCGATGAAGACCACGCCGGCGTCGGGGCTTCCCGACCAATCTGAGGCGAGTTCGCCAGCTCGGATGTCGTCGGTCGCGCCCATGTTTCGGCTCACATGCCCTTTGCTGCCCATCGAGAGGTCTCGACGCAGGTAAGGGCATAGTCAGATATATGTACATAAAAGAAACAAGCTCGACCTTCGACTACCGGGGCGGCCGAAGTTTGCACGCCCAGCCTTCGCTAGCGATGCGAGGTCGCGATCAAGGATCGCTTCCTACAGAGTTGCATAGATGCAACGCATGGTACCGAAAATACCCACCTCTGGCTGACTTAGCATATTCAGATACCGAATTGCTCAACGTTGAGGCACTTACGCTCGAAGTGACCGATTTTGCCCATTGTGGTCCGTAAAGCGGACAGTGCAGATATTATATGTAATTGGATTATACGATTGTGACGTCGTGATGGCTTTCCCAGAATTTCTGCCGGCCAAGGGAGCGACCTGTCGCTCGGCGTGCGGGGACCCGGCGACGCTACAGATCGGTATCTCCGTCCGGACAACCCAGCACGACGACGCGCTTACCGCAGGACCGTCGCGTCTCGGTCGCGTGACGCTCGATCGGATCGGCGGGAGCACCGACCTCACGACACCATTATCGCCGGCGGCCGACCGAGGCCCGCGGCGCTTCTCGTTTTCCGACGCAAAGGGGCGTCGTTCACAGGGGGCAAAAATGAAACGAGTGAGCCAGTTGAGCATCCTGCTCGCGAGCGCAGCGACCATGACTTCAGTCGACGCTGCACGAGCGGGCAACGAAGGCGTCTATGAATTGGGGACGATTCATGTGACCGCGGCAGGCGCCAACTCATCGGAGTTCAACAACTTCGGCGGCAGCACGATCTCCAACCAGCAGACCGAGCGCTTCGATAAGCACACGCTCGACAGGGCGATCGACCTCGTGCCGGGCGTGGCCGCCGGGACCACCGGCAGCCAGCGCAACGAGACCAACATCTATGTTCACGGTTTCGACCGGCTGCAAGTGCCGTTGTCGATCGACGGCGTGCGCATCTATCTTCCCGCCGACAACCGGATCGACTTCTCCCGCTTCCTCACCGACGACATCTCCGAGATTCAGATCGCCAAGGGTTACGTCTCCGTGCTCGACGGTCCAGGGGGCCTCGGCGGCGCCATCAACCTCGTGACGAAAAAGCCGGTACGGCCGATCGAAGGCGAGTGGCGCTCGCAGGCCGAGTTCGGCAACGGCGGCCGGTTCGACGGATTCCGCAATTACGGGCGGGTCGGCGGCAAGCAGAACGACTATTACTTCCAAGCAAGCGCGAGCTGGCAGAAGATCGACGGTTGGGAGCTGCCGTCGAGCTTTACGCCGACCTCGATCGAGAACGGCGGACGCCGCGACTTCTCGTCGTCGAACGATTGGAGCGTCAACCTGAAAGCCGGATGGACGCCGAATCCGGAGGACGAGTACTCGATCAACTTCATCCGCCAGAACGGCCAGAAGGGTGCGCCCTACAATGTCGAGCCGACGGCGTCGCAGAAATACTGGTCGTGGCCGTATTGGAACGTGCAGATCCTGTCGGCGGCGACCAAAACCGCGATCGGCGATGACGCCTACGTCAAGACGCGAACCTTCTGGGAAACGTTCGACAACGCGATAGACATGTGGGACGACGCAGCGCAGACGCTGCGCTATTCGAGCAGCGCGTCGCGCTCGATCTATCAGGATTGGGCAATCGGCAATTCGATCGAGGTCGGCAAGGATTTCGGCCGATTCGATACGCTGAAATTCGCCACTCACGTGCGGCGCGACAACCACTCCGAGTGGAACGAGCTTTACACCGACCGCTACGGCCTGAACGGCACGACAACGCCGAAGAGCAAGACCTGCGCCACCACCAAGACGGCCAACATCAATTGCTTCGATGAACCGGCCCAGACCTCGACTGAAGACACCTATTCGGTCGCGACCGAGAACACCGTGCATTTCGGTCCAGATATCGACTGGGTGCAGGGCGTCAGCTACGACTGGCGCCACCTCGGCAAGGCCGAGGAATACGTGCTGGGACAGGTCAACAAGTCGGTCTATTATGAACCGTACTGGATCAACTACAGGCTGACCGATTCTTCGGCGCTGAACTGGCAAACCGCGGCGGTCTGGCGCTATTCAGAAACCGCCAAGCTGTTTGCGAACATCTCTGACCGCACTCGCTTCCCGACGTTGTTCGAGCGGTTCAGCTCACGGTTCGGCACCGGCGCCTCCAATCCCGATCTGGCGCCGGAGCGTGCCATCAATTACCAGATCGGCTGGACCAACGCGTTCGCCCCGAAAAGCCAGGTCTCGATCCTCGGCTACTACGCCACGGTCGAGAACATGATGCAGTCGGTCGCGACCGGCAAAAGCTACACCGACCCGATCACCGGCAAGGTCTCCGCGATCACGCAATATCAGAATGTCGGTGACGGCCACCGCTACGGCGTCGATTTCGCGATCGACTATGCTTTCACTCCGACGCTGATCGCGGGCGGCAACATCTCCTACATCCACAATCTGCTCACCAATCCGATCGACCCGACGATCGAACAGACCGGCATTCCGACCGTGAAGGGCATGGTCTACGCGACCTACAGTCCGATCGAGGGGCTGACGCTGACGCCGAACGTGACCTACGCAGACGAACGATGGTCGCAGAAGACGGAGGTGATCAACAACAAGACGGTCTCCAGCTACGTGAAGACTGGCGCCTATGTGCTGGCCAACTTCGCGACGGAGTACAAGGTGCGTGAGAATTTCACCGTGTCTGGCGGCGTGAAGAACATCTTCGACAGAAACTACCAGCTTGCTTGGGGCTATCCGGAGCCCGGCCGCACGTTTTACGTCGGCTTCAAGGGCACCTTCTGACCGAATGGCGGACGGAAGCAGGCCCCGTCGAGACGGGGCCTGCGACGGAGAATTCGATGCACGACATCTCGCTCACCCCCGCCGCCGTGTTCGCCCAGGCCGGGCCGGTCGTCAAAACCGTGCTGGTCCTGTTGCTCGCGGCATCGATCCTGAGCTGGGTCTGGATCGCGGAAGCGGTGGTGGCATTCATGCGGCTGTCGGCAGCGCTCCGCCGCAGCCGCGACGGCGACGAAGCAACGATCCTCGCCACGGTCTCCGCCGCGGGCGCAGCAGCGCGCGATGCATCGCCGCGAGGCACCAGCGAAGCCGATCGTCGGGCGAAGGTCGTCGATGCCATGACGCGGGCCGCGCGCGACCTGATCCTTAAGGCCGAAGCGGGGCTACCCAATCTGGCCATCGTGTCCTCGGTGGCGCCTTTCGTCGGCCTGTTTGGGACGGTGTGGGGAATCATGACCAGCTTTGCCGGCATCGCCGAAGCGCGCGACACCAGCCTTGCCGTGGTCGCACCAGGCATCGCCGAGGCACTTGCGGCCACCGCCTGGGGGCTCGCGGCCGCGATCCCGGCGTCGATCGGTTACAACCGCATCGGCGCATTGTTCAACAGGACGGCGATCGCGCTCGACGATTTCGTGCAGGCAGAGGCCGAGCGCCTGATCGGCGCGGACCTCGAGCGCGCCACCGCGAGATCGCGATAGGAGTGCCGCGCCATGAGCGTTCTTGAAGCGATACGCTCGCGGGGCAATGAACTCCGCCCGCAGGCGGAGATCAACGTCACGCCGCTCGTCGACGTGATGCTCGTCCTCCTCATCGTCTTCATGGTGACCGCGCCGATGCTCACCGCCGGCCTGCCGGTCGATCTGCCGAAAGCGACGACCGCGCAACCGGTCGAGCAATCCGAGCCGATCGTCGTCACGCTCGATCGCGACGGCAACGCCCAACTCGGCGACAAGGGCGTCGCGGTGGACGGGCTCGGCGATGCCATCCTGACGCTGGCCGCCGGCGACAGAACGCGTGCCATCCATGTCCGCGCCGATCGCGAATGCCGGCACGGGGCGTTGGTGACCGTGCTCGACCAACTCGGTGCCCACGGCCTGTCCCGCATCGCGATCTTGACCGAGCGCGACCCTCGTGGCCGCGCACCGCGCCCGGACTACAAACCACGCGATCAGAGATGAAGAGGCCGACTCTGGCACTTTCGCCGGGCGGTCGACTTCTGCTGGTCGGCGCGGTCGCCGCTTGTCACGCGATGGTCTTCCTGCACTGGACAGAGAGGTCGTCGCCGCTGGCAATCGACACGCCGATGGAAGTGACGATCATCGCGGCCGGCGAGGCAGCCATCGATATCCCCGAAGCCGTCGCGGCGCCGGCGGAGCGTTCGGAACCTGAACCGCCCGAGAGCTCGCCAGCGGCCAACGAACCGGCGCACGCCAACGATCAGCCACCCTCCCCCGAACCTTCCCCGGAAGTTGTCGAGACGCCAAAATCCCCAATCCGCGTCGAGACCTCAGCGAAGCCGAACCGGCCGCAGCTATCGCGATCGGACAAGCGTCACAGCAAGAGAGACCACAAGCACCCCGCCGCACCGGCCCGCCCCTCGCGCCACGCAGCCGCGACCTCCGACGACGCCGGGGATTCCGAGATATCACGCGTCCGGGCACGCATGGGTGCGGACACAGGACAGCAGACATCGACCGCCACGTCCCGGGCGAGCTACGCAGCGCTGGTGGTCGCCGAATTCAATCGCCGCAAGGTGTATCCGGATTCCGCGCGCCAGACCCGCCAGGAGGGGACGGCTTCACTGTCGTTCGCGATCGGCGCATCCGGTCAAGTGATCAACTACAGAATCACCCGTTCGACCGGCAGCGATGCACTGGACCGCGCGATCGATTCGATGATGAGAACCGCCCGACCGCCGCCCCCGCCCGACGGCCTATTCCGCGGTCATTTCGTCGTGCGCTTTTCAATGGACGATTGAGCTGGGCTAGAGTCGCCGACGTCATCCGGCGTGGCCGCAGCTTGCTCACCTGCGACGCGAAAGGCGCAGCGGAGCTCAGAGGCACTCGAACAGAACACCAGTTTGCAGGCTAATGGCGGAGAGGGAGGGATTCGAACCCCCGATAGGCTTGCACCTATGCCGCATTTCGAGTGCGGTGCATTCAACCACTCTGCCACCTCTCCTTGGTGCCAAAGCGGGCGATTCACGCCCGGTGGTCGGGGCGTGTTCTAGGCGAGGAGCGACAGATAGACAAGGCGGGGTGCGGCGGATTTTCTCGCCCGAATTGATCCGAAGGCCCCAGATCGCCGGCCGCGCAGGGCCGGCAGCCAAAGCGGCTCAGGCCTTCTCCTTGCTATCCTTGTCTTTTTTGCCCTTCTCCTTGTCCTTCTCTTTGTCTTTTTCCTTGTCCTTCTCGCGATCCTTCTTGGCCTTGTCCTTGTCGCGGCGGTTGGTGAAGCGGGCGTTGCCGAGGCCGGTACCGATCGTCAGCACGCCCCAGCGCTCGAATTCCTGCATAAAGGGCACTTCGCTGAGGCCCTGGGCGACGCCGTCATTGTGCATCAGGATCGCGGTGTCGTGGCTGCCGATCATAGGGATGCCTTCGAGCAGGCTGCGCGGCAGATGGAACTTGCTGCTCTCCCAGTTGCCCGGCAGGTTCTGGGCGCCCTTCTCGATCGAGCCATCGGGGTTGATCACGCCGGGACACGAGATCCCGATGAACGGAGCCAGCTTGAAGCCCTCGTCCTCGGCCTCCGAGATCAGGTCCTTCAGCATGCGGGTCAGCCGCTTCACGGCGCCCTCGCGGGTCGGCTCGTCGTCGGCGTGACGCCACAGATCGGACTTCCACACCGAGGCTTTGGACAGGTCGGGCGCCTTTTTCCAGGCGGTCTCGACCACGCCGCAGCGGATGTTGGAGCCGCCGATATCGACCGCCAGGATGCTGTCGTGGCCTTCGAAGATCCAGGACGGTGCCAGATGCAGGCACCCGAGCAGCCCCGCCTCGTCGGGGTGAAACCGGATCGGCACCAGATCGACCGCGTGGCCTTCCGCCTTGAGCAGAATGTCGGTGCGGGCGATCGCGAGCTCGCCGACTCGGCTCTGGCGAAAGCCGCCGCCGACCACGATGCACTCGGTTTCGGCCCAGGCCTTGGTGCGCAGGAAACGCTTGGTGACGTGAGCGAGCTCCTGGGCGAAATCCTCGATCGCGCTGTGAACCACCGCGGCGGCGGCGACGTCGTCGCCGGCCAGCGCTTCGTCGAGCGCGCTTTTGGCGATCTTCTTGGTGTCGCGCCGCCCGAACGGATCGTCGCCGGTCTCGCGCAGCGCCTTGCGCCAATCGTCAAGCAGGCGCTGAAACGCCCCCTTGGAGGCGCGGTCGCCGAGAAAGCCGTCCTCATCCTTGATTTCGATATTGTAGCTGTCGATCTCGACTGAAGGCAGCCGGGTGGCGCCGTGCGCGGCGATGCCGGCGTTGGTGGTGGTCAGACTGTCCTCAGCCATCGAGAGTACCCCCGTTCAAAACCGAACGACAACGATCCGGGAACCGGTTGGTTGCATCGCGTTCGCAACGGCTGGTTTAGCGGCCGGCCCCGCACGCGGCCGCATTTTGCCGGCTTCCGCCTTGACGGACGCGGCGCGGCGGGTATAAGTTACGCACCGGCGCGGGCAGGTCTCGCGCCGATTTGTTTTGTGCGGCCAGAGGCGAGGCTTTCGCCCGGCTCAAGTCCATCCGCACCAAAGCCGCGGCGCTTCGTCGTCGCACCCCGTCATCGACTGACCAAAAAGCCGGCCCGGGTTAACCGAGGCCGGGATCGAACACGAAGGAAGAAAAAGATGTTCGCAGTCATCAAAACCGGCGGCCGGCAATACCGCGTCGTTCCGGAAGATGTGCTCGAAGTAGGCAAGCTCGACGGCGACGTCGGCAGCATTATCCAGCTCGGCGAAGTGCTCGTGCTGGGCGGCGACACCCCGGTTCTCGGCGCGCCCACCGTGGCCGGCGCTACCGTGGCGGCCGAAGTGCTGGACCACAAGCGCGGCCCGAAGGTGATCGCGTTCAAGAAGCGTCGTCGCAAGCACTCCAAGCGCAAGCGCGGCTACCGCGATGAAATCACCGTGCTGCGGATCACCGAGATCCTCGCCGACGGCAAGAAGCCTTCGGTCGGCCCCCGCGCCAAGCGCGCAAAGGCTGCCCCGGCTGCGGAAGCCGCCGAATAAGGCGCCGCGCGCAGCAGACGTGACAAAAAAGCGGGATGATTCCGTAACGGGATTCATCTAAAAGGTATTTCGGATTTTGGAGACGAGCCATGGCTCATAAAAAGGCGGGCGGTTCCTCGCGCAACGGACGTGATTCCGCAGGCAAGCGCCTCGGCGTGAAGGCGTTTGGCGGCGAGCACGTGATTCCCGGCAACATCATTGCGCGTCAGCGCGGCACTCAGTGGCATCCCGGCCTCAACGTCGGCATGGGCACTGATCACACCTTGTTCGCCAAGGTGGAAGGCCGTGTCGAATTCCGCGCCAAAGCCAACGGCCGCACCTACGTATCGGTACTCCCGATTGCGATGCAGGCGGCCGAATAGACGGTGGACAAAAATATGTGTCCGCCGGGTCCTGTCAAACCGGCGGAGCACAACTAAGGGCTCCAGGGGAGGCGGGAAAACCGGCCTCCCCTTTTTCTTTGCGTACCTTTCACGGCGCACCTTCAGGAGCCCGCCATGTTGCAGGAGATCCCGACCACCACGCCCTCGTTGCGCGAGGCGAGACCTTGCGTCCTCGAGACCGAGCGGCTGACGCTGCGTAAACCGGTTCTCGCGGACATCCAGGCCATCGCTTCGCTCGCCAACGATCGCCGCGTCGTCGAGATGACCCGGCGGATGCCGTTTCCCTACACGCGCGACGACGCCGCGCGCTTCGTGACCGCGCTCCCCAAGAGCAGCGACAGCGTGTTTCTGATCGAAGCCGAGGATCTCGAGCCGATCGGACTGGTCGGCGTCGACTGGAGCGACCGCGACGCCCCGGAGCTCGGTTACTGGCTCGGCGTGCAGCATTGGGGCAACGGCTACGCCACCGAAGCCGCGCGGGCGGTGATCGACTTCGCCTTCGAGGTGCACGGCGCCAAGCAGATGATCTCGGCCGCCCGTGTGATCAATCCGGCGTCGCGCAACGTGCTGGAGAAGTGCGGCTTCCAATGGACCGGTGTCGAGCTGCACCGCTTCGAGTCGATCGGATCGTCGACCCCGGTCGACTGCTTCCGCCTCACCCGCGGGGTGTGGTCGTCGCTGAAGAAGTGGGGCACCACCAAGCGGCGCTGCTAATCAGCACCTCGCCACACCATCATTGAAGCGAACGGATCGGCCGGGTTGTGACCCGGCCGATGTTGTTTCGGGACAGACGTATCAAGCCGTACCCTCGCCGTTACCCACCGCTTAACCACGGCCGGAGGACGAGCCGTCAGCCTCGGTGGGAACCGAGTTCAGCGCGCGGCCCAGGCTGCGTAGGACGGACTTCCAAACAGGGAGTTCCGACATGTCCGCTCATCGCTACATCCAGGCCGTCCTCGCCCGCGACCTCGCCGAAGAAATCAAGCCGCTCGCGCCCGCGACGATCGAGCAGGTCGAACTCACCGCCGACCGCGCAGCCGAAGCCGAGCAGCACCGCGAGCGGACCGAGCAGCTCAGCTTCCGCTTCGTCGATCTCGACCGCCGTTTCGGCATCTGATGTGCGAGCAGGCGCGTTCAATCGGCGCTTAACCATCGCCGGCTGATCGCGCCGCCTGCAACTTCGTGCATACGCGATCTTCATCAACCACGTGTAGTTAGGCGTCAGTTCGACCAGGGAGGTCCCGATGTCCGATTCGCCCGACCAAACCGTCGCCGTCCGCGACGTGCGTGATGAGTTCCGTGCCGACCTCGACGCGTTCGAGGCGACCGAGCGCAAGCTTCTGATCGAGGAACGCCGCGAACGCGCGCGCGTGCTCAGCGAACGTTTCAGCGGACTGGCGCTGCGGGTCGGCGAGTAGTCAACCGCCCTCGGAAGGCCGCGGCGCGCTGCGTTCGCGCCAGCCGAGATACAGCCCGGCCGCGATAATGATCGCGACACCGGCCACCGTCGCCCGCGACGGCACATCGCCGAACAGCAGCCAGCCGAACGCGGCGGCGAAAATGATCATCGTGTACTGATACGGCACCACGACGCTGGCCGGCGCGAGCCGCAGCGAACGGTTGACGCACAGCAGACCGACCGCCGACACCGCGCCCGAGATCGCAAACCACACCAGATCGGTTGCGGACGGCGTGATCCAGCCGGACGGGGTCAGAACGAGGCCGAGCAGCAGCGTGCCGGCGAATTGCTGCGAGGCCAGCACCATGTCGGGCGTCTGGCGCAGAAACCGCGTCAGCAGCAGCAGGCCGGCGAACAGCACGCTGGCGAGGATCGCGATCAGCGCCGGCCAGCTCATCGTCTGGGTCGACGGCTGCAGCGCGATCAGCACGCCGACAAAGCCGACGACGATCGCGATTCCGCGCGCCCGATCGATGGTCTCACCCAGAAACAACGCAGCGCCGACCGAAACGAACAGCGACGAGGCAAGATAGAAGGTGATGACGTCGGCGAGCGGCAGATAGGCCGCCGCCAGATAGAACACCGCGACTTCGCAGGCCGCGATCACCATCCGCGCCAGTTGCACCCCCGGCCGCTCCAACCCCAGAAACGCCTTCCGCTGGCGCCAGATCAGCGGCGACAGCACGAACAAGCCGGCTAGCGCCCGCAGCAACAGCAATTGCCCGACCGAATAGGTCGCCACCACCGTCTTGCCGGCCGCATCGGAGAACGAAAACGCCAGCATCGCCAGCAGCATCAGCAAAATGCCGGCGATCCGGGCGGTGCGCGGGTCGGACGCGGTGGTGATTTTGGCGAACAGCCCCATATTTGGCCCGGACGGTTGTGACCGCCGCTTATCGCCCCGGGACTCGGGCTGGTGCAAGGCGGCGGAGGGTCGCTTCGACTTTCAGACCGCGGCAGCGGCGGACGGTGATCGAAGTGTTGCCGCGCCCCCCGACCTTACGATACGGATGACCCATGAAATTCCTCGATGAAGCTAAGGTTTACATCCGCTCCGGCGATGGCGGGAACGGCTGCGTGGCGTTCCGCCGCGAGAAGTTCATCGAGTTCGGCGGCCCCAATGGCGGCAATGGCGGCCGCGGAGGCGACATCATCGTTGAAGCCGCCGACGGCCTGAACACGCTGATCGATTACCGCTACCAGCAGCACTTCAAGGCGCAAAAGGGCGGCAACGGCATGGGCAGCGACCGCCACGGCGCGGGCGGCAAAGACATCGTGATGAAGGTGCCGGTCGGCACCCAGATCTTCGATGAGGACAAGGAAACGCTGATCCACGACTTCACCAAAGTCGGCGAGCGTTTCGTGCTGGCCAAGGGCGGCAATGGCGGCTTCGGCAACGCCCATTTCAAATCTTCGACCAACCGGGCGCCGCGCCACGCCAACCCTGGCCTGCCAGGCGAAGAGCGCTGGATCTGGCTGCGGCTGAAACTGATCGCCGACGCAGGCTTGGTCGGGCTGCCGAACGCCGGCAAGTCGACCTTCCTGTCCAAGGTCAGCGCCGCCAAGCCGAAGATCGCGGACTATCCGTTCACGACGCTGCATCCGCAGCTCGGGGTGGTGAACAGCGACGGCCGCGAATTCGTTCTCGCCGATATTCCCGGTCTGATCGAAGGCGCCCATGAAGGCGCCGGCCTCGGTGACCGCTTCCTCGGCCATATCGAGCGCTGCCGGGTGCTGCTGCACCTGATCGACGCCACCTGCGAACATGCCGGCAAGGCGTACAAAACGGTGCGCGGCGAACTCGAAGCTTATGCCGAGACGCTGGTCGACAAGATCGAAATCGTCGCGCTGAACAAAATCGACGCGGTCGAACCGGACGAACTCAAGAAGCAGAAGGACCGGCTGAAGCGCGCTGCCAAGAAGACGCCGCTACTGCTGTCCGGCGTAACCGGTCAGGGCGTGCCGGAGGCGCTGCGGGCTTTGGTTGCGGTGATCGGCGAAGCGCCGGTCTCGGACAAGGCGATCGGCACCGCGGACAATCCCGCAGAAGCCAAGCCCTGGGCGCCGCAGGACGCCTGAATCCTCGCGTCCGGCCTCGATCGCGGCAGGTCTGCTGATCCGTTCGCACAGCTTGCGCGGCCCGTCCTGGTGCTGCAAAACGAGCCTCTTCCTGCCAGTCGCACTGCTTTGCGCACCGCGACGTTGTGATCGATATCTTCCATGGCCAGCCCCAAGCTTCACGATTTCCGCCACATCGTCGTCAAGGTCGGCTCGTCGCTGCTGATCGACTCGGTCGCCGGCGAGGTACGAGCCGGGTGGCTGACGGCGCTCGCCGCCGACATTGCCGAACTGCATCGTGGCGGCCGTGACGTGATGGTGGTGTCATCCGGCTCGATCGCGCTCGGGCGCAGCCGGCTGAAGCTGCCGCGCGGCCCGCTCAAGCTTGAGGAAAGCCAGGCGGCAGCAGCAGTCGGCCAAATCGAATTGGCCCGGACCTGGTCCGAAGTGCTTGGCGCCCACGGCATCGGCGCCGGCCAAATCCTGGTGACGTTTCAGGACACCGAAGAACGGCGGCGTTATCTCAACGCCCGCTCGACCATCGCCAAACTGCTGGAATGGCGCGCGGTGCCGGTGATCAACGAGAACGACACCGTCGCCACCACCGAGATCCGCTACGGCGATAACGACCGGCTCGCGGCACGGGTCGCCACCATGGCGAGCGCCGATCTGCTGATCCTGCTGTCCGACATCGACGGGCTGTACACCGCACCGCCCGGCAGCAATCCGGACGCCACGCTGATTCCCGTGGTCGAAGCGATCACCGCCGAAATCGAAGGCATGGCAGGCGCTGCCGGCTCGGAGCTGTCGCGCGGCGGCATGCGCACCAAGATCGAAGCGGCCAAGATCGCGACCTCCGCCGGCACCCATATGCTGATCGCCTCCGGCAAGATCGATCATCCGCTCAAGGCGATCGCCGAAGGTGGCAAGTGCACCTGGTTCCTGACGCCGGCCAATCCCGTGACGGCGCGAAAGCGTTGGATTGCCGGTACGCTGGAGCCGAAGGGCACACTGACGATCGACGCCGGCGCCGTCAGCGCGCTGCGCGCCGGCAAGAGCCTGCTGCCGGCCGGCGTGATCCGGGTCGACGGCCAGTTCTCCCGCGGCGACGCGGTGATCGTGCGCGGACCGGACACCCACGAGATCGGCCGTGGCCTCGTCGCTTACGATGCCGAGGATGCCGACAAGATCAAGGGCCGGTCGTCGCCGGACGTGATGATGATCCTCGGGATCACCGGCCGGGCCGAGATGATCCATCGCGACGATCTGGTCGTCGGCACGGCGCCGGCCTGACGCGCAGTCCTCCAGTGCCCCTGCCGTGTGTTAGCAAGCAGGGGTTTCGTGGACGCCAGTTAGCAATGAACCGCCAAATCGCGGCAATCTCGTCGATTGCCGAAAGGACCGGGATCACCCGGTTTCCCAGCAACCGGCTTGGCGTAGCGGCCTTTTCCCCCTATTTACATGACCTGCCACGGATTTTTCAGGCTCAACCGCTATGACCGCCTCGCTCAAAGCCATCGACGGCAGCGCCGAACTGACGACGCTGATGACCGACCTGGGTCGACAGGCCCGCGCAGCCGCGCGGACCCTGGCGCTGGCGCCACCGGAGCAGAAGAACCGCGCGCTGGAAGCGATGGAGCGGGCTATCCGCGCCGGTGCCGATAAGATCCTGGCGGCGAACGCCGAGGATGTCGCCGATGCGAAAGCGGCCGGTACCACGTCGGCATTCTTGGACCGTTTGACGCTGACACCTGCGCGCGTTGAAGCGATGGCCGAAGGCATCGCGGTGGTGCGCGGCATCGCCGACCCGGTCGGCACGGTGACCGAAAGCTGGCAGCGGCCGAATGGAATGACCATCGAGCGCGTCCGCGTGCCGCTCGGAGTCGTGGCGGTGATCTTCGAAAGCCGCCCCAACGTGGCGGCTGACGCCGGCGTGCTGTGCCTGAAGTCCGGCAATGCCGTGATCCTGCGCGGCGGCTCGGAGAGCTTCCGCTCCTGCCGCGCAATCCATGACTGCCTGGTGCAGGGTCTGCGCGAGGCCGGGCTGCCGGATGCGGCGATTACTTTGGTGCCGACCCGCGACAGGGCGGCGGTGGGCTTGTTGCTTTCGGGCCTTGATGGAACGGTCGACGTTATCGTGCCGCGCGGCGGCAAGAGCCTGGTGGCTCGCGTCGAAAGCGAAGCGCGGGTGCCGGTGTTCGCGCATCTGGAAGGCGTCAATCACGTCTATGTCGATCGCAGCGCTGATCTGGCGATGGCCAAGTCGATCGTGCTGAACGCCAAGATGCGCCGCACGGGCGTCTGCGGCGCAGCCGAAACGCTGCTGATCGATCGCGCGGCCGCTGCGACGCATCTTGCACCGCTGGTGACGATGCTGATCGACTCGGGGTGCGAAGTGCGCGGCGATCAGGCCGTGCAACAGGTCGATCCCCGGGTAAAGCCGGCGAGTGATGAGGACTGGGATACTGAGTATCTCGATGCAGTCATCGCCGCCAAGCTGGTCGACGGTGTCGACGCTGCGATCGCACATATTCACGACCACGGATCGCATCACACCGATGCGATCGTCGCCGAGGATGCGCAGGCGGCAGCGAAGTTTCTCAGCGAAGTCGACTCCGCGATCGTGCTGCATAACGCATCGACGCAGTTTGCAGACGGCGGTGAGTTCGGCTTTGGCGCCGAGATTGGAATCGCCACCGGGAAATTCCACGCCCGCGGACCGGTCGGTGCCGAACAGCTGACGACGTTCAAGTATCGCATCCATGGCAGCGGACAGACCCGGCCGTGATGCTGCCGTGCCGCCGAGGCTGAGGTGACGACGGACCTCGCCGCAGCCCGCCGAGCGATTCCGCCGTTTACGCCGGGGATGCGGATCGGCCTGCTCGGCGGCTCGTTCAATCCGCCGCATCTGGCACATCGCGCGATCAGTCAGTTCGCGCTCAAACGGCTGAAGCTCGATCGGGTGTGGTGGCTGGTATCACCGGGCAATCCGCTGAAGGATATCTCCAGCCTGCGCGAGATCGACGCCCGGGTTGCCGCGGCGCAAGCGATCGCGGACGATCCGCGCATCCAGGTCAGTCGTCTCGAAGCCGTCATCGGCACCCGCTACACTGCAGACACTCTCCGCTATCTGCGCCGGCATTGTCCTGGCGCTCGCTTCGTCTGGATCATGGGCGCGGACAATCTGGCTCAGTTCCATCGCTGGCAGCAGTGGCAGCAGATCGCGGCCGAGGTCCCGATCGCGGTGATCGACCGTCCCCCCACGAGCCTCCGCGCGCTCGCGGCTCCCGCCGCGCAGCGTCTGATGCGAATGCGAATTCCTACTAATGAAGCAGCGACCCTGGCGGATCGCCACCCACCCGCCTGGGTGTTTCTCACCGGGCTGAAATCGCCGGTGTCGTCGACCGCTTTGCGGAACCCCGACGGAAGCTGGAAGACATGATGGTGGCGTTCGCTGGACTCTCGGCGCGGCGCTCCCCACATCGGATGTGTGACTTTTGCGAGACGGCGCGGCGGCGTTTACGGCTCCTGCAAGGCGCCCTGGATTCCACTTTGCTGGAAATTGCTTTAGAATGGCCTGTGGGCGCCGGGAGTCGGCACCCACGATACAGTGAAAGGAAAGGTCCCTGACCACTTCTGTATTGTCTACGTCGGCTTTGCCGAAATCGGTCGCGGCAAAGGCTTCGCGGTCCGCGTCAACCAGGACTGCGCCAGTACCGACCCCTGAGGCGATCGCGCCGGATGCATCGCAGTTCAAGGCTGCGCCGGATGCGGAAGCGACGCTGCAACTGATCCTCTCCCGCCTCGACGACATGAAGGCGGAGGAGACGGTGACCATCGACCTCCGCGGCAAATCAGCGATGTTCGACTACGTGGTCGTCACCACTGGACGGGTGAACCGTCATGTTGGCGCGATCGCCGAGAATGTCGTCAAGGCCCTGAAGCAGGCCGGCATCGCCGCGCCGCACGTCGAAGGCTTGCCGAACTGCGATTGGGTGCTGATCGACGCCGGCGACGTCGTGTTGCACGTCTTCCGTCCCGAGGTCCGCGAGTTCTACAACCTCGAACGGTTGTGGACGCAAGGTCCGGCGCCGGCGAAGACGCTGTAGTCATCGTAGTGCGTGTGGCGTCGGCGCGGCTGAAGACGCGTGTCTGACGGATGGGTAGCGCGGCTCTCGCGCAAAGGGCGCGTGAGCTGATGCGACTATTGATTCTGGCTGTCGGGAAGCTGAAACAGGGGCCGGAGCGCGAGCTTGCCGAGCGCTATCGTGCGCGGTTCGATGACCTCGGCCGTAAGCTCGGCTTCCGCGGCCTCGATGTCCATGAAATTGCCGAAAGCCGCGCCCGTGAGGCACCCGCCCGGATGGCGGAAGAAGCCGCAGCGATCATCGCTCAGGTGCCGGATGGCGCCGTGTTGGTCACGCTCGACGAGCGCGGACAGAGCCTCGGCAGCACCGCCTTCGCCGCTCAGCTCGGCCGATGGCGGGACGAGCAGGTGCCCGGTACTATTTTCGTGATCGGCGGGGCAGACGGACTTTTGCCTGAATTGCGGCGCAAGGCAAAGCTGAGCATGTCGTTCGGGGGGGCGACATGGCCGCACCAAATGGTTCGCGTGATGCTGCTGGAGCAGATCTATCGGGCCGCGACGATTTTGGCGGGACATCCTTACCATCGTGCGTAACCAACGCCGTAGCGAACCGATGCATGCACCGCGCAACACGGCTGCGAGGCACATTGCGGCTGCCGGCTCCTGGCGGCCCGCGGTTCTATTGTCCGCCGGGCTCGCTGCGGGCTTGTGGGCGGGCGACTTGGCGCGTCCGGACGGGGCGCTGATCTCCTCTGCGAAGGCCCAGACCGCTCCGGCCGCCACGACGGCGGCGCCGTCGATGGCGGACCTGATCAAGCAGCATGAGCAGGAGCTGGAAGCGGCGCGGGCGCAGCAGAAAAGCGCCGCCGAGCAGCAGGACAAGCTCAAGGCCGATCTGGCGGCGATCGGCGCCGACCGCACCAAGCTCAACCAGGAACTGATCGACGTCGCCGCCAAGGTGCGGGCGGTCGAAACCCGCATCAGCGACGCCGAAGCGCGCCTCCGCCCGCTCGACGCGCGCGAGACTGAAATCCGCACCTCGCTGGACGCCCGCCGCGGCGAGATCGGCGAGGTGCTGGCCGCCCTTCAGCGCGCCGGGCGCCGCGCCCCGCCCGCACTGCTGGTGCGCCCCGAAGACGCACTGGAGTCGCTGCGCACCGCGATCCTGCTCGGCGCAGTGGTGCCGGAGCTGCGGACCCGCGCGGAGCGTCTCGCCATCGATCTCGGCGAACTGATCGCGGTGCGCCAGAAGATCGCCGCCGAGCGCGACCAGCTCGCCGCCGACCGCAATAACCTGACCACCGACCAGACACGGCTCGCCGCCTTGATCGAAGAGCGGCAGCGGCAACAGAGTGCGGTCGAGAAGGACATCGAGGCCGAGCGCGGCCGGGCGCTGACGCTGTCGCGCCAAGTCGACAGCCTCCAGGGCCTGATTGCCAAGATGGAGCAGGACCTCAAGAGCGCCGCGAAGGCTGCGGCCGCCGCCGATCAGAAGGGCGCTCCGGCTGCCGGCAAGGCCAACCTGGCGGCGCTGAAGGACCCCGGCCGGCTGAGCCCGGCGATCGCGTTCGCTTCCGCCAAGGGCATGCTGCCGCTGCCGGTCAACGGCACCAAGATCCGCGAATTCGGGCGCCCCGACGGGGTTGGCGGCGTCGAGCGCGGCATCTCACTGGCGACGCGCGCTGGCGCCCAGATTACAACACCTTGCGATGGCTGGGTGGTCTATGCCGGCCCGTTCCGCTCCTATGGACAACTCTTGATCCTCAATGCCGGTGGCGGGTATCATGTCCTGATCGCCGGGATGGAGCGCATTTCAGTCAATATCGGGCAGTTCGTGCTCACGGGAGAGCCGGTCGCGACCATGGGTTCGACCTCGCGGGTCGCCTCGATCCTCGCGGCCAACGCCAGTCAGCCCGTGCTCTACGTCGAGTTCCGTAAAGACGGCACTCCCATCGATCCAGGCCCATGGTGGGCCGCAAATGAAGGCGAGAAGGTTCGCGGATGATGCGCAAGACTTCGGTAATCCTCCTCAGCGCCGTCACCGGTGCCGCGCTGACACTTTTCGTCACCCAACCTCGCACGATGCTGATGGGCGCCACCGCTAGCGCCGCCACCTCCGACACCTACCGCCAGCTCAATCTGTTCGGCGACGTGTTCGAGCGGGTGCGCAGCGACTACGTGGAGAAGCCCGACGATTCCAAGCTGATCGAATCCGCCATCAGCGGCATGCTGGCCGGTCTCGATCCGCACTCCAGCTACATGGATGCCAAGAGCTTCCGTGACATGCAGGTGCAGACCCGCGGCGAATTCGGCGGCCTCGGCATCGAAGTCACCATGGAAGACGGTCTGATCAAGGTGGTGTCGCCGATCGACGACACCCCGGCGTCGAAGGCCGGCATTCTGGCCAACGACATCATCACCAATCTCGACGACGAGGCGGTGCAGGGCCTGACCCTGAACCAGGCGGTCGAGAAGATGCGCGGCCCGGTCAATACCAAGATCCGGCTGAAGATCGTCCGCAAGGGCCAGGACAACCCGATCGAAGTCACGCTGGTGCGCGACAACATCCGCGTCCGTTCGGTGCGCGCGCGCGTCGAAGACAGCGACATCGGCTACATCCGCATCACCACCTTCAACGAGCAGACCACCGAAGGGCTCAAGAAGGAGATCGCGAACCTCACCAACCAGATCGGCGCCGACAAGCTGAAGGGCTTCATCCTCGATCTGCGCAACAACCCGGGCGGCCTGCTCGAGGAAGCCGTGACGGTGTCGGACGCGTTCCTGGATCGCGGCGAGATTGTCTCGACCCGCGGCCGCAATGCCGAAGAGACCCAGCGCCGCTCCGCCCATGCGGGCGACCTCACCAAGGGCAAGCCGGTGATCGTTCTGGTAAACGGCGGCTCGGCCTCCGCTTCGGAAATCGTCGCCGGTGCGCTGCAGGATCACAAGCGCGCCACCGTGGTCGGCACCCGTTCGTTCGGTAAGGGCTCGGTGCAGACCATCATTCCCCTCGGCTCCGGCAACGGCGCCCTGCGGCTGACCACGGCGCGCTACTACACGCCGTCGGGCAAGTCGATTCAGGCCAAGGGCATCACTCCGGATATCGAAGTGATGCAGGACGTGCCGGCCGACCTCAAGGCCCGGACCGACACCAAGGGCGAAGCCTCGCTGCGCGGCCATCTGAAGGGCGCCGACGGCGACGAGAAGACCGGCTCGCAGTCCTACGTGCCGCCGGAAGCCAAGGACGACAAGGCGCTGAAGGCCGCCGCCGATCTGCTGCACGGCATCAAGGTCAACGCTTCGGCTCCGGCCGACAAGCAGACCACCGGCGACAAGGCTGCGATCGACAAGCCGGCCGGCAACAAGGCAGCGAACTGATCGTTCGTATCAAGGTTGATGTATCTGCTGAAAGGACGGCCTGCGGGCCGCCCTTTTTGCTGCGCGGCCCGTCCTGACGCGGCGTCCCTCGGCGGTCTCCGGCTGTGTCGTGCTATCGTCGCCTGCGACTGATTCGGGAGATCGTTGGCAGTGGCGGCGGACGAACTAAGCACCCCGCTGGGTCAGAAGCGGAACCGGTGGCAGCGGCTGCGCCATTACCGGCTGCCGTTCAACGCCACCCAAGGGGTGGCGGCGCTGCTCGGCCTGTTCGTGCTGGTGTTCCTCGGCTTCGCGCTGTTCGGCAATGATCCATTTGGCGGCGAACCAGTGGTGCGGGTCGAGATCAAACCAAGCCCCGAAGAGGCCAAGCAGGCCTCGGCCGAAGCCGGGAAGGATCAGAGCGGCAAGCCGGAGAATGCTCCGGCGGCTGCCGCCGAGAAGAAGGATGCCGCTGAGCCGAAAGACGCGGCTGCCGGTCAGAAGACCATCACCATTATCGACGGCTCCAAGGGCACGCGTCAGGACGTCGTGGTCGGGACCGACGGCTCCGACAAGGGCGAGCCTCCGGCAGGACCAGCGACTTCAGACGGCATCAATCCGAAGCTGCTGGAGCAGTCGCGCTATGGCATGATCCCGGTGATGGCCGGCGGGCTGAAGCCGTTCTCGGCCTATGCGATGACAACCGATGCCGATCGCGCCAAGGCTGAGCGGATGCCGACCGTGACGATCGTGGTCGGAGGGCTCGGCATCGGCGCGGCCCGCACCAACGATGCAGTGATGAAGCTGCCGGCCGCGGTGGCGCTGGCGTTCACGCCCTACGGATCGGACCCGGGCAAGCTTGCGACCGAAGCGCGGACCAAGCGCCACGAAGTCATTCTGCAGATTCCGATGGAGCCGTTCGATTATCCGGACAACGACCCCGGACCGCAGACGCTGCTGACCTCCAGCGCACCGGAGCAGAATCTCGACCGCCTGAATTGGCATCTCAGCCGGATCCAAGGCTATGTCGGCCTGTCGAACTTCATGGGCGCGCGGTTCGTCGCCACCGAGCCCGCGATGCAGGCGGTGATCCGCGACGCCGCCAAGCGCGGTCTCGGCTATCTGGATGACGGCACCGCGCCGCGCAGCGTCGCCGGAACACTGGCGAAATCGCTGGCGATCCCATTCGTGCGGGCCGATCTCACGATCGATCAGGTGCCGGCCGGAGCCGATATCGACAAGGCGCTGGCGCGGCTGGAGAGCATTGCCAAGGAGCGGGGCAGCGCTGTCGGCATGGCTTCTGCGCTTCCGGTGACGATTGAACGAATTGTCAACTGGAGCAAGAGCTTGGAGAGTCGCGGGATCCTCCTGGCGCCATTGACAACGGCGATGCTGAAATCAAAATCAAGTTGAGTCACCCCAACCTCGGGGATGCGGAAGGCACTGACGGAATGGCCCGCTACGAAGACCTGCCCTATCGAACCTGCGTCGGCGTGATGCTGATCAACCGGGAGGGTCTCGTCTTCATCGGGCGCCGCACCGGCGGCATCGAACACGTCGACGACACCCACGTCTGGCAAATGCCGCAAGGTGGCGTCGATCCCGGCGAAGACACCTGGGAAGCCGCCAAGCGCGAGCTTTATGAAGAGACCAGCGTCCACTCGGTCGAGAAGCTCGCCGAGGTCCCGGACTGGCTGATCTACGATATCCCCCGCACCGTGGCCGGCCGCGCCTGGAAGGGTCGCTATCGCGGCCAGCGCCAGAAATGGTTCGCGGCCCGCTTCACCGGCGCGGACTCCGAGATCAACGTCGTCCACCCCGGCGGCGGCCACAAGGCGGAGTTCACCAGCTGGCGCTGGGAGCCGATGCACAATCTTCCGGAGCTGATCGTGCCGTTCAAGCGGCCGGTCTACGAGCGCGTCGTCAAGGAATTCTCGCAGCTCGCCGCGGCGGTGTGAGGCGACCAATCCTTTCATCGTTGCAAGCGCAGCGAAGCAGTCCAGGGGCTCGGTGAACTGAGCCCTGCATTGCTCCATGGCTACGCTCCGCGCAACGACGCGAGAACTCCGTGACCAATCGTGCCGCCTCGTCGCGCGGTGACAAGGGACCGCGAGACCATCATCCCGCTGCCATCGCGGTCTGCAGGATATGATCGCAGTGCGCCTTCACGGTGTGGTGGGCGAAGACGTGGTCGCGCGCAGCCAGCGCCATGCGGCGCAGCTTGTCCTTGTCCGCCAGCGCTGACATGACGGCGCGCTCCAGCCCGCCGGGTTCGATGTCGTAGTACACGCCGTGCTGACCGGACAGCAGCGGTGCATAGCGCAGGATGGTCGGGTTGTTCATCAGCGGCACCGACTGCACGATCGGCGCTTCGTAATGCCGGTAGCAGTCCCAGCCCATGCCCTCCGGCGACCACGCCAGCCAGGAATGCGACATCCGCTCCATGAAGACGTCGTAAGGCAGTCGCTCGGTCGGCTGATCGATCCGCACGCCCGCCGCCCGCAGCCGCTCCAGCTCCGGCAGACCGTCGCGCCGTACCGTGGAATTGCCGTCGACCGAGCCGATGAAGAAAATGTCGTGTGTCTTCTCCGGAAACGGCGCGTCCCGCCAGCGTGGGTCGAACCGGAATTGCGGCAGTGAGATCGGCTGCAGCTTGTCGATCCGGCGCTGCCACTTCTCGCTGCGCCGATAGCGCAGCGTCGGCAGATGCGGATGCACGGTGCCGGCCAACGCCTGCCATTTGTCGCAAGGCAGCTCGCGTTTGAAATACGCCTTCGCCTTGTCGAGCAGGAAGACGCTGCTCTTCGAGATCGCGAAGTGATCGTCCATCTCGACCGCGACCACCGGCACGGGCGACTTCACCCAGCGGAACAGGCTGGGGCCGAATTGGCGGGTCAGCGCGGCCCATGGATTGGTCGGGGTGTAGAAGATGCCGCGCGCCCAATAACGCGGATGCCAGGGCGAATAGCGCAGGCTGTTGACCACCACGACGTCGTATTCGCCGCGGCCGGCAGCGCGCAGCTCGCGCAGCACGCGGTCCGGCGTCGAGAAGCCGTCGAGCTTGCCGAAATCATCGGTCAGCTTGGTCCAGGTCCACAGGCAGGTGGTGCGCTCTGGATACTGCAGTTTGAAATAGCCGCCGCCAATTTCGAGAATGCGGAGCTTGGAGGTATCGACGGGCGTGGTCATGAATTGAATTCGCCTGGCGCAAGTCGCAGCAGGCGACGCGCCGCCCGCGTGGATCGGCGACACCGCCGGGACGGTTGCCGCCGCAGCCGGTGGCAGCCGCTCGCAACAGCGAGCCACGGTTTCGACGCTTGCCTAGCATGGGGTTTCTTGCCATTCAATGCGGCGGAAAACGGCCGACGCGACCGCGTCCGGCCGGGCGTTTCGAGCCAAATGGGCACCCGTTCCCGCGACTGAGGCGCGTCCGAACCCGCCCCTGTCCAGGACCCAGCGATGCGATTGTCCCGACGAATTCTCGTGAGCGGCGGTGCCGGCTTCATCGGCTCGCACCTGTGCGACAAGCTGTTGGCCGAAGGCCATGAAGTTCTGTGCGTCGACAATTATTTCACCGGCTGGCGGCGCAACATCGAACATCTGGTCGGTACGCCCCGATTCGAGGTGATGCGCCACGACGTCACCTTCCCGCTCTATGTCGAGGTCGACGACATCTACAATCTCGCGTGTCCGGCTTCGCCCGTGCACTACCAGCACGATCCGGTGCAGACGTTGAAGACGTCGGTGCACGGCGCCATCAACATGCTGGGCCTCGCCAAGCGTACCCGCGCCAAGATTTTCCAGGCCTCGACCAGCGAGGTTTACGGCGACCCCAACGTGCACCCCCAGCCCGAGAGCTATTGGGGCCACGTCAATCCGCTCGGCATCCGCGCCTGTTACGACGAGGGCAAGCGCGCGGCCGAGACGCTGTTCTTCGACTATCACCGCCAGCACAAGGTGAAGATCAAGGTCGCGCGGATCTTCAATACCTACGGGCCGCGGATGCATCCCAACGACGGTCGCGTGGTGTCGAACTTCATCGTCCAGGCGCTGTCCGGCAACGACATCACCATCTATGGCGACGGCAGCCAAACGCGGTCGTTCTGCTACGTCACCGACCTGCTCGACGGCTTCGCCAAGCTGATGGCAAGCGGCGATGAGTTCATCGGACCGGTCAATCTCGGCAATCCCGTCGAGTTCACCATTCGGCAGCTCGCCGAGATGGTGATCGAAATGACCGACTCGAAGTCGAATCTGGTGATGATGCCGCTGCCGTCGGACGATCCGCGCCAGCGCCAGCCCGACATCTCGCTGGCCCGCCGCGAGCTGGGATGGGAGCCGAAGGTGCCTCTCGCCGACGGTCTGAAGGAGACCATCGGCTACTTCCGGACCCTGATGGCGTCGTGACCCCGCGCCCGCCCGTCGAGTCTCTCCCGTATCGCCGCAATGTCGGCATCGCGCTGTTTGGCGGCGACGGCCGGGTTCTGATTGGGCGACGGTTTCGCGACGACGGCCCGGAGATCATTCTGCCGGGCCTCGAATGGCAGATGCCGCAAGGTGGCATCGACGAAGGCGAAGAGCCGCGGATCGCGGTAATGCGCGAACTTTGGGAAGAGACTGGCGTGACCAACGCCGAGATTCTCGGCGAAACCGACTGGGTCAGCTACGACTTCCCGCCTTACGACGGCCCAGCCCACCGCCTCGCCGTGTTTCGCGGTCAGCGCCAGAAGTGGTTCGCGCTGCGCTTCACCGGCAGCGAGGCGGAGATCGATCCGCTCGCCGTCCGCAACGACATGCCGCCGGAATTCGATGCCTGGCGCTGGGAGCGCCTCGACCGCGTTGCCGATCTCGTCGTACCGTTCCGCCGAGAAGTCTATCGTGAAGTTGCGCGGAGTTTTTCGCGGTTTGCCGCCGCTCGAGCTTAGCTGCGGCGCCTTCTTCACTACCGTACGTCATGCGCGGGCTTGACCCGCGCATCCATCATTCTTGGGAAAACAGATGGATTGCCGGGTCAAGCCCGGCAATGACCACTGTGTAGAGCGCCGCCTCAAAAGCAAATGGCCGGGACGATGCCCGGCCATTCGAAACTTCAGAACACTCGATCGCGACGTCAGTGCATCGCAGTGGTGTTGAGCTCGTGCTGGATGCTCTTGAAGTGATCCAGGCGCTCGATCGCGCGGTCGAGCTCGTCGCCGACCTTGCCGGGAATCTGCTGCTCCATCGTCTGGATGGTCGCGGCGAAGTCCTGCAGGTCCAAGTCAGGTGCCGCGGTCGCGACGTCGGCCAGAACGGTGAGGCCCTTCTCAGACACTTCGGCGATGCCTCCGAGCACTACGATCTTCTGCTTGTTGGCGCCCGCCGTCACGGTGAGGATGCCGGGACGGATCACCGCCACCACCGGCGCATGACCGGCGAGCACACCGAAGTCACCCTCGGCGCCCGGAATATCGACCTGATCAACTTGGCCGGAGAAGGCGACTTGTTCGGGCGAAACCAGATCGAAGTGGAAGGTGGACATGCTCGCTGCTCTCTCTGCGGTCACCCGCGGGCTCGACCCGCGGGTCCATCAGTGAAACGATTTGAGGCGATGGATGGCCGGGTCACGCCCGGCCATGACGTGCTCTCTCGGCTCAGGCCGCCTCGGCGGCGAGCTTCTTGCCCTTCTCGACCGCCTCTTCGATGGTGCCGACCATGTAGAACGCCGCTTCCGGCAGGTGGTCGTACTTGCCTTCGCAGATGGCGCGGAAGCCCTTGATGGTGTCGACGAGGTCGACGAACTTGCCCGGCGAGCCGGTGAACACTTCGGCGACGAAGAACGGCTGCGACAGGAAGCGCTCGATCTTACGGGCGCGAGCCACGGTCAGCTTGTCCTCTTCGGACAGTTCGTCCATGCCCAGGATGGCGATGATGTCCTGCAGCGACTTATACTTCTGCAGGATCTGCTGAACCATGCGCGCGGTGGTGTAGTGCTCTTCGCCGACGATCGAGGCGGACAGCATGCGCGAGGTCGAGTCGAGCGGGTCCACCGCCGGGTAGATGCCCTTTTCCGAGATCGCACGGTTGAGCACGGTGGTGGCGTCCAAGTGGGCGAACGAGGTCGCCGGCGCCGGGTCGGTCAAGTCGTCGGCCGGAACGTAGATGGCCTGCACCGAAGTGATCGAACCCTTGGTGGTGGTGGTGATGCGCTCCTGCAGCGCGCCCATGTCGGTCGCCAGCGTCGGCTGATAACCCACCGCCGACGGGATACGACCGAGCAGCGCCGACACTTCCGAGCCGGCCTGGGTGAAGCGGAAGATGTTGTCGACGAAGAACAGCACGTCCTGGCCCTGGTCGCGGAAGTGCTCGGCGACGGTCAGACCGGTCAGGCCGACGCGGGCGCGGGCGCCGGGCGGTTCGTTCATCTGGCCGTACACCAGGGCGCACTTGGAGCCTTCGCCGCCGCCCTTCTTGTTGACGCCGGATTCGATGAACTCGTGATAGAGGTCGTTGCCTTCGCGGGTGCGCTCGCCGACGCCGGCGAACACCGAGTAACCGCCGTGGGCGCGGGCGACGTTGTTGATCAGTTCTTGGATCAGCACGGTCTTGCCGACGCCGGCGCCGCCGAACAGGCCGATCTTGCCGCCCTTGGCGTAGGGCGCGAGCAGATCGACGACCTTGATGCCGGTGACGAGGATTTCTGCTTCGGTCGACTGGTCGGTGTAGGCCGGGGCTTCCTGGTGGATGGCGCGAAGACCTTCCGACTTGATCGGGCCCTGCTCGTCGACCGGCTCACCGATCACGTTCATGATGCGGCCGAGCGTGCCGTCGCCGACCGGCACCGAGATCGGCGCGCCGGTGTCGGTGACTTCCTGGCCGCGAACCAGACCTTCGGTGGTGTCCATCGCGATGGTGCGGACGGTCGATTCACCGAGGTGCTGCGCAACTTCGAGCACCAGGCGGTTGTCGCCGTTCTTGGTTTCGATGGCGTTCAGAATGGCCGGCAGATGCCCTTCGAACTGAACGTCGACGACGGCGCCGATCACCTGCGTGATGCGTCCGGTCTGATTGGCGGGTGTAGCCATTTCAACTGTCTCCCTGAAGTCCGAAAACCCGTCCACGGTCGATCGACCGGACGTAAAACCTTGTGAAGTCGCGTCAGATCGCCTCGGCGCCCGAGATGATCTCGATCAGTTCCTTGGTGATCATCGCCTGCCGGGTGCGGTTGTAGACCAGCGTCTGCTTGCGGATCATTTCACCGGCGTTGCGGGTAGCGTTGTCCATCGCGCTCATCTGCGCGCCGTAGAACGACGCGTTGTTCTCGAGCAGAGCGCGGAAGATTTGCACCGCGAGGTTGCGCGGCAGGAGGCCCGAGAGGATCTCGTCCTCTTCCGGCTCGTATTCGTATGAGGTCGCCACCGCGCCTGCGGCGGGCGCCGCCACTTCCAGCGGGATCAACCGCTGGGCGGTCGGGATCTGCGAGATCACCGACTTGAAGCGCGAGTAGAACAGCGTGCAGACGTCGAACTCGCCGGCGTTGAAGCGGGCGATCACCTTCTTGGCGATGTCCTCAGCGTTGACGAAGCCGATCTGACGCACCGAGCGCAGCTCGACATTGTCGATGATCTGCTTCTCGAAGTTACGGCGCAGCTGCTCGTAACCCTTGCGGCCAACGCAGAAGAACTTGACGGTCTTGCCCTGGCTCATCAGCTCGAGCGCGCGCTCGCGAGCGAGGCGGACGATCGAGGAGTTGAACGCACCGGACAGGCCGCGTTCACCCGTGCACACCAGCAGCAAATGAACCTGGTCCTTGCCGTTGCCGGCCAGAAGCACCGGCGCGCCGGGCGAGCCCGCTGCGGCACCGGCGATATTCGAGATCACCGCTTCCATCTTCTCGGCGTAGGGCCGCGCTGCTTCCGCCGCCATCTGGGCGCGGCGCAGCTTCGAGGCGGCCACCATCTGCATCGCCTTGGTGATCTTCTGCGTCGCCTTCGTCGAGGCGATGCGGACGCGCATGTCTTTAAGTGAAGCCATTCTCAGTCCACCCCGGCGATCTGACCTGTGATCCGACCGCGAACCTCACATTCGTCATGCCCGGGCTCGCCCCGGGCATCCACGATGTCGAATAGCCACGTCGAGGACGTGGATGGCCGGGGAAGACCCCGGCCATGACAGCATCAAGCGAACGTCTTGGCGTAGCTCTCGACAACCGCCTTGAGCTTCGCAGCGGAGTCGTCGCTGAGATCGCGGCTGGTGCGGATCGCTTCCAAGATGCTCGACTCCTTGCCGCGCAGCAGCGCCAGCAGGCCGTCTTCGAACGCGCGCACCTTGTTGAGCGGCAGCGCATCGAGATAGCCGTTGGTGCCGGCCCAGATCACGCAGACCTGCTCTTCCATCTTCAGCGGCGAGAACTGCGGCTGCTTCAGGAGTTCGGTCAGACGCGAACCGCGGTTCAGCAGGCGCTGGGTCGCGGCGTCGAGGTCGGAGCCGAACTGTGCGAACGCCGCCATTTCGCGGTACTGCGCAAGCTCGCCCTTGATCTTGCCGGCGACCTTCTTCATCGCCTTGGTCTGAGCCGACGAACCGACGCGCGACACCGACAGACCGACGTTCACGGCCGGGCGGATGCCCTGGAAGAACAGGTCGGTTTCCAGGAAGATCTGGCCGTCGGTGATCGAGATCACGTTGGTCGGAATGTAGGCCGACACGTCGTTGGCCTGGGTTTCGATCACCGGCAGAGCGGTGAGCGAACCGGCGCCCTTCTCGTCGTTCAGCTTCGCGGCGCGTTCCAGCAAGCGGGAGTGCAGATAGAACACGTCGCCCGGATACGCTTCGCGGCCCGGCGGACGGCGCAGCAGCAGCGACATCTGGCGGTAAGCGACGGCCTGCTTGGACAAGTCGTCGTAGATGATTACGGCGTGCATGCCGTTGTCGCGGAAGTACTCGCCGATGGTGCAGCCGGTGAACGGCGCGATGTACTGCATCGGAGCCGGGTCCGACGCGGTGGCGGCGACGACGACCGAGTATTCCAGCGCGCCCTGCTCTTCCAGAACCTTCACGAACTGGGCAACGGTGGAGCGCTTCTGACCGACCGCGACGTAAACGCAGTACAGCTTCTGGCTCTCCGGCGCGCCTTCGACGTTCAACGACTTCTGGTTCAGAATGGCGTCGAGCGCGATCGCGGTCTTGCCGGTCTGACGGTCGCCGATGATCAGCTCGCGCTGGCCACGGCCGATCGGGATCAGCGCGTCGATCGACTTCAGGCCGGTCGCCATCGGCTCGTGCACCGACTTGCGCGGAATGATGCCGGGCGCCTTGACGTCGACGCGCTTGCGCTCGACCGCCTGGATCGGCCCCTTGCCGTCGATCGGATTGCCCAGAGCGTCGACGACGCGGCCGAGCAGACCCTTGCCGACCGGCGCGTCCACGATCGAACGGGTGCGCTTGACGGTCTGGCCTTCCTTAATCTCGCGGTCGGCACCGAAGATCACGACGCCGACGTTGTCGGTTTCGAGATTGAGCGCCATGCCGCGCGTGCCGTTCTCGAACTCGACCATTTCACCGGCGAGCACGTTATCCAGGCCATAAACGCGGGCGATACCGTCGCCGACGGACAACACCTGTCCGACCTCGGAGACTTCGGCTTCCTGGCCGAAATTCTTGATCTGGTCCTTGAGGATCGCGGAAATTTCCGCGGCGCGGATGTCCATCAGCCTGCCTCTTTCATCGCGTGCTTGATCGAATTGAGTTTGGTGCGGAGCGAACTGTCGACCATGCGGCTACCGAGCTTGACGACAAGCCCGCCGATGATCGCCGGATCGACGTTGATATTGAGGGCGACGTCCTTGCCGGTCACCGACTTCAGCGCCGCCTTCAGCGCTTCGAGATTCTTGTCGCTGAGCTTCTCGGCCACGGTCACATCGGCGGTCGCCTCGCCCTTGAACTTGGCGACCAACGCGCGATAGGCGCGGATCACGTCGGCGACGACGAACAGCCGACGGTTGGCAGCGAGCACTTTCAGAAAATTGGCGCTGATGCCGGTGATGCCCGCCTTGTCGAGCACCGCGGCCAGCGCCTTGCCCTGCACCTCGGAGGCGAACACCGGGCTACGGACGAGACGGACGAGATCCGGGCTACCCGCCAGCATGGCACTGAACTTGTCCAGATCGGCCAACACCGCATCGATGGATTTTTCGTCGCGGGCCAGTTCAAACAAAGCGGTCGCGTAACGACCGGAGACTCCGGAAACCGATGGATCTTCAGATGCCACGAGCGCGCTCTTCTTGCTGTCAAATGGCCAAGGAAAAAACCGTCGCCACGAAGCGGCGCCCCCGATTTAAGCCCTTGGAATTCAAGCTGGACTTCGATTTCTGACCGGCACGATGGTCCGGCGGCCTTTAAAATCGCGGCTTTGCTAACATAGCGCGCGCGCAGGTGCAACACGATGGCACGAGCCCGCGGCGCCTTGTTGCAGATCAATCGTCGAGGCGGCGGAGAGAACGCGTCACGTCAGTCGTGAGCGCACTGCTTGGCGCCAGATGGACCCAGGCCAGGATCTGCCGCGAAGCCGAAAAGACCTGCCCGCTAAGCCTGCCCACTAAGCCGGAGAAGAGCCTCGCAGGCGCGAAGCGCGGGCTGGGAGCCCCTTCGCGCCACGCATGGGGCTAATCCCGCTGGTCGCAACTTCTCTATTTGGGGTTGCAGAACCGCTGTCGACGCACGCACTCAGCCTTAACAATCGATTACTTGTGTGATTCGCCATCGGCGTTCATGAAAACTTCGTAATTCAGTATCCGACAAGCATTCGAAGTATTCGAAAAGTAAAATAGTTGTTAATATCAGAGTACCGCGTTGTACTGCGAAAGATCACCAAATATTGCAGCGCGAAATATGGAGGATTGACCGCCTATATTCAGCCTCATTACAAGGCCACTCGTTCGACCACGAACATAGGGACGGGGGTTCCACTTGCCGCATATGGGGCAATACTCGACTTAAGGATAGGATATGGTTCGAAAGAAAACACCGGCGCTGCTCACCACCGGGCCGGCTGCGGCCGCGGCGATGATCGTCGCCTCTGTCTTCCTTGGCGGATCGGTAGGCGAAGCCTCGGCGAAGAGCCGGCATCACCGCCACCACCACCATAGCCACCACAGCGACTGGCGCTCGGCCAATGCGGCGGTGGAGAGCGGCGGTGGCCGCAGCTTCTCCGGTATGGCTTCGTACTACGGCAATGAGTCCGGCAGCCGCACCGCGTCGGGCCAGCGCATGAACGCCAACGCGATGACCGCCGCGCACCGCACGCTGCCGTTCGGCACAAAGCTGCGCGTCACCCATGGCGGCCGTAGCGTGGTCGTCACCATCAACGATCGCGGGCCGTTCATTCGCGGCCGTGTTCTCGACCTGTCGACCGGCGCTGCGCGCGCGATCGGCCTGACCAGCCGTGGAGTTGGCCGGGTCGTTGCGGAAGTGATGTAACCGCGAAGCGGTTCTGCTTCCTCTGCAGATACAACACCTGACGTCCGGATTGGTTCGGCAACAAGCCGCACGCCGCGCTGACGTCACGTGACAAAAGCCTGCCGTCGACAATGACGGCAGGCTTTTCTTTTGTCGTCCAGGCGACGCTGAAGATCACAGAAAGCTTTGCGGATCGACGTCGACTTCTAGCTTCAGATTACCCTTGGTCTTGGGTCCTTTGGCGAGCCAAGAGCGCAAGTAGTTCGACAGATCGAAGCCGCGTACCGATTTCACCAGCAGCCGGAATCGATAGCGCCCCTTGATCACAGCGAGCGGCGCTTCGGCAGGGCCCAGTACCTGCACCCGCTCATCGAGCGGCGCAGCGCTGGCGAGCTGACGGCCGAAGCCTTCCGCGGTCGGCCGGTCGCCGGCCGAGATGATCAAGCTCGCGAGCCGGCCGAACGGCGGGTACAGCGTGCGCTCCCGGATATCGATTTCGCTGGCGTAGAAGGCCTCGCGGTCGCAGGCGACCAGCGCTTTCATCACCGGATGCTCGGGCTGGTGCGTCTGCAGGAAACCGACGCCGCGGCCCTGCTCACGCCCCGCACGCCCGATCACCTGGTTGAGCAGCTGGAAGGTGCGCTCGGCGGCGCGCGGATCGCCGTTGGACAGGCCGAGGTCGGCATCGACGACGCCGACCAGATTGAGCCGCGGGAAGTTGTGGCCCTTGGCGACGAGCTGGGTGCCGATGATGATGTCGACACGGCCCTCCGCGATCTCGTTCAGCTCGGCCCGCATCGTTTCGATCGAGGTGATCAGATCGCTCGACAGCACCATGGTGCGGGCATTGGGAAACAGGCTCGCCGCCTCTTCCTGCAACCGCTCCACGCCGGGCCCGACCGCGACCAGCGAGCCCTCGGCGCCGCAATGCGGACAGGCCGGCGGCCGCGGCATCGAGAACCCGCAATGGTGACACACCAGGCGCTGCCGGAAACGGTGATCGACCAGCCAGGCGTCGCAGATCGTGCAGGCAAAGCGATGCCCGCAGGCGCGGCACAGCGTCAGCGGCGCATAGCCGCGGCGATTGAGAAACAGCAGCGCCTGTTCGCGCCGCTCGATCGCGAAGCCGATCTGCTCGGCGAGCCGCGGCGAAATGAAGCGGCCGCGCATCGGCGGCTCGCGCCGCAGATCGATCGCCTCGATCTGCGGCATGTGCTGTCCGCCGAACCGTGACGGCAGCGGAATCCGCATGTAGCGGCCCTTGCGGGCATTGACCTCGGTCTCGACCGACGGCGTCGCCGACGCCAGCACGATCGGAATTTTGGCGATCGACGCCCGCACCACCGCCATGTCGCGGGCGTGATAATGCACGCCGTCTTCCTGCTTGTAGGCCTGGTCGTGCTCCTCATCGACGATGATCAGCCCGAGGTCGGCGTAAGGCAGAAACAGCGCCGAACGGGCGCCGACCACGACGCGAGCCTGGCCCGCGGCGATTGCCGCCCAGTTGCGCGCGCGGGCGCGCGGGGTCAGTTCGGAGTGCCACTCCAGCGGCCGCACGCCGAATCGCAGGGAGAAGCGCTCGAGAAACTGCCCGGTGAGCGCGATCTCCGGCATCAGGATAAGGCTTTGCCGGCCCTGCCGGATCACCTCGGCGACGGCCTCGAAATACACTTCGGTCTTGCCGGAGCCGGTGACGCCGTCGATCAGCGCCGCCTGAAAGCCGCCAGCGGTCACCAGGCCGCGCATGGTTTCGGCAGCGCGGGCCTGCTCGGGTGAAAAGTCAGCCGGCGCAAAATCCGGATCGGGCTCCGGTGCAGAGTTCTCACGCGGCATCGGCTCGACCTGCAGGGTGCCCTCGTCGACCAGTCCGTCGATCACGCCGGGGCTGACGCCGGCTTCCTTGGCGAGGTCGGATTTACCGTGCAGCAGCCCGTCCGACAGGATCTCCAACAGGCGCCGGCGTGCCGGCGTCATCCGCTGCGGCGGCGAGCCGACCAGCCGTACGCCCAGGCGCTGCCGCTCCGGGCCGAGATGCTCGCCCATCCGCAAGCACATCCGCAGCACCATACCGCGCGCCGACAGCGTGTAGGTCGAAACCCAGTCGACCATCCGCCGCAGCTCGTCGCACAGCGGTGGCACGTCGAGCTTTTCAGCCACATCCTTGAGGCGGTTGTGCAGCCGCGGGTCCGGATTCGGATTCTCCGCCCAGACCACGCCAAGGACTTCGCGGGCGCCCAGCGGCACCGCCACGACGTCGCCAGGCTTCAGCGAAAGGCCGCGCGGCACCCGGTACGAATAGGCCTGGTCGATCGCGACCGGCACCAGCACGTCGACGACGCTGGCAGACGCGTGGGAGCCCGGGCTGCTGGTCGGCAAATCATCCATCGGCCCGGTGTGCCGCCAAAGCCCGGTTTCATCAATGGGAAAGGAAATCGGCTATGATTCGGAAACGCGATCCCCGTCATTACGAGGAGGCGAAGCCGACGAAGCAATCCAAAAAGCCACGGCACTGAGCTGGATTGCTTCGCTTCGCTCGCAATGACGGAGAGGATCCGTTCTGGTCGGCAACAAGACACATGCCCAAAACCCATCCCGCGCCTCCGCCGCTCGAACTCTCCTGTGCGGCCGCCGATCTCACCGCCGAGATGGCGAAATGGCTGTCGCATCTGCGGGCCGAGCGGCGGCTGTCCGGCAAGACGCTGGAAGCCTACGCGCGCGACGTCCGGCAGTTTCTGCAATTCCTGGCCGAGCATTGGGGCGGCGAAGTCACGCTCGGCCGGTTCGCGCGGCTGGAGGCGACCGACGTCCGCGCCTTCATGGCGGCGCGACGGGCGGATGAGATCGCCGGCCGCTCGCTGATGCGCGCGCTGGCGGGGCTGCGTTCATTCGGACGTTTTCTCGAACGCGAAGGCAAGGGCCGGGTCGGGGCGCTGGCCTCGGTGCGGGCGCCGAAGATCAAGAAGAGCCTGCCGAAGCCGTTGCCGATCGCGGCCGCCAAGCGGCTTGCCGACGCCGACGAGCGCGCCGGCGAGGAGCGCGAGACCTGGGTGCTGATTCGCGACGCCGCCGTGATGGCGCTGCTGTACGGATCCGGCCTGCGTATCTCCGAAGCGCTCGGCCTGAAGCGCCGTGACGTGCCAGCGCCCGGCAAGGGCGACACCCTGATCGTGCACGGCAAAGGCAACAAGACCCGGATGGTGCCGGTGCTGCAAAACGTGCTCGAGCAGATCGCCGAGTATGCAGCGGCCTGCCCCTACAACCTGCCGCCCGATGGGCCGATGTTCGTCGGCGCCCGCGGCGGACCGCTCAGTCCGCGAATCATTCAGCTGGCGATGGAGCGGCTGCGCGGCGGACTCGGGCTGCCCGACAGCGCGACGCCCCACGCGCTGCGGCATTCGTTTGCGACGCATTTGCTTAGTCGCGGCGGAGATCTGCGCGCCATCCAGGAATTACTCGGTCATGCCTCGCTGTCGACCACGCAGGTCTATACGGGGATCGATACCGAGCGGCTGCTGGAAGTCTATAACAGCGCCCATCCCCGGGCCTGAGCGGCGGACGCGCCTCGGCTAAGCTGTTAGTCCGGTGCCGGCGGCCTTGACCCTGCCATTTATCCAACTGACAAGATCGCGGTGCTACAAGGCTTGCTCGATGCAGGCGTAATGATTGCTGTGACAGGAGATTCCGGACGATGGGGGCGCACGAAAGCATGGAGCACGCGGAGCATGCCGAGCATGCATCGGGCTCCAACAAGGGCATCGCGCTGCTGATTTCAGTGATCGCGCTGTTCCTGGCGTTCTCAGAAACGCTCGGCAAAGGTGCGCAGACCGAAGCTCTCGCCAAGAACGTCGAAGCCTCGAACTTGTGGGCGTTCTTCCAGGCCAAGAGTATCCGTCGCACCACGGTGCAGGCGGTATCCGAACACGCGCGACTCAGCCTCGGCACCGTGCCGGACGAGGCCACCAAGGCAGCGCTGCAAAAGCAAATCGACGATTGGCAGAAGACCGCGGCGCGCTATCGCTCCGAACCGGAGACCGGCGAAGGCTCTGAACAGCTCGCCGAGCGCGCCAAGCACGCCGAACATGATCGCGACCTGGCGATGGCTCGCTACCATCACTACGAAGTCGCCTCGGCGGCCTTCCAGATCGGCATCGTGCTGGCGTCGGCGACGATCATCACCGGCATGATGGTGCTGGCCTGGCTGTCCGGCCTCTTGGCGATCGGCGGCCTCGGCTTCATGGCGATCGGCCTGTTCGCGCCGCACGCCGTGCATCTGATGTGAGCCAAAACGAACATCGCGCGGACCGAGCTCGGTTCGCGCGATGAACGATTTAATCCTGAGCCTACCGTGCCGTGCGAATGCGCCGGCGGAGCGCGCCGATCCGGCGCAGCGCCTTCGATCCCCAGCCGTCGCCGTCACCCTTCAGCAGCTCGGCGAGCTTGGCGCGGATCTGGGCCATGATCGGCGCCACGATGGCATGCGCCTTGGCGCGCAGTTCGATCACCCAGCGATAGGTGGCGGCGAACCAGCGAAGCTGCAGCAGCTTCGGCTTGGTGACGTCGAAGATGAAGGCGGCAACGCCGAGGCCGAACACCTGCGCGGCCGCAAAGATGCCGAGCCCGGCGATCCAGTGGCCTTGGGCGAGCAGCGCCAGCGCGAACAGCTTCAGCGGATACAGCGGCGCCACCGGGACCAGAAACACCGGCAGCGTCATCGCAGGCGACAGATGGTCGACCCAGCGCGCCAGCCGCTCTTTGAGCTCGCGCAGCGGAATCAGCGCGACAATGCGCTCGATCAGCGGCTCGACGTGGTCCCAGAACCACGCCTCGATCAGGAACAGAACCGCCAGCAGCACCCACAGGGGCTGCCACAATCGACCTTTCATCACGCCACCATCCGTCGCGCCGGCCAACGCCGGCTCTCCGTCACATATGGATGGCGCGCTTGCCGACCGTAAGGGCGGCTTCCTTGATGGCCTCCGAGCGGGTCGGATGGGCGTGGCAGGTACGGGCCAGATCCTCGGCGGAGCCGCCGAACTCCATCAGCACGGCCGCTTCGTGGATCATCTCGCCGGCCTCGCGGCCGATGATGTGAACGCCGAGAACGCGGTCGGTCTTGGCGTCGGCCAGGATCTTCACGAAGCCGTCGGTGGTTTGGTTGACCTTGGAGCGCCCGTTGGCGGTGAACGGGAATTTGCCGACCGTATAGGCGACGCCGGCCTGCTTGAGGTCCTCTTCGGTCTTGCCGACGCTCGAGACTTCCGGCGTCGTGTAGACCACGCCCGGAATGACATCGTAGTTGACGTGGCCGGCCTTGCCGGCGATCAGCTCGGCGACCGCGACGCCTTCGTCCTCCGCCTTGTGCGCCAGCATCGGACCGCGCACCACGTCACCGATCGCGTACACGCCCTTGAGGCTGGTGGCGAAGTGATCGTCGATCACCACCCGGCCGCGCTCGTCGAGCGCAACACCGGCTTCCTTCAGGCCGAGGCCTTCGGTGTAGGGAACGCGGCCGATCGCGACCAGCACGACATCGGCTTCGAGCGTTTCCGGATTGCCGCCGGCCGCCGCCTCGACCTTCACGGCGAGCTTGGCGCCCGAGGTGTCGACGCCGGTGACCTTGGCGCCGAGCTTGAATGCAAAGCCCTGCTTTTCGAGGATACGCTGGAATTGCTTGACCACCTCGCCGTCCATGCCCGGCAGGATGCGGTCGAGGAATTCGACGACGGTGACCTCGGCGCCGAGACGGCGCCACACCGAGCCGAGCTCGAGTCCGATCACGCCGGCACCGACCACGATCAGCTTGCCAGGCACCTTGTCGAGCGACAGCGCACCGGTCGACGACACCACGCGCTTCTCGTCGATCTCGATGCCCTTGAGCTGAGCCACCGACGAGCCGGAGGCGATCACGATCGACTTGGTCTCGACGCTGGTGGCCTTGCCGTCAGCACCCGTCACCTCGACCTTGCCGGTGCCGAGGATCTTGCCCTTGCCGGCCAGCACGTCGATCTTGTTCTTCTTCATCAGGTATTCGACGCCTTTGACGTTGCCGTCGATCCCCTGCTGCTTGAAGTTCATCATCGCCGGCAGATCGAGCTTCGGGGCCGACACGCCGATGCCCATCTTGGCGAACGAATGCCCGGCTTCCTCGAACAGCTCGGAGGCGTGCAGCAGCGCCTTTGACGGCATGCAGCCGACATTGAGGCAGGTGCCGCCGAGCGTCGGGTTCTTTTCCACCACCGCCACCTTGAGGCCGAGCTGAGCCGCGCGGATCGCGCAGACGTAGCCGCCGGGGCCGGTACCGATGACGACGAGATCGTAGGTGGCCATAGATCAATCCTGTGAGTTGGCGCCGGAGCGACTATCGTCCCCCCGACACGTCGAAGATGGCGCTGGTGACATAGGAAGCCTCGTCGGACAGCAGCCAGACGACGGCGTTGGCGATTTCTTCGGCGCGGCCGACGCGCTTCATCGGCACGTTGACGCTGAGCCGGTGGGCGCGTTCCGGATCGCCGCCGGACGCGTGAATTTCGGTGTCGATGAGGCCGGGCCGGATCGCCGCGACGCGAATCCCCTCGCCGGCGACTTCGTGACCAAGACCGACCGTGAACGAGTCGACAGCGCCCTTGGAGGCTGCGTAGTCCACATAGGTGTTCGGCGAGCCGAGCTTCGCCGCGACCGACGACAGATTGATGATCACGCCGCCCTGGCCGCCGTGCCGGGTCGACATCCGCTTCACCGCCTCGCGGGCGCACAGAATGCTGCCGGTGACGTTGACCGCCATGATGCGCTGGATGCGTTCGGCCGACATTTCGTCGACCCGCGCGGTCGGGCCAACGATGCCGGCATTGTTGACCAGCGCGCCGAGCGGACCGAAGGCGTCCGCGGCAGCGAACAGCGCCAGGATGTCCTCTTCGTGCCCGACGTCGCATTTCACCGCGATCGCCTTGCCGTTGCTGGCTGCAATCTCGGTCACCACCTCGTCGGCTGCGGCGGAATTGCTGGCGTAGCCAATCACGACCTTGAAGCCACGCTTCGCACAACCCAGCGCCGTGGCGCGGCCGATGCCGCGGCTGCCTCCGGTGATGATGACGACGCGATCGTTCATGGGCGCCTCAGCTCAGCAGCCGGACCAGCATCGCGATCAGCGCCAGCAGCGACACGAACCACACAATGCTGCGGGCGAACGGGATTTCGATGATGTACAGCGGCGCATACAATGCGCGGGCGATCAGCCAGACGACCGAAGCCGTGGCGGCGTAGCCGCCAGTCTTGCCAGTGACCGCCAACGCCAGCGCCAGACCAACGAACGCCGGATAGGTTTCGAGCAGATTGCGGAAGGCGCGGTTGGCGCGGCCGGCGAAGCGGCCTTTCGGCGTTCGCGGCTCGTCCCGGGGCCCCGCCTGATAGTCGCCGCCGAGCTCCATGGTCGTCGGGATCGAAGCCAGGAACATCTGCACGATCAGCAGCACCACGCTCCAGCCCAGCACCGTGATCTCGGTCGGCATCGGCGGCATCGTTTCCCCCAAGGTCAGCGGCGGCGCGCAGGGACGCGCCGCCGGCACTTACTCCAGTCTCAGAGATCCAGCACGAGACGCGCGGGATCTTCCAGGCTCTCCTTGACGCGGACCAGGAAGGTCACCGCTTCCTTGCCGTCGATCACGCGGTGATCGTAGCTCAGCGCCAGATACATCATCGGGCGGACTTCGATCTTGCCGCCGATCACCACCGGCCGTTCCTGGATCTTGTGCATGCCGAGAATGCCGGACTGCGGCGCGTTCAGGATCGGGGTCGACATCAGCGAACCGTAAATGCCGCCATTGGTGATCGTGAAAGTGCCGCCCTGCATTTCGTCGATCTTGAGCTGACCGTCGCGGGCACGCTTGCCGTAGTCGACGATGCTCTTCTCGATGTCGGCGATCGATTTCTCGTCGCAGTCGCGCACCACCGGCACGACGAGGCCCTTGTCGGTGCCGACGGCGACGCCGATGTGGTAGTAGTTCTTGTAGATCAGGTCGGTGCCGTCCATCTCGGCGTTCACCGCCGGGATGTCCTTCAGGGCCTGAACACAGGCCTTGGTGAAGAAGCCCATGAAGCCGAGCTTGGCGCCGTGCTTCTTCTCGAACACGTCCTTGTATTGCGCGCGCAGCGCCATGACGTTGGTCATGTCGACCTCGTTGAAGGTCGTCAGCATCGCGGCTGTGTTCTGAACTTCCTTGAGACGGCGCGCGATGGTCTGGCGCAGCCGGGTCATCTTGACGCGCTCTTCACGCGCGGCATCGTCGGCCGGCGATGGCGCACGGACCTGCACGGCGGCGGCGGGCTGGCTAACCGGGGTCGGCGCGGAGGCCGCCTTCTCGATCGCCGCCAGCATATCGCCCTTGGTGACGCGGCCGTCCTTGCCGGAGCCCGGCACGGTCGAGGCATCGACGCCGCTCTCGGTCGACAGCCGGCGCACCGACGGGGCCAGCGGCGCGTCGGATGGCGGAGCCTTGGCGGCGGGAGCAGCCGCGGGAGCCTGGGCCGCCGGAGCAGGTGCAGCAGCCGGGGCCGCGGCCTTCGCCGGAGCAGCGGCAGCCGGCTTGGCCGGCGCGGCGCCATCGGTGATCTGTCCGAGCAGGGCGCCGACCGCGACAGTCTCCCCGTCCTTGGCGACGATTTCGCCGAGCGTACCGGCCGACGGGGCCGGCACTTCGATCGTCACCTTGTCGGTTTCGAGCTCGACGAGCGGCTCATCGACAGCCACCGCCTCGCCCGGCTTCTTGAACCAGCGGCCGATGGTCGCCTCGGTCACCGATTCACCGAGCGTCGGAACGCGAATTTCAGTCATCGTCTTCGTCCTTTTGCAGCGTCGCGGCTGTCGCGCCGGCGCCCGCCCCGTGATCCAAACTCAGGAAAAACCGAAGGGCCGCCGTCAGGCGGCGGCCCGATGCGTCAACGCAACGCTTCGTCGAGGAACGCCTTGAGCTGCGCCAGGTGCTTTGACATCAAGCCGGTCGCAGTGGCAGCCGAGGCGGGGCGGCCGACATAACGCGGCCGGCGATGCTTGGCTTCGATCTGGTTCTGCACCCACTCCAGATACGGCTCGATGAAGTGCCAGCCGCCCATGTTGCGCGGCTCTTCCTGACACCACACCAGCTCGGCATCCTTGAAGCGCGACAGCTCGTGCACCAGCGTCTTCACCGGCACCGGATAGAGCTGCTCGACGCGCAGCAGATAGACGTCGTCGATGCCGCGCTTCTCGCGCTCGTCGTAGAGGTCGTAGTAGACCTTGCCGGAGCACACCACGACGCGGCGGATCTTGGCGTCCGCCACCAGCTTGGTCTTGTCGTCCGACTGCGTCTGCGCGTCGTCAAGCAACACGCGGTGGAAGCTGGTATCGGGGCCGAGCTCTTCGAGCCGCGAGACCGCCCGCTTGTGGCGAAGCAGCGACTTCGGCGTCATCAGGATCAAGGGCTTGCGGATCTCGCGCTTGAGCTGACGGCGGAGCGCATGGAAGTAGTTCGCCGGCGTGGTCGGATACACCACCTGCATGTTGTCTTCGGCGCACATCTGCAGATAGCGCTCCAGACGGGCCGACGAATGTTCGGGGCCCTGCCCCTCGTAGCCGTGGGGCAGCAGGCAGACCAGACCCGACATACGCAGCCACTTGCGCTCGCCCGACGAGATGAACTGGTCGAACAACACCTGAGCGCCGTTGGCGAAGTCGCCGAACTGGGCTTCCCACAGCGTCAGCGCGTTCGGCTCGGCCAGCGAGTAGCCGTATTCGAAGCCGAGCACCGCTTCTTCGGAGAGGAGCGAGTTGATCACCTCATAGTGCCCCTGGTCGGGCGAGAGGTGATTGAACGGGGTGTAGCGGGTCTCGTCTTCCTGATCGATCAGCACCGAATGGCGCTGCGAGAACGTGCCGCGCTCGGAGTCCTGACCCGACAGCCGGATGCGATGGCCTTCCAGCAGCATGGTGCAGAACGCCAGCGCTTCGCCGGTCGCCCAGTCGAGGCCGTTGCCAGAGTCGATCGCGCGAGCGCGGTTCTCGAGGAAGCGCTGCACGGTGCGGTGCAGGCGGAAGCCCTCCGGCACCTTGGTGATCCTGCGACCGATCTCCTTCAGGGTCGGAAGATCGACGCCGGTGATGCCACGGCGCGGTTCTTCGTCCTGGTCGGCAGACTTGAAGCCGGCCCACTTGCCGTCGAGCCAGTCGGCCTTGTTCGGGCGATAGCTGGAGGCCGCTTCGAATTCGGCGTCGAGCCGGGCGCGCCAATCGGCCCGGGCCTTCTCGACCTCGCCCTCGGTGATGACGCCATCGGCGATCAGGCGCTTGGAGTAGATTTCCAGCGTCGTCGGGTGACCGGCGATCTTGCGATACATCAGCGGCTGGGTGAACGACGGCTCATCGCCTTCGTTGTGGCCGTGCCGCCGGTAGCAGAACATGTCGATGACGACCGGCTTGTGGAACTTCTGCCGGTACTCGACCGCGATCTTGGCGGCGAACACCACCGCTTCCGGATCGTCGCCGTTCACGTGGAAGATCGGCGCGTCGATCATCTTCGCCACATCCGACGGATACGGCGAGGAGCGCGAATAGCGCGGATAGGTGGTGAAGCCGATCTGGTTGTTGACGATGAAGTGGATCGAACCGCCGGTGCGGTAGCCCTTCAGGTCGGACAGCGCGAAGCACTCGGCGACCACGCCCTGGCCGGCGAACGCGGCGTCGCCGTGCATCAACAGCGGCAGCACCGAGATGCGCTCCTCGGGCAGATCGCCGTGCTGGTCCTGCTTGGCGCGCACCTTGCCGAGCACCACAGGGTCGACGATCTCGAGATGCGACGGGTTGGCGGTCAGCGACAGGTGGACCTTGTTGTGGTCGAACTCACGGTCCGACGAGGCGCCGAGGTGATATTTGACGTCGCCCGAGCCTTCGACCTCGTCCGGGTTGGCGGAGCCGCCCTTGAACTCGTGGAACAGCGCCCGGTGGGCCTTGGCCATCACCTGGGTCAGGACGTTGAGGCGGCCGCGATGCGGCATGCCGAGCACGATTTCGCGGACACCGAGGTTGCCGCCGCGCTTGATGATCTGCTCCAGCGCCGGGATCAGCGCTTCGCCGCCGTCGAGACCGAACCGCTTGGTGCCGGTGAACTTGAGGTCGCAGAACTTCTCGAAGCCTTCGGCCTCGATCAGCTTCATCAAGATCGCGCGCCGGCCCTCGCGGGTGAAGCTGATTTCCTTATCCGGACCTTCGATCCGCTCCTGGATCCAGGCCTTCTGCGCACCATTGGAGATGTGCAGAAACTCGATGCCCATGGTCTGGCAGTAGGTGCGCTCGCAGATCGCGACGATCTCGCGCAGCGAGCCGTATTCAAGGCCGAGAACGTGATCGAGGAAGATCTTGCGGTCGAGATCGGCTTCAGTGAAGCCGTACGAGCGGATGTCCAGCTCCTCGTGATCCTTCGCCGGCGATAGGCCGAGCGGATCGAGCTTGGCGTGGAAATGGCCGCGCATCCGGTAGGCGCGGATCAGCATCAGGGCCCGAACCGAGTCCCGGGTGGCCTGCAGCACGTCGGCGGAGGACAGCTCGACGCCGCGGCTCTGGGCCTTGGCCTGGATCTTCTGGCCGACGGCCTTTTCGACCTGATTCCAGTTGCCGTCGAGCGCCGAAGTCAGCTCGTCGCGCGGGGTCAGCGGCCAGTTCGCCTGCTCCCAGGACGGGCCCTCGGCGTTCTTTTGGATATCGCCGGGGGCGTCTTTGAGGCTCTGGAAGAATGCCTGCCAGTCGGCATCGACCGAGGACGGATCGCTTTCATACCGGGAGTAAAGATCGTCGATGTAGGTGGCGTTGGCGCCCTGCAGAAACGAAGATAGGGCGAAAGCGGCATTCGCGTCCTGGCGAGACATGATTGCTTCCTGATTATGAGATCGCGACTTAATCGCGATAAGCTGATCCGGTTACCGGATCAGCAACATAGTGCACCTTTTATCCTATTCTAGGGAAATGTAAGCTCGGAACGACACAAGGTTTGAATTAGGACTTCAACTTTTCGGCAAGCGTTTTGCCGAGCCGCGCGGGCGACGGCGACACCGTAATGCCAGCCGCTTCCATGGCGGCGGTCTTCGAGGCCGCATCGCCCTTGCCGCCCGAAATGATCGCACCGGCGTGGCCCATGCGGCGGCCGGGAGGGGCGGTGACGCCGGCGATGAATCCAACCATCGGCTTCTTGCGGCCGCGCTTGGCCTCGTCGATCAGGAACTGGGCGGCGTCTTCTTCGGCCGAGCCGCCAATCTCGCCGATCATGATGATCGACTCGGTCTTGTCGTCGGCCAGGAACATCTCCAGCACGTCGATGAATTCGGTGCCCTTGACCGGGTCGCCGCCGATGCCGACCGCGGTGGTCTGGCCGAGGCCTTCGGCCGAGGTCTGGAACACCGCCTCATAGGTCAGGGTGCCGGAGCGCGACACGATGCCGACCGAGCCCGGCTTGAAGATGTTGGCCGGCATGATGCCGATCTTGCACTCGCCGGCGGTCATCACGCCCGGGCAGTTCGGCCCGATCAGCCGCGACTTCGAACCGTTGAGCGACCGCTTCACCCGCACCATGTCGAGCACCGGGATGCCCTCGGTGATGCAGACGATCAGCGGGATCTCGGCGTCGATCGCCTCGCAGATCGCATCCGCGGCGCCCGGCGGCGGCACGTAGATCACCGACGCGTCCGCCCCGGTCTTGTCGCGCGCCTCACGGACGGTGTCGAACACCGGCAGGCCGAGGTGGGTCGAACCGCCTTTGCCCGGCGAGGTGCCGCCGACCATCTTGGTGCCGTAGGCGATCGCCGCCTCGGAATGGAACGTGCCGTTCTTGCCGGTGAAGCCCTGGCAGATAACGCGGGTGTTGCTGTCGATCAGAATGGACATGGTCGGTGATGCTTTCGCGGTCGAACGGAATGGTCGGAGGCAGCGGAGAGGCCGAGAAGCGGCCTCAGGCTCCCTTCACGGCGGCGACGATCTTCTGCGCGGCGTCGTCGAGGTTGTCGGCGGGCAGCACGTTGAGGCCGGAATGCTTGATGATCTTCTTGCCGGCTTCGACATTGGTGCCTTCGAGGCGGACCACCAGCGGCACGTCGAGACCGACTTCCTTGACCGCAGCGACCACACCCTCGGCGATCACGTCGCACTTCATGATGCCGCCGAAGATGTTGATCAGGATGCCCTTCACGTTGGGATCGGCGGTGATGATCTTGAACGCCGCCGTCACCTTCTCCTTGCTGGCGCCGCCGCCGACGTCGAGGAAGTTGGCCGGGGACATGCCGTACAGCTTGATGATGTCCATCGTCGCCATCGCGAGGCCGGCGCCGTTGACCATGCAGCCGATGGTGCCGTCGAGGGTGACGTAGTTGAGGTCGTACTTCGACGCTTCGATTTCCTTGGCGTCTTCCTCGGTCTCGTCACGCAGCGCCTGGATGTCGGTGTGGCGGTACAGCGCGTTGCCGTCGAACGAGATCTTGGCGTCGAGGCACTTCAGATCGCCCTGCTTGGTCAGCACCAGCGGGTTGATCTCCAGCATGTCCATGTCTTTGGCGACGAACGCGGCGTACAGCTTGGCCACCAGCGCTTCGGCCTGCTTGGCCTGATCGCCCTTGAGGTTCAGCGCCTTGGCGACGGTGCGGCCGTGATGGCCCATGATGCCGGTCGCCGGATCGACGGTGAACGACACGATCTTTTCAGGGGTCTCGTGGGCGACGTCTTCGATCGACATGCCGCCTTCGGTCGAAACCACGAACGAAATCCGCGAGGTGGCGCGATCGACCAGCAGCGACAGGTAGAACTCCTTGTCGATCTCGGAGCCTTCCTCGATATAGAGGCGGTTGACCTGCTTGCCGTCGGCGCCGGTCTGCACCGTGACCAGCGTGGCGCCGAGCATCTGCTTGGCGAATTCCTTGACTTCGTCGATCGACTTGGCGAGGCGGACGCCGCCCTTGTCGCCGGCCGAAGCTTCCTTGAACTTGCCCTTGCCGCGGCCGCCGGCGTGGATCTGGCTCTTCACCACCCAGACCGGGCCGCCGAGCTGCTTGGCAGCGGCTTCAGCCTCGGACGCCTTGAAGATCGGGAAGCCGTGCCCCACCGGCACGCCGAACTCGCGCAGCACCGCCTTGGCCTGGTATTCGTGAATATTCATGGAATTGCCCCTCGCCAGATCGCATCCAGCCGGTTGAACCGCGACGCTGCGCCGGCCCTCAAGGAGCCGGCGCAGTCAGTTTCTCTAGACGTTCCTCAGCGACCGAGCAGATCGGGCGCAATCTTCTTGCAGGCGTCGACCAGGCCCTGAACGGCAGCGACCGACTTGTCGAACGCTTCCTTGTCCTTGCCGGCCAGTTCGATCTCGACGATGCGCTCGACGCCCTTGTCGCCGATCACCACCGGAACGCCGACATACATGTCCTTGACGCCGTATTCGCCGTTGAGGTGAGCCGCAACCGGCACCACCCGCTTCTTGTCCTTCAGATAGCTCTCGGCCATCGCAATCGCCGACGACGCCGGGGCGTAGAACGCCGAGCCGGTCTTCAGCAGGTTGACGATCTCGGCGCCGCCGTTGCGGGTGCGGTCGACGATTTCGTCGAGGCGCGCCTGCGAGGTCCAGCCCATCTTGACCAGGTCGGGCAGCGGAATGCCGGCGACGGTCGAGTACTTCACCAGCGGCACCATGGTATCACCATGGCCGCCGAGCACGAAGGCGGTGACGTCTTCGACCGAGACGTTGAACTCGTCGGCCAGGAAGTAACGGAACCGCGCCGAGTCGAGCACGCCGGCCATGCCGACGACCTTCTTGGCGGGCAGGCCCGAGGCCTTCTGCAGCGCCCACACCATCGCGTCCAGCGGGTTGGTGATGCAGATCACGAACGCGTCGGGCGCGTACTTCTTGATGCCGGCGCCGACCTGCTCCATCACCTTGAGGTTGATGCTGAGCAGATCGTCACGGCTCATGCCCGGCTTGCGCGGCACGCCGGCAGTGACGATCACCACGCGGGCACCCTCGATCGCCTCGTAGGAGTTGGCGCCGGTCAGCTTGGAGTCGAAACCGTCCACCGGCGAGGACTCCGCGATGTCGAGTGCCTTGCCCTGCGGCACGCCCTCGGCGATGTCGAACAGCACCACGTCGCCGAGCTGTTTCAGCCCGATCAAATGTGCCAGCGTACCGCCGATCTGGCCGGAGCCAATCAAAGCAATCTTATCGCGCGCCATGGGAAAGCAGTCCTT
>NZ_QUML01000002.1:0-358494 GCF_010907025.1 Rhodopseudomonas sp. BR0G17 | reverse complement strand
CGTTGGCGCGGGTCGGCGGAGGCATGCGGCCTGCCCCGGGGGGCGGGGGGGCGTTAATCACCTGGGTTTCGCCGCGCGGGCCGGCTTGCGCGATGGTGCCACCGCTAGTGGGCGGGGCGTTCAGGCCGCCGCCGAGGCCGGCCGGCGGGCTGCTCGCGATCGGGCCGCCGCTCCAGTCGCCGGCCAATGGCTGCGGCGTCTCGCCCTTGAGCGCTTCGCGCATGAACCGCGTCCACACCTCGACCGGCAGTCCGCCGCCGGTGGCCTTCTTGGTCGGCGAGTTGTCGTCGTTGCCGAGCCAGACGCCGGTGACCAGCGTCGAGGTGTAGCCAAGGAACCATGCGTCGCGGAAATCCTGGCTGGTGCCGGTCTTGCCAGCCGCAACCCAGCCCGGCAGGTCGGCCTTGTGGGCGGTGCCGGAGCGCAGCGTCTCCTGCATCATGGTGTTCATCATCGCCACCGCGCGCGGGTCGACCACCCGGGCCGCCGGCTCGTCGCTGCGGACGTACAGCACCTTGTTGCCTTGCGCGGTGCGGATCCGCTTCACCACATGCGGCGACACCAACAGCCCGCCATTGGCGAAGGTGGAGTAGGCACCGACCAGCTCGGTCAGCGTCACTTCCGAAGTGCCGAGCGCGATCGACGGGTTGGCGTCGAGCTTGGAGGCGATGCCGAGCCGGTGCGCGGTGCGCACCACGTTCTTCGGCCCGACTTCGAGCCCGAGCCGCACCGCCACCGTGTTCAGCGACATCGCCAGCGCCTGGGTCAGCGTAACCGCGCCGAAATACTCGTGGGTGTAGTTCTCCGGCTTCCAGCCTTTGAGGTCGAGCGGGGCGTCCTGGCGGATGGTGTCGGGCGTCAGCCCGGCTTCGACCGCGGTCAGATACACGAAAGGCTTGAACGCCGAGCCGGGTTGCCGCTTGGCGGTGACGGCGCGGTTGAACTGGCTGTCGGCATAGTTGCGCCCACCGATCATCGCCCGCACCGTTCCGTCCGGCGTCATCGCCACCAGCGCGCCCTGCGTGACCTTGTATTTGACGCTCTTGGCCGCCAGCTCGTCGATGATCGCGGCCTCGGCCACCGATTGCAGCCTCGGATCGATCGAGGTCTCGACGATGATCGACTGGTCGATCTGGCCGACCAGATCGTCCAGCACCTCGGTGACCCAGTCGGCAACGTAGTTGATGGTGCCGGCGCCGGTCGGCTTGACGGTGTAGACCGGGTTGGCGATTGCGGCCTGGGCCTGCTTGTCGGTGACGAAGCCGGCCTCCGCCATCGCCGCGAGCACGATCTGAGCGCGCTTTTCGGCGCCTTCGGGATTGCGGTTCGGCGCGAGGCGCGACGGTGATTTGACCAGGCCCGCCAGCATCGCCGCCTCGACCAGCGTGACGTCCTTGGCCGACTTGCCGAAGTACTTCTGCGCCGCAGCCTCGACCCCGTAGGCGCCGGAGCCGAAATACACCCGGTTCAGATACAGTTCGAGGATCTCGGCCTTGGAGTGTTTGCGCTCCAGCCACAGCGCCAGCTCGACCTCCTGCAGCTTGCGGGTCAGCGTGCGGTCCTGGGTCAGGAACAGGTTCTTGGCGAGCTGCTGGGTCAGCGTCGAGCCGCCTTGCGACACGCCCCGGTGCAGCACGTTGGTGACCGCGGCGCGGGCGATACCGAGCGGATCGACGCCGAAGTGCTGATAGAACCGGCGGTCTTCGATCGCGATGAACGCCTTCGGCAAATACGGCGGCAGCTCCTTGAGCGCCACATTGGTGCCGGCCTGTTCGCCGCGCACCGCCATGGTCGAGCCGTCGTCGGCCACGATCGTGATGGTCGGCGGCCGCTTCGGAATCTCCAGCGATTGGATCGGCGGCAGATGCGCGCCCACCCAGACCATGACGCCGACCACCGCGAGCACGGCCCAGATGCCGGCGACCGCGCTCCAATACACCACGCGGCCGATCGCCTGGCGCACCGACGCGATCACGCCCTTGCGCGGCTTGCGCTTGCGCGCGCCGCCGCCGGCCTTGCCCGCGGGCTTCTTCTTCGGCTTGTCGTCGGCCACGTTCACCCGATCCTGCGGCGTCAGGCGCATGTCGGCGAGCGATTCACCGGACCCGAATTTCGGCTCTCGCCTCTCGCCGGCTTTTTTCCTGCCCCACGCCATCGCATCGTCCACGCCGACCGTTGAGGCGACGCTAGCGAACCCGGTTTAAGGCCCGGTAAAGCGAAGGTTAAAGCCGGGTTCTCGATTTGATGGAACCGCGCAGACTTGAGGCATCTCAAGACCTTGCGCTACAGCTCTGCGATCGATGCGGCGCCTGCCGACCGTACAGAAGGAACCAGTGATGACCAGGGTGTTGAGGACCGCGGAGGAGATCGAGGCGCTGCTGCTGCAGGACGTCCGCGGCCAGCGTCACTGCGACAAGGTCGAGGCGATCCGGATTCGGCCGTGCCAGCCCTGTGACGACACCAATGGTGCGAATTGGAAGGTCGCCACGGTCGATCCCGGCCAGGCCAGCCGGGAATTTGCCGGCGCCGCGGTGATGACCGCGATGGACCGGCTGCAGCGCGAAGTCAGCGCGATCCCGTGGGAATAATCGCGAGGGCCAACACCACTGGCCGGTTCTGATTTGGGCAGAGCCGTTCCTTTGCTGAGTGCCAGGCCGCTGTGCCGGCAATCGGGTATCGGCGGTTAGTGATAGTTGCGACGGCGCGGTGCAGCGCCGATCTCGCCCATCAGCCAGCTCTTCATCTTGGCCCGGCTGGCGAACCGCTTGGCCTCTTCGAGCAGCTCGTCGCGCTCCTCGCCGGCCGGCGTCAGCGCCGCCTCGATGTACTTGGCGACCGCCAGCTCCTCGAGCTGTTCGACGGTGAAATAGCGGTTGCTGGTGCTGTCTGCTCTCATGCTGATCCGCCGCCGCCGGCAGCGCCTCCACTCAACGGCTTCCACTCCCGTCTGTTGGCGGCATTCGAACGCGATTCGGGCAGGCTGTCTGTGCAGAATTGGTCGATACCCGGCGATGTACCGGGGTAGAAAGGCCGTCTTCTGGTATCCGGCTGAATAAGCCGTCCTCTCTGAGGATCAGGAAACCGCCCTCGGAGATCGGCTTTGCTACTATCGCGATGGGGGAATCCGGGGCGCGAGTTCCACCCGCGACCCGGAATGGCGTGCTGCTGCCGAACTGATTGCTGCGATTACATCGCCGCGTCGTCCTCGATGATCGGGCCGAACAGCTCCCAGCGCTCGCCGTTGAACTTCATCATCCGGAGCTGCTTGTTGACGCGGAAGTCGGTCGGCGAGGTGTTGACCGACATGCCCGGCAGCGACAGGTCGCCGACGACATTCTTCAGGTTGGCGGCCTGCTTCATGACGTTCTCGCGGGTCAGGTTGTCGCCGCACTGCTTGAGGATGGTGACCAGCAGCTCCGCGGTGCTGTAGCCGTAGCTGTTGACGGTGTTGAGCTTGTCGCCATCCGGATAGTACTTATCCATGAAGGCGAAATACTTCTTCACGCCCTCGTCGTTGGCCCATTGCGGATCGGCAGGGTCCTTGCCGTAATTGACGCTGATGATGCCCTTGGAGATGTCGAGGCCGGCCGGCTTCAGCGTGGCCGACACCGGGCTGGCGTTGATGTCGAGGATATGGATCGGATTCCAGCCGAGGTCCGCGACCTTCTTGATCGCCTGCGCGGCGAAGCGCGGCGTCGAGGCGTCGTACAGCAGCGTGGCGCCGGCGGACTTCAGCTTGACGATCTGCGAGTCGACGGTCGGATCAGTGAGTTCGTAGGAGGCTTCGGCGACGATCATCTTGTCGGCCTTGTCGCCGAGCGCGGCGCGCAGGCCGGTGACGTAGTCGCGGCCGAGATCATCATTCTGGAACAGGATGCCGATCTTGGCGTCGGGGTGGTTCTGCAGGATGTAGCGGCCGTAGATGCGGCCTTCGGTCTGGTAGTTGGGGTTGAAGCCCATCGTCCACGGGAAGTTCTTCGGATCGGTGAACCGCGTCGCGCCGGTGGCGGCGAGCAGTTGCGGCACCTTCTTGGCGTTGAGATATTTCTGCACCGCGGCGTTGGATGGCGTGCCGATGATCTGGAAGGTGAGCAGCACCTCGTCGCTTTCGACCAGTTTGCGGACCTGCTCGACGGCCTTGGGCGGCGAATAGGCGTCGTCGTACTGGATTAGGTTGATCTTGCGGCCGTTGATGCCGCCTTGATCATTGATCATTCGCATATAGGCGGCCTGGGTTTTGCCGATGCCGGCGTAGGCAGAGGCCGGGCCGGAGAACGGCACCGTCTGGCCGATCTTGATCTCGGTGTCGGACGCTCCCGGATCGTATTTCTTTTGCGCCGCGGCGGGCACGGCGGTCAGCGCAACGGTCGCAAGAGCCGCTACGGCGGCCTGATACAGGCTCTTCATCGCTGGTCTACTCCCTCATGGCTTATGACCGGCGGCGTTTTGCCTGCCGCCGTTAGCGGGGAGTGTGGATCAGCACTCGAGGTCTGGCAATGCCGCGATGGCGCGCCGTTGCAATTTGCCGCGCTGTGCGATGCAGCATCCTACTTGCCGACTACGCGACCCACGCTGCGATCAGCGCCACCAGGGCGGGAGCTGCCTGGACGTAGAGAATGCGCCGGCTCACCGTCCAGGCGCCGTACAATCCGGCGACGATGACGCAGCCGAGGAAGAAGGTGGCAAGCTGCAGCGCCACTGCGGCGTTCGGGTGCAGCAGCGACCAGATCAGCCCGGTCGCTAGGAAGCCGTTGTACAGACCCTGATTGCCAGCCAGCACCGCGGACGCCGCGGCTTTGTCGGGACTATTGCGAAACACCTTGAGCCCGAGCGGCTTGGTCCAGAGAAACATCTCGAGCACAAGAAAAAACACGTGCAGAGCCGCGACCAGCGCGACGAGAAGGGTGGCAACGGCGTTCATGCGCAGGCTCCGGTAGCAGACATCGGCGGCTCGGGCGTGATACTAGCATGGTCAAACAAATTCAAAGCAAGCAGGAGGGGCGCATGACCGGCCATATCGATCCGACCAAGGAGGTGTTCGCGCAGTTTCGCGAGATGGATCGTCCGGGTCCGATCCATATGCTCAACCTGGTGCGGCTGAAGCCGCGCGCCGCCTATCCGGACGGCCGCCAGGCGACCGGCGCCGAGGCCTATGCGGCGTACGGTCGCGACTCGGGCCCGGTGTTCGAGCGGCTCGGCGGCAAGGTGGTGTGGCAGGGCCAGTTCGAGCTGATGCTGATCGGTCCTCAGCACGAAGATTGGGACCACGTGTTCATCGCCGAGTATCCGAGTGTTGCGGCATTCGTGGAGATGATTCGCGATCCGGTGTATCGCGAGGCGGTGAAGCACCGTCAGGCGGCTGTCGAGGATTCCCGGCTGATCCGCCTGAAGCCGCTGAAGCCTGGCAAAGGATTTGGCGAAATCCCGACGTGAGCCGTCCGACATCAGGATAGGACTATGGTAGCGTCGCTTCGGCGCTTCCTATAGTTTGCTCTCGTCCTGCGTTCCTTCCCCCGGAGATTCGATCGATGCGCCTGTCGGTGCGCCTGACCTTGGCGATGACCGTGCTGGTGGCGTGTACGGTGGCGGCGATCGGAGTGCTCGCGTACTACAACATCGGGCGGGCAGCCGTGCCGTCCGGGCTGACGCGGCTCGCCTATCAGGCCAAGGCGCGGCTTGGCGCTTACGAATCGGTTCTCCGCATCATCCGCAACGAAGTGCTCTCGGCCCGGCTGCTGCCGGCGCATCTCGGCATCGTCAGGTCGCGGCTCAACGGCGGCACCGATCCGGAGGTCGGACTCACTGAAGCACAGTGGCGGGCGCATCTGGCGGCGGCGTATGCGGGCAACATGCAGGTCAAGCCCGGCCTTCTGGCCTATCGGCTGGTCGGCGTCGCCAATGGCGGGCGCGCCTTGATCGCCGTCGATCGCCACGGGCCGAACCGCAGCATCCGCACCGTGCCTGACGCCGAACTGCCAACGCTCGGTGATGACGAGACGTTCAGACGTGCCGCGGAGCTGACGGGCGACGAGGTGTACTTCTCGCCGATCCGGATCTTTTGGGCACCGAGCGGGACAGACGCCGCCGCTTCGTCGTCACCGCGGTTCACAGCCGCGGCGCCGGTGCGCGATTCCAGCGGCGCGGTGTTTGCGGTGCTGATGATCACTTACGATCTGCGGCCCGTGTTCGAACGCATCCGTGATGTGCTGGACAACGACACCGACGTGTATTTCGTCGAGGCCGACGGCGGCTACATGATGAACTACATGGACGGCCGCATCGTCTCGGCGGAGCCGGAGCGGCGCTGGCAGGACGACTTTCCGCAACTCGCCGCTGCGCTTGGTGACAAGCCTGGGGCCGCGGCGGTGTTCTCCCGGCCCGACGGTGAGCGGGTCGCTGCGGCGATCGTCATGGCGCCGCTGTCGAACGGCATCCGCACCGCCGTGATCGAAACCGAACCGCTGGAACGGATCATGGCGCCCGCCACCGCGCTCAGGACGCCGGGCCTGATCGTCGGCCTCGCGGCGGTGCTCGGCGCGGTGCTGCTGTCGGCGCTGCTGTCGCGTTCGATCGCCAGTCCGATCATGCAACTCACCCGAGCGGTCGCGGCGTTTTCGCGCACCGGACGGCTGGTGATGCCGGCGGGGCTGCGCGGCGAGAGCCGCATTCTTGCCGACGCCTTCGCCGAAACCGTTGCCAAGATCGACGAAGCCAATGCGGCGCTGCGCAGCAAGTCGGAGCTGCTCGACAAGACCATCGCCAGCATGGCGGACGCGGTGGCGGTGCTCGACGCCGAGGGCAAGCGGGTGTTTGCCAATCCGACTTGCGTGGCCTTGTTCGGGGTCGCCGAGGACATCGGCTCCGAGCGCTGGAAGCGGAAGTACAAACGCTTCCTCGCCGACGGCGTCACGCCGATGCCGGATTACGACAGTCCGGCAGCGCGGGCGCGGCGCGGTGAGAGCTTCGACAACGTCGAACTCGGTATCCGCCACGGTGATGACCCGGTGGTGCAGCTCGCCGCAAGCGCGCGGCGCATGGAAAACCCGGATGGCTCGTTCGCAGGCGCGGTGATCGTGTATCGCAACCTCACGGCGTTCAAGGAATCCGAGCGCCAGCTGCGCCAGGCGCAGAAGATGCAGGCGATCGGCCAACTCACCGGCGGCGTCGCGCACGACCTCAACAACATTCTCACGGTGATCACCGGCGGCATCGAAATGCTCGCCGACGGCGTGTCCGACCGGCCGGCGCTGAGAGACGTTGCCACCATGGTCGACCAGGCGGTGACGCGCGCCTCCGATCTCACCCACGGCCTGTTGTCGTTTTCGCGCAAGCAGCCGCTGCAGCCGCGCAGCATCGACGTCAACGCGCTGATGCTCGACACCGTCAAGCTGCTGCGGCCGACGCTCGGCGCCGGCATCGAGATCGATGTCGAGCCGTCGCCGGATCTGCGCCCGGCGCTGGCCGATCCGTCGCAACTCGGCAGCGCGCTGATCAACCTTGCGATCAACGCCCGCGATGCGATGAAGGGCAACGGCAAGCTGCTGCTGGAGACCGGCAACGTCGATCTCGACCAAGCCTATGCAGCGCAGCACGACGAAGTCAGCGCCGGACGCTACGTGATGCTGGCGGTGAGCGACACCGGTTGCGGCATTCCGGCGGCGATCCGCGACCGGGTGTTCGAGCCGTTCTTCACCACCAAGCCGGTCGGCGAAGGCACCGGCCTCGGCCTCAGCATGGTGTACGGCTTCGTCAAGCAGTCAGGCGGCCATATCGAGCTGTACAGCGAGGAAGGGCACGGGACGACCATTCGGCTGTATCTGCCCTATGCGGTCGCGTCGCTCGATACCGGGCTCGACAGCGCCGCGCCGCCGCTGGCGCAGGGCGGCCGCGAGTCGGTGCTGGTGGTGGAAGACGATGCGCTGGTGCGTAGCTACGTGATGACGCATCTGAAGGCGCTCGGCTACACCGCGCACTCTGCGGCTTCCGCGGCGGAAGCGATGTCGATGGTGTATGACGACGTCGAATTCGATCTGCTGTTCACCGACGTGATGCTGGCCGGCGGCATGAACGGGCCGCAGCTCGCCGAGGAGCTGCGCAAGTACAAGCCGGGTCTGAAGGTGCTGTTCACCTCCGGCTACACCGAGAACGCGATGCTGCATCATGGCCGGCTCGGTCCTGCCGTGCAGCTGCTGCCGAAGCCGTATCGCCGTGCCGATCTGGCACGGATGCTGCGCCGGGTGCTCGACGCCGAAGCCGACGTGCCGGCGAAATAAACCGGCGTTTTCAACAGGGAACACGGCGAATCGATTTGGTTCGGAGCGGCGCCCGAGGGGTTATGCACACGTCGTGCACCGGGCGTTCACGCGCCCTGCATCTTGCCCGCAAGATCGCGTAGGTTGCCTTCGATTCGCCGCGCCGCCGTGGCCGAGTCCCCCTCCTTCGAATCTGCCAAAGAGACTCCCAGTGCCGAACATCGCGTCCGTCATCGCATCCGAACTCGCCGTCCGTGAGCAGCAGGTCCAGGCCGCCATCGACCTGCTCGACGGCGGATCGACCGTGCCGTTCATCGCCCGCTACCGCAAAGAGGCGACCGGGATGCTCGACGACGCGCAGCTCCGCACCCTCGAGGAGCGGCTGCGTTACCTCCGCGAGATGGAGGCGCGCCGCACCGCGATCATCGACAGCATCAAGCAGCAGGGCAAGATGACGCCGGAGCTGGAGGCGGCGCTGCTGAAGGCCGACAGCAAGGCGCGTCTCGAAGACATCTATCTGCCGTTCAAGGAGAAGCGCCGGACCAAGGCGCAGATCGCGCGCGAGGCGGGCCTGGAGCCGCTCGCCGATCTGCTGTTGCAGAACCCCGACAAGGATCCGCAGGCCGAGGCGGCCGCCTATGTGAAGGCCGAGGGCGAGCATCCGGTCGCCGACGTCAAGGCCGCGCTCGAAGGCGCCCGCGCCATCCTGGTCGAGCGCTTCTCCGAACACGCCGACCTCACCGGCTCGCTGCGCGAAGCGATGTGGAGCCGCGGCGCGCTGAAGGCCTCCGTGCGCGACGGCAAGAAGACCGTTGGTGCCAAATTCGCCGATTACTTCGACTTCTCCGAGCCGTACGAGAAGCTGCCGTCGCACCGCATCCTGGCGCTGCTGCGCGGCGAGAAGGAAGAGGTGCTGTCGCTCGATTTCGGCGACGGCGAAGATCCGGAGTCGAAGGAGCCGACCCAGTACGAGAACCGCATCGCCGCGACCTTCGGCATCGCCCGCAAGGGGCGCCCCGCCGACGGCTTCCTGTCGGATTGCGTGCGCTGGGCATGGCGGACGCGGATCAAGACCGCGCTGGCGCTCGATATGCGGATGCGGCTGTGGCAACAGGCCGAGACCGAAGCGGTGCGGGTGTTCGCGGCGAATCTACGCGACCTGCTGCTCGCCGCGCCGGCCGGCGGCCGTGCCACGCTCGGCCTCGATCCGGGCTTCCGCACCGGCGTCAAGGTCGCGGTGATCGACCGTACCGGCAAGCTGGTCGATCACGCCACGATCTATCCGCACGAGCCGCAGCGGCAGTGGAACGAGAGCATGCTGACGTTGGCGCAGCTCTGCGTGAAGCACCGCATCGAGCTGGTGGCGATCGGCAACGGCACCGCCTCGCGCGAGACCGAGAAGCTGGTCGCCGATCTGATGAAGGCCAAGCCGGATTTGAAGCTGACCAAGGCGATCGTGTCGGAAGCCGGCGCGTCGGTGTATTCGGCCTCTGAATTCGCCTCCAAGGAATTCCCCGATCTCGACGTGTCGATCCGCGGCGCGGTGTCGATCGCGCGCCGTCTGCAGGATCCGCTTGGCGAATTGGTGAAGGTGCCGCCGCAGTCGATCGGCGTCGGCCAGTATCAGCACGACCTCAATCAGCACGCGCTGGCGCGTGCGCTCGACGCGACGGTGGAAGACTGCGTGAACGCGGTCGGCGTCGATCTCAATACCGCTTCGGCGCCGCTGCTGGCGCGGGTGTCGGGCATCGGCGAGACGCTGGCGGTGAACATCGTGGCGCATCGCGACGCCAACGGGCCGTTCCCGAGCCGTGACAAGCTCAAGGAAGTTCCGCGGCTGGGGCCGAAGGCGTTCGAACAGTGCGCCGGGTTCTTGCGGATTCGCGACGGCGAAAACCCGCTCGATGCCTCCGGTGTGCACCCGGAATCCTATCCGCTCGTCAAAAAGATCCTGGCTGCCACCAAGAGCGACATCAAGGCGCTGATCGGCCAGACCAAGGTGCTGCAGGGCCTCAAGCCGCAGGCCTTCGCGGACGAGAAGTTCGGTATTCCGACCGTCAGCGACATCCTGAAGGAGCTGGAAAAGCCCGGCCGCGACCCGCGTCCCGAGTTCAAGACCGCGACCTTCCAGGAAGGCGTCGAGAAGATCACCGACCTCAAGCCCGGAATGATCCTGGAAGCCACGATCACCAACGTGGCGGCGTTCGGCGCCTTCGCCGATATCGGCGTGCATCAGGACGGCCTGATTCACATCTCGGCGATGTCGGAGCGGCGCATCAACGATCCGCGCGAAGTGGTGAAGCCGGGCCAGGTGGTGAAGGTCAAGGTGCTCGAGGTCGACGTGCCGCGTAACCGCATCGGCCTGACGCTGCGGATGTCCGACCCGATCCCCGCTCCCGGCGAGCGCCGCACCGGCGGGGGTGGCGGCGGCGCCAGTGCCAAGCTGGTCGACCGCTACAAGCCGCGCCAGGAAGCCCCGAGCGGCGGCGGTGCGTTCGCGGCGGCGCTGGCCAAGGCGGCCGAGAAGGGCCGCAGCAAGGGGCGGTGAGCGCGCCCCGCTCGCCCCGCACTTAGTTGACCAGTGCGCCGACGATGCCCGCCGCCGCACTGAAGGCGACGACAACGAGCGGCGGCACGCGCCAGATCGTCAGTAGTGCAAAGCCGGTGAGCGCGACCGCAACATCGGCCATGCTGCGGATCGTGGTGGTCCAGACCGGGCTATATAGTGCGGCGCCGAGCAGGCCGACTACGGCGGCGTTGACGCCGCGCATCATCGCCTGCGCGGCCGGATAGCGCCGCAGTCCATGCCAGAACGGCAGCACGCCGAGCAGGATCAGGAAGCCCGGCAGGAAGATGCCGACCAGACCGATCGCCGCGCCGACCAGTCCTTGGACCGGCGCCGCGATCGCGCCCAAATAAGCCGCGAAGCTGAACAGCGGTCCCGGCACGGCCTGCGCCGCGCCGTAGCCGGCGAGGAACGCGTCGTCGCTCACCCATCCCGGCCCGACGAACGCATCGCGGAGCAGTGGCAGCACCACATGGCCGCCGCCGAACACGAGCGCACCCGAGCGATAGAACGCATCGAACGCCGCGACGATCGACGATCCGCTCGATTGAGCGAGGAGCGGCAAACCGAGCAACAGCACGACGAAGCCGAGTAGCGCGGCCACGCCGATCGGCCGTGATACCCGTGCCTCGACGTCGCCAAAGTGCTGCAGCGTGTCCCTGCGGCACCACAACATCCCGGCCATTCCGCCAAGCGCGATTGCGCCGAGCTGAGCGACCGGCAGGGTGCTGAGGAGCACGATCAGCGCCGCCGCGACCGCAATGGTTGCACGCTCGCGATCAGGACAAAGCTGACGCGACATCCCCCACACCGCCTGGGCGACGATCGCCACCGCCGTCAGCTTCAGCCCGTGCAGCAGGCCGGTGCCGAGCGGGCCGTCGAGCGCGGCGGCGCCATAAGCGAACAGCACCAGCGCAAGCGCCGATGGCAGCGTGAATCCCGTCCAGGCGGCGAGCGCGCCGAGAGCGCCGGCGCGCTTGAGGCCGATCGCGAATCCGACCTGACTGCTGGCGGGGCCAGGCAGGAATTGGCATAGCCCGACCAGATCGCCGTAGCTCTGCTCGTCGAGCCAGCGCCGCCGGACGACGAACTCGTCGCGGAAGTAACCCAGATGCGCGATTGGCCCGCCGAAACAGGTGAGGCCGAGCTTGAGAAACACAAGCAGCACTTCCTGCGGGGTGCCGCTCGGCGCTTGCTGCGTCGCGGACGTCGCGGGAGGAGGCGTCACGGCGTCTCCTGGCCGATGCCGGTTTGCGGCGGTGACAGCCCGGTCAGTCGCTCACTGATCTCCCACAGCTGCCGATTGGCTTCGGTGTCGAGCGCCTGGGCCGGGGCGGGAATCGTCTTGCGATCGGCGAAGTACTGGCCGCGGACGTCCGCGAGCTCCGGTGCGTTGGCGAGATACAGCACACGCTGGGCGGCGGTTTCGGCTGTCGGGATTGCCCAGCCGCCGAACCTGATCAGCAGCTTCCAGAACAGGCCCTGGGCGCCGTCGGTGCCACCGAGGTTAGATTTGAACACGCCGGGGAACACGCAATTGACGGTCACGCCGCTGCCTTCGAGCCGGCGCGCCAGTTCGAAGGTGAAATGCAGATTGCCGAGCTTGGACTGCGCGTAGCCCTTCATCATGCCGTAGGTACGCTTGTCCCAGTTCAGGTCGTCAAAATCCATCGCCGCATCGATGCGGGTGCCGACATTGACGATCCGCGCCGGTGCGCTGGCTTTGATCAGGTCGAGCAGCAGGTTGGTGAGCAGGAACGGCCCGAGGTGATTGGTCGCGAGCGCGCATTCGATGCCTTGCGGGCTCAGCCGCCGCTCCGCAAAAGCAGTGCCGGCATTGTTGATCAGTAGATGCAACCGGTCGAAGCGATCGCGCACCGCCTGCGCCAGAGCGCGGACAGAGACCTGATCGGACAGATCGGCAACGAACAGGTGCAAGTCTTGATTGCCGGTGGCGGCGCGAAGATCCGCGAGCGCTGCTTCGCCGCGGGCGCGGTCGCGTGACACCAGCCCGACACGCAGGCCGTCCGCCGCCAGCGCGGTGACGATAGCCTTGCCGAGGCCGGAATTGGCGCCGGTGACCAGTGCGGTGCGTTGATGCTCGGCGCTCGTGCTCATCGGATGCCTCCTGGCCGTTGTCCGCCGAGCCTAGTCTAGCGCCCCGCGGGCTTGCTGTGATGACGGCCGTACAGGAAGTAGATCGCAAGGCCGATCGCCAGCCACACCCCGAGCCGTATCCAGGTATCGAGCGGCAGGCCGAGCATCAGCACAAACGACACGATCGCGCCGGCCGGCGCCACCAGCCAGATCGCCGGCGCCCTGAACGGGCGGTGCTGCTCCGGGTGCTTGATCCGCAGCACCAGCACGCCGACGCAGACCACCGCGAACGCGAATAGAGTGCCGATGCTGACCAGCTCGCCGACCAGTCCGATCGGCAGCACCCCGGCAAGGCCGGCGATGATCAGGCCGGTGCCGATGGTGGCGACATGCGGGGTGCGGAAGCGTGGGTGGGTGGCGGCGGCCGCCTTCGGCATCAGGCCATCATGCGCCATCGCGCGCAGCACGCGGGTTTGGCCGAGCAGCAGCAACAGGACCACCGAGGTCAGTCCGGTGACGACGCCGATCTTGACGATCGAAGACAGCCAGCCGATCCCGGCGGCGTCGATCCCGACCGCGATCGGATCGGGCACGTTGAGCCGGTCATAGGGCACGATCCCGGTCAGCACGAACGCCACCGAGACGTACAGCACGGTGCAGATCGCCAGCGAGCCGAGGATGCCGAGCGGCATGTCGCGTTGCGGGTTCTTGGCCTCCTGCGCGGCAGTCGAGACCGCGTCGAAACCGATGAAGGCGAAGAACACCACCGCGGCGCCGCGCAGCACACCCGACCAGCCGAAGACGCCATTCTCCTGCGCCGGCGGAATGAACGCGCCGTCCGGATTGGCCGCCGTCACCCAGTTGGCCGGCGTCACCATCGGAGCGGCGAAGATCAGAAACAGCGCGATCACCGTGAGCTTGATGCAGACGATGACGTTGTTGAACCGCGCCGATTCCTGGATGCCGATCACCAGCAGCGTCGAGATCGCCAGGATGATCGCCATCGCCGGCAGGTTGAGAATCGCCCCGGTGGTCGACCAGGCGTGGGTGGCTGCGTCATAGGCCAGCGGTGCCGTCGTGAACTGCGCCGGCAGGTGGATGCCGAAATTGCCGAGCAGGCTGACGAAGTAACCGGACCAGCCGATCGCCACCGTGGTGGCGCCGACGGCGTATTCCAGGATCAGGTCCCAGCCGATGATCCAGGCCACGAGCTCGCCGATCGTCGCATACGCATAGGTGTAGGCGCTGCCCGACACCGGCACGGTCGAAGCCATCTCGGCGTAGCACAGCCCGGCGAAGGCGCAGGCGACCGCGCCGAGCACGAACGACAGCGAGACGGCCGGTCCGGCATTGGCCGCGGCGGCATGGCCGGTGAGCACGAAGATGCCGGCGCCGATAATGCCGCCGACCCCAAGCGCGACCAGATTGACCGCCGACAGCGACCGCTTCAGGTGGCGCACCTCGCCGTCGCCGCTGTCCCCGGCCGCAGCCTCGATTTGCAGGCTGCTCAGCGATTTACGCGTCCAGATGTCGGCCACTCTCGAATCCCCGTTCCCCTGCGGCGGAACCCGCTCGATCTCAAGCGCGGCGACGGCCGCCGGGTTCCATTGCTCCGGCGCTTGCCTCTGGCGGCACCATTCCCGCCAGACAGCCGAGCGCCGCCCGCACCAGCTGGTGGCGGTACACCGCAAAATCGGCGGGCGGCATGCCCCGGATCAAAGCGTGGGCGAACATTCCGTACATCAGGCTGAAAACCGGCAACGCCGCTTCGGCGGCGGAGCGGCCGGGTGGCCAGTCGGAGGCGCCTTCGAGCAACGCCTCCCATTCCTTCAGGAACAGGTCGTAGGCGTCGAGATAGTGGCTGCGCTCGCTCTTGTGCCGCTCCAGCATGAAATGCTGCATCCATTCGCGCGGCGCCTGCGCATAAATTTCGGCCTGCGCCGTGATCGCCGCCGTGACGCCGGTGGCAAGATCATAGCTGCCGAGCGCGGTGCGCCGGCGGCGCAGCGCCAGCAGCAGATCCTTGGTCCGCAGATGCACGCAGGCGCGCGCCAGCTCATCCTTGCTGGAGAAATATTCGTAGAAGGTGCCGAGCCCGACGCCGGCCACCAGCACGATCTCGCGGATCGTGACTTCGGAGAACGGCTTTTCGTCGAGAAGCCGAACAAATGCGTCGCGGATCGCCCGCGAGGTTTCGTGCGAGCGCGGCTGCACCGGCCTTCGCCGTGATTTTGCTGGGGTTTCCGCGCGCTTCGCCATCCAGGCCCAATCCGAACACCTGCCCGATGCGGGTTGCCTATGATGCCTGCCGAACCATCGCAAGCGCCAGAGGCGCCGCTCCGGGAGGACCTGAATGCTCAACGCCGCCATTGCCGACAGCTACGGCGCCGTCACCCACGAGGTGATCAACCAGCCGGTCGAACTCGCCGACTACAATCTGTTCACCGCCGACCGGCCGCTGGTCGAGGCGGTGACGCGCGAGGGCGCCGAATGGGCCGCCAACGACATTGCCGATTTCGGCGCCCGAATCGGCACAGCCGAGTATCTCGAACTCGGCGCGCTGGCGAACCGCCATCTGCCGGAATTCGACACCCATGATCGCTACGGCCGCCGCACCGATTTGGTGCGCTTCCACCCCGCCTATCACCGGCTGATGCAGACTTCGATCGAGAACGGGCTGCACGCCTCGCCGTGGACCGATCCACGCAAGGGTGCGCATGTCGCCCGCGCGGCGCGGTTCTACCTGCACAGCCAGATCGAGGCCGGCCACGGCTGCCCGATCAGTATGACGTTCGCGGCGGTGCCGTGCATCAGCCTGCAGCCCGACGTCGCCAAGCAGTGGCTGCCGAAGATCCTGGCGCGCAGCTACGACGCACGGAATGTTCCGGCCGATCAGAAGCAGGGCATCACCATCGGCATGGCGATGACCGAAAAGCAGGGCGGTTCGGACGTCCGCGCCAACACCACCCGGGCGATCCCGGTCGGCGCCGGCGGGCCCGGCGGTGAATACGAGCTGGTCGGTCACAAGTTCTTCGTCTCGGCACCGATGTGCGATGCCTTCCTGGTGCTGGCTCAGGCACCGGGCGGGCTGTCGTGTTTTTTGGTGCCGCGCTGGAAGCCGGACGGAGCCAAGAACCCGCTGCAGGTGCTGCGGCTGAAGAAGAAGATGGGCAATGCCTCGAACGCCTCGAGCGAGACCGAACTGCGCGGCGCGCTCGGCTGGATGATCGGGCCGGAAGGCCGCGGCGTTGCCACCATCATCGAGATGGTGGCGATGACCCGGTTCGATTGCATGATCGGCTCGTCGGCGATCATGCGGGCGGCACTGTCGCAGGCGATCGACCATTGCCGGCAGCGCAAGGCTTTCGGTCGGCTGCTGATCGAGCAGCCAATCATGCAGAACGTGCTGGCGGATCTGGCGCTCGAGACCGAAGCGGCGCTGGCGCTGACGATGCGGATCGCCCGCGCGCTCGACCACCGTGGCGACGAGCAGCAGGCGCATCTGATCCGGATCGGTTCAGCGATCGGCAAATACTGGATCTGCAAGCGCACGCCCGGTCTCACCGCTGAGGCGATGGAGTGCATCGGCGGCTCCGGCGTGATGGAAGATGGGCCGATGCCGCGTCACTTCCGCGAAAGCCCGGTCAACGCGATCTGGGAAGGCTCCGGCAACGTGCAATGTCTCGACGTGCTGCGGGCAATGACCCGTACGCCTGAAACGCTGCAGGCGTATTTCGCCGAGGTCGAGCAGGCCAAGGGCGCCGATGTGGCGTTCGATCGTCACATCGGCGCTTTGAAGGATGACATGCGCGATGCTTCGGACTTCGAGGAGCGCGCCCGCGATCTGGTCGATCGCCTCGCGGTCGGGCTGCAGGCCAGCGTGCTGATCCGGCATGCGCCGGAAGAGGTCGCCGAAGCGTACTGCGCCTCACGGCTGGCGCAGCGCGGTGCCCATCACTACGGCGCGCTGCCGAAGGGCATGAACTTCGCCGCGATTATCGACCGCGCCCGGCCGCGGTGAATTGTCGGTGGAAACGAGAGCGGAGGTCGTCCGCCGCTCTCGTTCCCAAGGGCACTGAGTCCTCAGCCCGAGAGCCTGACCGGAAATGCGGACAGCAAATTCAAAGGCTTTCGCAAGCCGTTCAATTGACGATTAGTTCGTCATGGTCGGACTTATCCCGGCCATCCACGCGCCTTTCTTGCTGCTTTCGCTGCAAGCCGTGGATGCCCGGCACGAGGCCGGGCATGACGGGTTGCAACGAAAGCGCTTGATGTCATTGCCCGGATTTCCTGTCGGGCTGTGAGGAGCCCGGCGAAGCCGGGCGTCTCGAAGGGTGAGGCCAACGCGCCGCCCGCCGCCCATGGTTCGAGACGGCGCTACGCGCCTCTTCGCCATAGGGGTGTACGGGTGGTTCCGCTCGGGGCGCCGGTCGTTACTTCGGCGCGCCGTCCTTCTTCAGGACCAACGCCAGCGCGGCGTTGAGCTGGGCGTCTTCGGGCTTGCCGATCAGGTCGGCCTTGATCGGCGCCGAGGTCGCGGACTTGGTCTTGTCGTCGGTCGGCTCGCCGATCTTCGGCGTGGTCGGTGCGGGCGTAGCGTCCGACTTACTGAGTTTGCCCGGATTGGCGATCGCGCCGTGCAGCGCGCTCTCGCGGATCAGCGGGCCACCGCTGATCTGTTGATCCTTCGGCGCCTCTTCGATCACGTCCGGCACGATGCCTTCGTCCTGAATCGAGCGGCCGGCCGGCGTGTAGTAAAGCGCCGTGGTCAGCCGCACCGCGCCGTGGCCCTTGATCGGGATCACGGTCTGCACCGAACCCTTGCCGAAGCTGGTGGTGCCCATCACGGTGGCGCGCTTGCGGTCCTGTAAGGCGCCGGCAACGATCTCCGATGCCGAGGCCGAGGCGCCGTTGATCAGCACCACGATCGGTACGCCCGGCAGCTTGTCGCCCTTCGACGGAGCCGAGAACACCCGCTGATCATCGGCCTGGCGGCCGCGGATCGACACCACAGTGCCGCCGTCGAGCAGATCGCCGGCAACCGAGACCGCAGCGTTGAGCAGTCCGCCCGGGTCGTTGCGCAGGTCAATCACCAGGCCCTTGAGACCATCGTTTTTGGCGTCGCTCTTCAGCTTGGCGAGTGCAGCGGTGAAGCCGTCGGCAGTGTCGCCGCCGAACTGGCTGATGCGGATATAGCCGACGCCGTCCGGCTTCATCTCCGACTTCACCGACGCGACCTTGATGATTTCGCGGGTCAGCGTGACGTCGAACGGCTCGTCCTTGCCGCGCATGATGGTGATGGTGACCTTGGTGCCCGGCACGCCGCGCAGCATGTCGACGACGTTGCGCAGGCTCATGCCCTGGGTGGTGGCGGCGCCGACCTTGATAATCAGGTCACCCGGCTCGAGCTTGGCGCGCGCCGCCGGGGTGCCGTCGATCGGCGACACGATCCGCGGAATCCCGCCCTGGGCGGTGATCTGCATGCCGAGGCCGCCGAACTGGCCCGACATGTCGGTCTGCATGTCCTTGAATTCCTTCTCGTCCATGTAGTCCGAGTGCGGATCGAGCCGGTTCAGCATGCCCTTCAGGGCATCCTTGGTCAGTTCGTCCGAGGGGATCGGATGGACGTAGGCGCGCTGCACCAGCTGGATGACGCCGCCGATCAGGTCGAGGTCGGCCGGGGCGGTCTGCTCGCGCTGCAGGGCGAGCGCGGACACAACAGGAACCGCGACGACGCCGAGGACGGCAAGCGAGCGGACGACGATTTTGCGCATGGGCGAACTCATGTGAAGGGGCGGAAAACGGCCGCCGTGGGGGCGTTGCGGAACCAGAACCGACCGCGGTCGCCATCGGTTCCCGTGAAAGGGGCACCAGCGCCCGGATAGGACGCCTGATCAGATACGTGCGAAGCGGGCGTGATCAAGGCGCCCGACGCGGTTAGGCCGCCGGCTTTTCGGCGGCATCGCCGTTGGCGAGCAGATGCACCAGCGCCCGCTTGATCGCCGCCTGGCGGGTCGGGGCGGTGATCTGGGCACCTAACAGATCGGTCACGTAGAACACGTCGCGGGCGCGCTCGCCGAAAGTGGCGACATGCGCCGAGGCGATGTTGAGGTTGAGCTTCGAGATGGCCGTGGTGAGCTGGTACAGCAGGCCGGGGCGGTCGAGGCCGCTGACCTCGATCACGGTGTAGCGGTCCGACCAGTTGTTGTTGATCTCGACCTCGGGCTCGACCACGAAGGCGCGCAGCTTGGCCTTGCTGCCGCTGGTCGCGCGGCGGGCGACCGCTTCGGGCAGCCGCAGCTTGCCTTCCAGCACCTCTTCGATGGTCTCGCCGATACGGGTGGCGCGGCGGCCCTCGTCCTCGTCGCGGTCGTATTCGCGGCTGATCGAGATGGTGTCGAGCGCGCGGCCGTCGGTGGTGGTGTAGATCTGGGCGTCGACGATGTTGGCGCCGGCGCTGGCGCAGGCACCGGCGATCACCGACAGCAGCCACGGATGGTCGACCGCCAGGATCGTCAGCTCGGTGACGGCGCGGGCTTCGTCGAAGCCGACATTGATCGCCAGCTTGTGGCCGGCCTGTTCGGAGGCGCGCAGGAAGCGAGCGTGGCGGATCTTGCGCTGCAGATCGACCTTGAGCCAGTAGGCCGGATAGTGCCGCGCCACATAGGCGTTGAGGTCGGCCTCCGGCCATTCGGTGAAGGCGGCGCGGAATTCGGCCTGTGCGGCGCGGATGCGCTCCGCGCGGTTCACTTCCGAGAAGCCGCCGGTCAGCACCGGCTCGGTCTCGTAGTACAAGGTCCGGATCAGCTGCGCTTTCCAACCGTTCCACACCCCAGGACCGACGCCGCGGATGTCGGCGGTGGTCAGGATGGTGAGCATCTTCATCTGCTCGACGGTCTCGACCACCGCGGCGAAGTTCTCGATGGTCTTGCGGTCCGACAGGTCGCGCGACTGCGCCACCGTGGACATCACCAGATGCTGCTCGATCAGCCACGCCACCAGTTCGGTGTCGGCGGCGCTGAAGCCGAACCGCGGGCACAGCCGCCGCGCCACCTTGGCGCCCGCGGTGGAGTGATCCTCGGGCTGGCCCTTGGCGATGTCGTGCAGTAGCACGGCGACGTAAAGCACGGCGCGATGATCCGGTCGGATCTTGCGCATCAGTTCGGACGACAGCGCGAACTCATCGTTCCCGCCGCGCTCGATCTCCTGCAGATTGCCGACGCAGCGGATCAGATGCTCGTCCACAGTGTAGCTGTGATACATGTTGAACTGCATCATCGACACGATGCGGCCAAAGGCGCGGATGAAACGCCCGAGCACGCCGGTCTCGTTCATCCGCCGCAGTACCGGCTCGGCGTTGTCGGAGGTCAGGATCTCGACGAACAGCTGGTTGGCTTCGGGATTGTCGCGCAGCTGCGGGGTGATCAGCGACAGCGACCGCGTCACCGTGCGCATCGCGTCCGGGTGGAACGCGAGATTGTTCTTCTGCGCCAGCCGGAAGATCCGGATCAGATTGACCGGATCGTGCTTGAACACGTCCGGCACCGCCAGATTGATACGGTTGTTGTCGATGACGAAGTCGTCGCTCTCCGGCACCCGGCGGCGCTTGGCGGCAGGCCGCAGCCGCGCCATCATCCGGGTCAGCGCCGGCGCTGCCTTGGCCTGCTGATCCTCCAGCTTGGCGCACAGGATTGCGGTGAGGTTGCCGACTTCCTTGGCGATCAGGAAGTAGTGCTTCATGAAGCGCTCGACGTCCTGCATCCCCGGATGCGAGGTGTAGCCGAGCCGCACGCCGATCTCGCGCTGCAGATCGAACGACAGCCGGTCTTCGGCGCGCTTGGTCACGAAGTGAATGTTGCAGCGGACCGACCACAGGAAGTCTTCGCAGCGGCGGAAGGTCCGGAGCTCGGCCGGATCGAACACGCCGCGTTCGGACAGTTCGCTGGGCTCGCGCACCCGGTAGACGTATTTGGCGATCCAGAACAGCGTGTGCAGATCGCGCAGGCCGCCCTTGCCGTCCTTGACGTTGGGCTCGACCAAATAGCGCGACTGGCCGGAGCGGCGGTGGCGCTCCTCGCGCTCGGCGAGCTTGGCGGCGACGAATTCGGCCGCGGTGCCCTCGACCACGTCCTTGTCGAAACGCTCGACCAGCTCGGCATATAGCGCCTCGTCGCCGGCCAGAAATCGCGTCTCCAGTATGGCGGTGCGGATCGTCATGTCGGCGCGCGCCTGGCGGATGCACTCGTCGACCGAGCGGGTGGCGTGGCCGACCTTCAGGCCGATGTCCCACAGGCAGTACAGGATGACTTCGGCGACCTGCTCGCCCCAGGCGGTCTGCTTGTAGGGCAGGATGAACAGCAGATCGATGTCGCTCTCCGGCGCCATCAGGCCGCGGCCGTAGCCGCCGGTCGCCACCACCGTCATCCGCTCAGAACTCGACGGCGTCGGGGTATTGTAGAGGTATTCAGTTGCGGCGTTGAATAGCAGCCGGATAATCGCGTCCTGGACGTAGCACAGCCGCTCGGCGCAGCGCCGGCCATGACGGTCGCGCAGCAATTGCGCCTCGGCTTCGGAGCGGGCTTTGGCCAGCTCGGCCTTCATCAGCATCGCCAGCGCGGTGCGGAACATGCCGTCGTTGCCGGCGTGCTTCTCGGCGAGCGTGGCGATCTCGGCGGCGACCCGGGCGCTGTCGAAGCGCTCGTCGGCGGCGGGGCGGGCAGGTGAAACGACTTTGTCCATGGCTATTTCCGGATATCGGACGGCAACGCTGCTGTCACGGAATTCCGCCCGAGGGTAACTGCGGAGGCGAGCTCGGCCCAGCCAGCATAGGCGCCCGCAACGGATTGTGACGATGGGATTTTCGTCAGTTTTCGCGAATTCTCCTTCTCATCGTCGCGAGCTTGTGAGAGAGGGGAACGCCGCTCCCGCGCCGGCGGGGGTACAACCTGCCGAAAGCGCACGATGTCCAGCAAAGTCTCCCCGCTCGCCCCCACCGATGTCCCCGCCATGCCGATGATCGCCGGCGTGCGCCTCGCGACTGCCGCGGCCGGCATCCGCTACAAGGGCCGCACCGACGTGCTGCTGGTCGAGATGGAGAAGGGCACCACGGTCGCCGGCGTGTTCACCACCTCAAAATGCGCCTCCGCGCCGGTCGAATGGTGCCGCGATAGGCTGAAGGGCGGCGGCGCCCGGGCGCTGGTGGTCAATTCCGGCAACGCCAACGCCTTCACCGGCAAGACCGGCAAAAAGGCGACCGCGCTGACCGCGCAGCTTGCCGCTAAGGCGATCGGCTGCAAGCCGGCTGAAGTGTTCCTGGCCTCGACCGGCGTGATCGGCGAGCCGCTCGACGCCACTAAGTTCGACGGCGTGCTCGACGCGATGGCGCTCGACGCCGGCCCCGACGGCTGGATGGACGCCGCCAAGGCGATCATGACCACCGACACCTTCCCGAAGGTGGCGACCGCCACCGTCAAGCTCGGCAAGGCCAAGGTGACGATCAACGGCATGGCCAAGGGCGCCGGCATGATCGCGCCCGACATGGCGACGATGCTGTCGTTCATCTTCACCGATGCGCCGCTGTCGGCGTCCTGCCTGCAGGCGCTGCTCAAGGCCGGCGTCACCGACACCTTCAACGCGGTGACGATCGACGGCGATACCTCGACCTCCGATACGCTGCTGGCTTTCGCCACCGGTGCGGCCGCCGAGAATGGCGCGCCGAAGATTTCGCGCGCCTCGGACCCGCGGCTGAAGGCGTTCGTCAAGGCGTTCAACGCTGTGCTGGCCGATCTCGCCGAACAGGTGGCGCGCGACGGTGAAGGCGCCCGCAAGCTGGTCGAGATCATCGTCGAAGGCGCCAAGACCAAGGTCTCGGCCCGCAAGATCGCGCTGTCGATCGCCAATTCGCCGCTGGTGAAGACCGCGATCGCCGGCGAAGACGCCAATTGGGGTCGGGTGGTGATGGCAGTCGGCAAGGCCGGCGAGCCGGCCGATCGCGACAAGCTGTCGATCTCGTTCAACGGCATCCGTGTGGCGAAAGCCGGCGCGCGTGATCCGTCCTACAACGAGAAGGAAGTCTCGGCCGAGATGAAGAAGCCGGTCATTCAGATCAAGGTCGCCCTCGGCCTCGGCAAAGGCCGCGACCGCGTCCTGACCTGCGACCTCACCAAGGAATACGTCGCGATCAACGGCGACTATCGGTCGTGAGTTTGGTTGTGAGTAGCACGGCCCTATTTCTTTGTAGGCCGTCATCGCCCGCGCAGGCGGGCGATCCAGTACGCCGTGCCGCTCGTTACTTACCCGCGGCGCTCTGGGATACTGGGTGCCCCGCCTTCGCGGGGCATGACGGCGGTGGTGTTGCGGGCGATGTGCCCTGCATCGGGGGCGCCGCATGAACCTCCTCCTCGTCGTCGCCGTCGCGCTGATCGATGCCGATAATCGCGTGCTGATCGCGCAGCGGCCGAAGCACAAGCAGCTCGGCGGTCTGTGGGAGTTTCCCGGCGGCAAGCTCGATCCCGGCGAGCGGCCGGAGGCGGCGCTGATCCGCGAGCTCGACGAGGAGCTCGGCATCACCGTGAAGGAAGCCTGCCTGGCGCCGCTGACCTTCGCCAGCCACGCCTACGAGGACTTTCACCTGCTGATGCCGCTGTATGTCTGCCGGCGCTGGGAAGGCCTGGCGATGCCGCGCGAGGGCCAGGAGCTCGCCTGGGTTCGGGCCAATAAACTCCGCGACTACCCGATGCCGCCGGCGGACCTGCCGCTGATCCCGCCGCTGATCGAATTGCTGATGTAAGCCGCCGGCTCTCGTCATTGCGAGCGAAGCGAAGCAATCCAGCACAGTGCACGGAGCTGGATTGCTTCGTCGCGGCGCTCCTCGCAATGACGGTGGAACTACTTCGGCTGACTGCCCTTCACCGCCTCTTCCAAACTCACCTTCGCCGAGCCCGGCTTCAGCGGCTGCTGTTGGCTTTCGTGCGGGGACCAGCCGGACAGCCAGACGATCTCGAAGGTGGCGCGGATGCGGCCGTCGGGGTCGCTGAAGCGGTCGGCGTAGATCTGGGCCATCCGTCCCAGCGTGGCGCGGCGCAGCGGCGTCCGGCGGCGCTCGATCAGCACGTTGGTGGCACCCATCCGCCGCAGATCTTGCATCAACGCGAAGGCGTGGTCGTAGCGCACCACGACGCGGTCGACGTCGGTCACCGGCAGTGCGAAGCCGGCGCGTTGTAAGAGTGCGCCGAGGTCGCGCAGGTCTGCGGCCGGCGCGACGCGCGGCGACACCCCGCCTTCGATCTCGGCCTCGGCGGCCGCGAAGGCCTGGCGCAGTTCGGTCAGCGTATCGCCGCCGGTCAGCGCCGCGAGCAGCAGGCCGTCCGGCTTGAGCGCGCGGCGGAGCTGCGCCAGCACCCCGGGCAGGTCGTTGGCGAATTGCAGCGCCAGCGCCGAGACCACCAGGTCGAGCGATCCCGGCGCGAACGGCAGGGCTTCGGTGCCGGACGGGTCGACTGCCAGATGCGCGAGCGTGGGAAATCGCTGCAGCTTCAGCCAGCCGGGCGTCCAGAGGTCGGCGACGTTGGTGAAGTCGCGCAGCACGGCGTGCAGCCGCTCGTCCATCTCGTCGGCGACGCGGTCGAGTAGGAAAGGCACCGGGCCGAGCGCGGCGGCACGCTGCAGCCGCGCCGCGAGCAGCCGGCGATCGAACAGGATCGGCGTGGAATCAGACATCGCAGGTCAAATCGTTCGCGCTGCGATCAGTTCAGCTTGGAGGCCGCGGCCGGGCTCTGCTGTGAGGCCTCGAACATTTTCAGCACCGCATCCAGTGCGTTGCGCAAATGCTGCGCGCCGGCCTGGCTGCAGCGCAGCCGGGCGGTGGTGACGAACTTCACCTCGACCGTCCCGTCGGCGAGCGGGTTCAGGGTGCGTGCCGCAAGCTCGACCTCGACGCCATTGGCGATCACCCCGTGCGCCGGGGCGATGTCGAAATACACATGCGGCGCGGTCGGAATATCCAGATAGGTGACGTCGGCAGGCTTGTCGGTGGGCTCGGACACGGCGATCTCCCGGAGAAGGACTGGCGGTGTTGTGCGCTTTTTTCCGGCCCGGCACTACAAGGTTCTGCCGCTTGACGGTTGCGTGGGTGGCGTTAGCCTCGCGTCATGCGTGTGGGCGCCATCAATCGGGCTGGCGTGCGGGGGCTGGGCGGCTTTGCAGCCGCTGCCAGCAGTTTGCGGCGGATCTGGACTCGTGCGGCGCAGGCGGCGCTCGATCTGGCGCTGCCGACGCTGTGCGTCGCTTGCCGCGAGCCAGTCGCAGGCGAGGGCGTCTGTGCGCAGTGCTGGTCGCAGCTGTCCTTCATTGCCCCGCCGTATTGCGAAAAGCTGGGCATCCCGTTCGTCTATGATCCCGGCCCCGGCATGCTGTCGATGCAGGCGATCGCCGCTCCGCCGGCCTATAGTCGTGCCCGCGCCGCCGTCCGTTACGACGAAGTCGCCAAGGCGCTGGTCCATGGCTTGAAGTTCCATGACCGCACCGATCTGGCGCCGACCATGGGACGATGGATGGCCCGCGCCGGGCAGCCGCTGCTGTCCGACGCCGATCTGCTGGTGCCGGTGCCGCTGCATTGGCGCCGCGGTTTCTCGCGTCGCTACAATCAGTCCGGCGCGCTGGCGCAGGTGATCGGCCGGCAGGCCAAGCTCCCGGTCGCCGTCGAGGCGCTGCAGCGGGTTCGGCCGACCGCGCACCAGATCGGGCTGTCGCGCAGCGAGCGCGCCGCCAATGTGCAGGGCGCCTTCAAGGTTCCGAAGCATCGCAAGCCCGAGATCCAGGGGCGGCGGATCGTGCTGGTCGACGATGTGCTCACCTCCGGTGCCACCGTTGACGCTTGCGCCCGCGCGCTGCTCCGGGCGAGGGCGGCCTCGGTCGACGTGCTGGTCTTCGCGCGGGTTGTCGATACGCTGAAATCCCCCATATAATCCGCTCCTTGCGCCCATCCTCGGCAACCCAACGGAGCCTGAATGCCCGCAGCGATCGAGATCTTCACCCGCCCCGGCTGCGGCTATTGCAGCGCCGCCAAGTCGCTCCTCAACCGCAAGAAGGCGGCCTTCACCGAGTATGACGTTGCGGTCGATCCGGGCTTCCGGGTGAAGATGGACGAGCGCGCCGGCCCCGGCGCCACCTATCCGCAGATCTTCATCGGCGACCTTCACGTCGGCGGCTGTGATGACCTCTATGCGCTCGACCGTGAGGGCAAGCTCGACGCGCTGCTCGCCGGCGAGAAGGCGGCGTCATGACCGACGCGGTGCCGTTCAATGCCGCCCTGGTGCAGATGCGCAGCGGCCTCACCCCCGAGCCCAATCTCGAGCAGGGCATCCGGCTGATCCGCGAGGCGGTGAAGGCCGGCGCCGACTACGTGCTCACCCCCGAGGTGAGCAACATGATGCAGCTCAACCGCGAAGCGCTGTTCGCCCAGCTTGCCGAGCAGGACGACGATCTCTCGCTGAAGGCGTATCGCGACCTGGCGCGCGAACTGAACATCCATCTGCACATCGGCTCGCTGGCGCTGCGGGCCTCGCCGGAGCGTGCGGTCAACCGCTCGTTCCTGATCGGCCCGGACGGTGCGATCCTGGCAAGCTATGACAAGATCCATATGTTCGACATCGATCTCGGCAATGGCGAGAGTTACCGGGAGTCGGCGAACTACCAGCCCGGCGAGACCGCGGTGATCTCGGACCTGCCCTGGGGCCGGATCGGCCTGACGATCTGCTACGACGTGCGTTTCCCAGCGTTGTACCGCGCGCTGGCCGAATCCGGCGCATCGTTCCTGGCGGTGCCGGCGGCGTTCACCAAGCCGACCGGGGAGGCGCATTGGCACGTGCTGCTGCGCGCCCGCGCCATCGAGAACGGCTGCTTCGTCTTTGCCGCGGCGCAAGGCGGTTTGCACGAGAACAAGCGCGAGACGTTCGGCCACTCGCTGATCATCGATCCGTGGGGCAAGGTGCTGGCCGAAGGCGGCATCGAGCCCGGCTTCATCATGACGCGGATCGATCCGGCCGAGGTGACCAAAGCACGCGGCAAGATTCCGTCGCTGCAGCACGGCCGGCGCTTCACCGTCGCCGACGCGAACGCCGGCCCCGGCCACCTGCATCTGGTCCGGCAGTCATGATCCGCTACAGCCTGCGCTGCGACAAAGGCCACGTGTTCGAGAGCTGGTTTCAGAGCTCGTCGGCCTATGAGTCCCAGGTTCGGCGCAAGCTGGTGAGCTGCCCGCAATGCGATTCGGTCAAGGTCGAAAAGGCGATCATGGCGCCGCAGATCGTCGGCAAGAAAGGTCGCGGCCGCGCGCCTGAGCCGGCCGCCGCCGAACCCGCCGCGAGCAATCTTCCGGCCGAGACGACTTCTGCTGATGCGCCGACGCCGTTGTTGATGGCGCAGGAGCGCGAGCTGCGCGCCAAGCTGAAGGAGTTGCGCGACCACATCGTCAAGACCGCCGACAATGTCGGCGAGCGCTTCCCCGAGCAGGCGCGCGCGATGCATTACGGCGATATCGAACACCGCCCGATCTACGGCGAGGCTTCGCCGGCCGAGGCCAAGGCGCTGATCGACGAAGGCATCGAGGTGGCGCCGCTGCCGGTGCTGCCGGACGACCGGAATTGATGTCTAGGCTTTAGCGAGCCGAATGTTCTCTTTTGCATTCTGGCTCGCGCTTCGCGCGCCCCGGAACGACGAATGAGAGACTTGGACGCCAAGTAGTTCGCTGGAGACGCCGCTGTGAACCCCGATACCCTGCTCTCCTGGCAATTCTGGGCGGTGCTGTCGGCGGTGTTTGCGGCGTTGACGGCGATCTTCGCTAAGGTCGGCGTGGCCGACATCAACTCGGATCTCGCCACTTTCATCCGTACCGTGGTGGTGCTGGTGGCGCTCGGCGGGCTGCTGGCAGCGACCGGCAAGCTCGTCGCGGATGGGCCGATCAGCGCCAAGACCTGGACGTTCCTGATCCTGTCAGGGCTGTGCACCGGCGCGTCATGGCTGTGCTACTTCCGGGCGCTCAAGCTCGGCCCGGCCAGCCTGGTGGCGCCGATCGACAAGCTCAGCGTGGTGCTGGTGGTGCTGTTCAGCGTGCTGTTTCTCGGGGAGCGGCCGTCCGGCACCGAGTGGATCGGGATCGCGCTGATCGCCGCCGGCGCCGTAATCATCGCGCTGAAGTAATCACACCGCGACCAGCAGCCCGACGCCGAGCACGATCAGGATGATGCCGAGAATCTCCCGTAGCGCCACCGGCTGCTTGAACGAGTAGTAGGCCACGGCTTGCGCGAACAGCACCTCGATCAGCGCCAGGGTGCGGACATTGGCGGCGGCGGTGAGCGCAAATGCCAGGAACCAGAACTGCGAGGCCGCGGCGCCGACGAAGCCGGCCAGCATCGACGGCCGCCACAGCCGCAGGATGTCGCGCAGCACCTGCGGCGCCCGCGCCAGCAGGTAGATGGTCAGCACCAGCGTCTGCACCCCGAGGCCGAACACCAGGGTGAAGGTCGCGGCGGTGACGAAAGTCACGTCCGGCACCACGATGATCGCGCCGCGAAACCCGACCGCCGACAGCGCAAAGGCGGCGGCGGCGCTCAGCCCGAGCAAGGTCGGCCGCAGGCTGACGAGGCCGCGGGCCGCGCCCGGTCGCAGCGCCGTAACCACGACGCCGACCGTCGCGATCAGGATCGCCACCACCTTCCACAGGTTCAGGTGATCGCCGAGAAACACGAAGCCGAAAATCGCGGTCTGGATCGCTTCGGTCTTCAGATATGCGGTGGTGACCACGAACGAGCGCTCGTTCATTGCGGCCAGCATCATGCCGGTGGCTGCGATCTGCGACAGCGCGCCGAGCAGCAGCCATGGCCAGAAATCGAGGCCGGGCCACGGTATCGCGTCGCCGGTCGCCCAGATCACGCCGGCAAAGAACAGCAGCGAGAACGGGAAGCCGAACAGGAACCGGATATTGGTGGCGCCCCAGGTGCCGAGCGGCCCGGTCAGCGAGCGCTGCATCGCGTTGCGCGCGACCTGGCCGAGCGCAGCGACGAGCGTGAAGGGGATCCAGAGCGAAGCGACGGTGAACATGGCGTTGGCGGCAGGAGGGACGCTGCAGCCTCGGCGATCCGGTCCGCAGCGGTCAACCGGACCCGGATCATGCCTGCATTGCGAGGACTTTCGCGCGCCGGAGGGGGCAGCGCGCGGTCGTCCAGAACTACGGCGCCGCTTCGGCCACCATCATGTAGTTCACGTCCATGTCGGGCGACAGCTTCCAGCGGTCGGCGAGCGGATTGAACACCAGGCCGGACTGCTCGGTGACGGTGAGCTTCAGCCGGTTGAGGTGCTTCTCGAGTTCGGCGGGGGTAACAAACTTGTCCCACTGATGGGTGCCGCGCGGCAGCCAGCGCATCACATATTCGGCGCCGACGATGGCGAGCGCAAAGCTCTTCCAGTTCCGGTTGAGCGTTGCCACCACCATGATGCCGGTCGGCTTCATCAGCGCGGCGCAGCGCGACAGGAACGCGCCGACGTCGGTGACGTGCTCGATCACTTCCATCGCCAGCACGATGTCGAACCGTTCACGCGGGTCGATTTCCTCGACCATGACGTTGCGGTAGTCGATCGCCAGATGCGACTTGTCGGCGTGCAGCTTGGCGGCCGCGATATTGGTGGCGGAGGGGTCGATTCCGATCACCTGGGCGCCCAGCCGGGTGAACGGCTCGCACAACAGGCCGGCGCCGCAGCCGATGTCCAGCATCCGCAAGCCCTCTAGGCAGCTCAGGCTCTTGGCATTGCGCTCGAATTTCCGGCAGGCGGCATCGCGGATGAAGCTGATCCGCAGCGGGTTAATCCGGTGCAGCGGCGCCATCCGCCCCGTGGGGTCCCACCACTCGGCCGACAATTTGGAGAATTTCGCGATCTCGGCCGGATCGACGGTCGAGGCCGGCTGGCCGGGGGACTCGGGTTGCAGTGCCATGGGGTGCGCGATGCTCCTCAATGTCCGTACCTGTCGCCCGGCACGCGGCCGGAGCGGGTTGCGCCTGTTCCGCGGCCGCAATGCCCTTGCTTGCCCGAAACCGCGACGCTGTGTATACGCGCCACGCGGCTCCCGCCTGGCGGATTCCGCGCCATCAATACTCGTTGTCTCCAAGGATTGCACTATTCGTCATGGGCCGGCTGGTGATGAAATTCGGCGGCACGTCCGTCGCCAATATCGAGCGCATCCAGAACGTCGCGCGCCATGTCAAACGCGAGGTCGACGCTGGCCATGAGGTCGCCGTGGTGGTGTCGGCGATGTCCGGCAAGACCAACGAGCTGGTGGCCTGGTGCACCGAAGCCTCGCCGTTGCACGACGCGCGTGAATACGACGCGGTGGTGGCGTCCGGCGAGCAGGTGACGTCAGGTCTTCTTGCGATTGCCCTGCAGTCGCTCGGCATTCAGGCGCGGTCCTGGCAGGGCTGGCAGATCCCGATCTTGACCAGCGACGCCCACGCTTCGGCGCGGATCGTCGGGATCGACGGCAGCGAAATCATCAAGCGCTTTTCCGAGCGCAAGGAAGTGGCGGTGATCGCCGGTTTCCAGGGCATCCATGCCGAAACCGGCCGGATCACCACGCTCGGCCGCGGCGGCTCCGACACCTCGGCGGTGGCAATCGCGGCGGCGCTGAAGGCGGACCGCTGCGACATCTACACCGACGTCGACGGCGTCTACACAACCGACCCGCGGGTGGTGCCGAAGGCGCGCCGGCTCGACAAGGTGTCGTTCGAAGAGATGCTGGAATTGGCCTCGCTCGGCGCCAAGGTGCTGCAGGTCCGCTCGGTCGAGCTCGGCATGGTCCACAACATGCCGATCTTCGTCCGCTCCAGTTTCGACAAGCCCGAAGATATCGATCCGCACGGCACGCCGCCGGGCACGCTGATCAGCAGCGAGGAGAATTCCATGGAGAACCACGTCGTCACCGGCATCGCCTTTTCCAAGGACGAGGCGCAGATCTCTGTGCGCCGGATCGAGGACAAGCCGGGCGTGGCGGCGTCGATCTTCGGTCCCCTGGCCGACGCCAATATCAACGTCGACATGATCGTCCAGAACGTCTCCGAGGACGGCAAGACCACCGATCTGACCTTCACGGTGCCGGCCGCCGACTTCGCCCGTGCCAAGCAGACCATCACCTCGGCGCAGGACAAGATCGGTTACGCCCGCTTCGACAGCGAGACCGACGTCGCCAAGGTGTCGGTGATCGGCTCGGGCATGCGCAGCCATGCCGGCGTCGCGGCCCAGGCGTTCGCTGCGCTCGCGGCCCGCAACATCAACATCCGCGCCATCACCACCTCCGAGATCAAGTTCTCGGTGCTGATCGACGCCGCCTACACCGAGCTGGCGGTGCGGACGCTGCATACGCTCTATGGTCTGGATCAAGTTTAGAACAATTTTTCGGTGATTTGAGAGAGCCGCCGGGCCCGATGTTGCGTCCGCTGGCAGGCGTTTTGCTTGGCAAATCAAGCGTCAATTCGCTATACGGCCTGAGCGGCGCGGCGCGCTGACAGGTCGGCTGGCTAAGCCGGTTTTGTTGCGTTGCGAAGGTTCGGCGGCGGTGTCCGCAACCGAACCAGCTGCGGGTTCGTGTTCGAGTTCGGACACGCGCTGTGGACACACGCGCGGGGCCGGGAGAACGCCGGACGAGGATTGTTTTTGGAGCTTTTCTGCTGGCGCGGCGTCGCGCGGGCAGGCAAGGCTCGCAGAGGAGATTGCGGCACATGCGGAGCACGTCGGGTGGCCCCCGCGTCTTGCTGAGACGGCTCCGCGAAACCATGGCGGAGCAAGTCTCCGCGCAGGAACGCCTCGACAAGATCGTGGTGCTGATCGCGGCCAACATGGTCGCCGAAGTGTGCTCGGTCTATGTGCTGCGGATCGACAACACCCTCGAGCTGTACGCCACCGAAGGTCTGAACCGCGAGGCGGTGCACCAGACCGTGCTGAACGCCCACGAAGGTCTGGTTGGTCTCGTCGCCTCCGAAGCGACCCCGCTGAACCTGTCGGATGCGCAGAGCCATCCGGCGTTCTCGTTCCGCCCGGAAACCGGCGAAGAAATCTACCACTCGTTCCTCGGCGTGCCGATCCTGCGCGCGGGCAACACCCTCGGCGTGCTGGTGGTGCAGAACCGCGCCAAGCGCACCTATGTCGAGGAAGAGGTCGAGGCGCTGCAGACCACCGCGATGGTGCTGGCCGAGATGATCGCCTCCGGCGAATTGTCGGCGCTGGCCCAGCCCGGTGCGGAGCCGGCGGCGCGGCACTCGATCCACAAGACCGGCGCGGTGCTGTCGGACGGCATCGCGCTCGGCCATGTGGTGCTGCACGAGCCGCGCGTCGTCATCACCAATTACATCGCCGAAGACCTGCCGAAGGAAATCAAGCGGCTCGACGCGGCGCTCGCCAAGCTGCGCTCCGATCTCGACCGGATGCTGGAGCGGGGGGATTTCGCCGAGGGCGGCGAGCATCGCGACGTGCTCGAAGCCTACCGGATGTTCGCCAACGACCATGGCTGGTCGCACAAGCTGCACGAGGCGGTCGCCACCGGCCTCACCGCCGAAGCAGCCGTCGAACGCGTGCAGTCGGACACCCGGGCGCGGATGCTGCGCTCGACCGATCCTTACTTGCGCGACCGGCTGCATGATCTGGAAGACCTCGGCCACCGTCTGATGCGCCAGCTCGTCGGGCAGGACCACGCGCCGTCGCGCGAGCAATTGCCCGACAACGCCATCCTGATCGCGCGGTCGATGGGCCCGGCGGCGCTGCTCGATTACGACCGCAAGCGGCTGCGCGGTCTGGTTCTGGAAGAAGGCACTGCCAACTCGCACGTCTCGATCGTGGCGCGCGCCCTCGGCATTGCGGCGATCGGCGAGGTGCCGAACGCGCCGGGCATCGCCGATCCGGGCGACGCGATCATCGTCGATGCCACCTCTGGCTCGATCTATGTCCGCCCGTCGGCCGAAATCGAAGCCGCCTATGCGGAGCGGGTGCGCTTCCGCGCCCGGCGGCAGGCGCAGTATTCGGCGCTGCGCGATCTGCCGTGCGCCACCAAGGACGGCCAGCCGATCGATCTGATGATCAACGCGGGCCTGACCATCGATCTGCCGCACATCGAAGACACCGGCTCGTCGGGCATCGGCCTGTTCCGCACCGAGCTGCAGTTCATGGTCGGCCAGAGCCTGCCGCGCTCGTCCGATCAGCTCGCGCTGTATCGCGCCGTGCTCGACGCCGCCGGCACCAAGCCGGTGACCTTCCGCACCCTCGACATCGGCGGCGACAAGGCGCTGCCCTACATGGAGACGGTGGTCGAGGAAAATCCGGCGCTGGGCTGGCGCGCGATCCGGCTCGGACTCGACCGGCCCGGCCTGCTGCGCAGCCAGATCCGGGCGATGCTGCGCGCCGCCGCCGGTCGTTATCTGCGGGTGATGTTCCCGATGATCTCGGAGGTGGCCGAGTTCGATGCCGCCAAGAGCATCATCGAGCGCGAACTGACCTATCTGCGCCAGCACGGCCACACTTTGCCGGAGCGCGTCGACGTCGGCACCATGCTGGAAGTGCCGGCGCTGTTGTATCAGCTCGACGAGCTGTTCAAGCGCGCCGACTTCGTCTCGGTCGGCTCCAACGACCTGTTCCAGTTCTTGTTCGCGGTCGATCGCGGCAACTCGAAAGTGTCGGAGCGGTTCGACACGCTGTCGGCGCCGATCCTGCGGGCGCTGCGCGACATCGTCCGCAAAGCCCGGGCGGCGAAGCGGTCGCTGTCGCTGTGCGGCGAGATGGCGTCGCAACCGCTGGCGGCGCTGGCGCTGATCGCGATCGGCTACCGCTCGCTGTCGGTGTCGGCACTGGCGCACGGTCCGGTGAAGGCGATGATCCTCGGCCTCGACCTCGCCAAGGCTGAGGCGATGATCGGACCGCTGCTCGACGCGCCGGCCGGCAGCGTCTCGATTCGCGACAAGCTGATCGAATTCGCCGAAGCGCATCAGCTCGCCTTGTAGCGACGCGGCTGCCCGCCGCCGCTTGTCGTTTTTTCGCGTTCATCCGAGATCGTTCATGTCCACACTGCCCGAAGCCAAGCTCGACGTCCTCCTCGCGCATCATGCCGCGCTCGAAGCGCAGCTGATGGCCCAGGTCGGCGCCGAGGACTACGTCCGCATCACCCGCGAATTGTCGGAGCTCAATTCGCTGGTCGAGGCGGTGAAGAGCTATCGCCAGGTCCGCGACGAACTCGGTGAGATGGACGAGCTGCTCGAAGATCCGGCTACCGAGCCGGAGATGCGGGCGATGGCCGAAGCCGAGCGCGATGCGCTCGACGCTCACCGCGACGAACTGATCCAGCAGATCCGCATCGCGCTGTTGCCGAAGGACGCGATGGACGAGCGCAACGTGATGCTGGAAATCCGCGCCGGCACCGGCGGCGACGAGGCCTCGTTGTTCGCCGGCGACCTGTTCCGGATGTACGAGAAATTCGCCGCACTGCAGGGCTGGAGCGTCGAAGTAATTTCCGCGAGCGAAGGCACCGTCGGTGGTTTCAAGGAAATCATCGCCGAAGTGAAGGGCCGCGGCGCCTTCGCCAAGCTGAAATTCGAATCCGGCGTGCACCGTGTCCAGCGCGTGCCCGACACCGAAACCCAGGGGCGCATCCACACCTCGGCCGCGACCGTCGCGGTGCTGCCCGAGGTCGAGGACGTCGACGTCGATATCAAGCAGGAAGACCTGCGGATCGAGACGATGCGGGCGCAGGGTGCCGGTGGTCAGCACGTCAACAAGACCGAGTCGGCGATCCGTATCACCCATCTGCCGACCGGCATCGTGGTGATGATGCAGGACAGCCGCTCGCAGCATAAGAACCGCGCCTCGGCGATGAACATCCTGCGCTCGCGGATCTACGATGCCGAGCGGCAGCGGGTCGATGCCGAACGCTCCGCCGAGCGCAAGGCCAAGGTCGGCTCCGGCGACCGCTCGGAGCGGATCCGCACCTACAACTTCCCGCAAGGGCGCGTCACAGACCATCGCATCAATCTAACGCTGTACAAGCTACCGCAAGTGATGGCCGGCGAAGGCTTGGGTGAACTGATCGATGCGCTAACCACCGAGTACCAGGCGGCGCAGCTCGCCGAGCAGGGCAACGCGGCGTGAGCGACGCTCCGACGATCGCGTCCGCGCGTCGTCGTCTCGCCAGGCAATTCCAGGATGCGGCGATCGAGTCGGCCGCACTCGACGCCCGGCTGCTGGTCGGCGAGGTCACCGGGCTCGATCTCACCGGACTGCTGGTTCAGGCCGAGCGTATTCTGACTGCTGAGGAGAACGAGCGGCTGCAGTCGCTTGCGGCGCGGCGGCTCGGCGGCGAGCCGGTGGCGCGGATCCTCGGCATGCGGGAGTTCTGGGGGCTGCCGTTCGAACTCTCCGCCGACACGCTGGTGCCCCGCCCCGATACTGAGACAATCGTGGAGGCCGCGCTTGCGATCCTGCAGGAGCGAGACTTACCTGCGCCGCGGATACTCGACATCGGGACCGGGAGCGGCGCGATCCTGCTCGCGCTACTACACGAGCGGCCGGATGCCATCGGCGTTGCCACCGATATCAGCTTCGACGCTCTAGGCACCGCACGACGGAATGCGCAGCGTCTTGGACTTGCTGATCGCGCCGGCTTCGTCGCCTGCGACTACGCCTCGGCGCTGCAAGGGCGGTTCGACCTGATCGTCTCCAACCCGCCCTATATTCCAGCTAACGAGATTGCGGGGCTTGATCGCGAGGTGCGGGAGCATGATCCGCGCCGGGCGCTCGACGGCGGAGCCGACGGGCTCGATGCCTACCGGAAAATCATCCCCGAATCGGTCCGCCTGTTGCAACCACGAGGCGCGTTGGTGGTTGAAATCGGACAAGGTCAGGAACGCGATGTAAGCGCCCTGATGCAGGCCTCGGGGTTAACCGTCTCTGACCCCTTCCGGCCTGATTTGTCAGGGATTTTCCGGGCGGTGACCGGGCGGCTGGCGGGCCCCTGATATCGGAACAAATTGCAAAAAACCGCTTGGAATATCGACCGAGAGCGACTACGTTCCGCTCCAGATATCGGTCAGAGCGGCTGGCCCCGCGGTGCGGTGTGGGGCATGTTCTTCTCTACGAGAGCCCCTGACCGAAGGGTTCCATACTGCGGTTTCGATCAAGCGCGATAGGCTGGGGCAGCCGCGCAGCTTTCGACCGCGAAGCGAACGAAAGCCTAAACGATTCACGCTTGAAGAACTCACGCGCGAGAAGCTGAGCCTCGTTGCACAGGCTCGTTGATTTGGTCCGGCTGGCGCAGCACGACCGCCCGCCGGAGTTGGGGAACGCGTCTTTGTTGAACGCGACATACGGCACTAAGCGACCAGAGACTGAAGGGCTGTTCGGAGAGGCGTAGTGCGACCTGCGTCAGGCGCAGCCATGCCTTGCAAAAAGAGGTTCGGTAAGAAGGTAGGACATGAGAAACGGGCAGAACAATAAGCGGCTGCGTAACCGGAATAACGGCGGCAATAATAACAATCGGCGCGGCCAAAACCCGATGACCCGGGTGTTTGAATCGAACGGCCCCGATATCAAGATCCGTGGTACCGCTTCGCACATCGCCGAGAAATACGTTCAGCTCGCCCGCGATGCCCGCTCTTCGGGTGACCCGGTGGCGGCAGAGAACTATTACCAGCACGCCGAGCACTACTTTCGTCTGATCGCGGCTGCCCAGGAGCAGTTCCGGCAGAATCAGCCGCAGCCGCGAATCGACAACGACACCCTCGACAACGACGACGACAGCGAGGGCGATTTCTCCAATTTCGGCGCCGAGCCGGGCCTCGTCCCTGTACAGCAGCCCCAGCCGTACCAGCAGCGCGAGCAGCCGCAGCCTTATCAGCCGCGTGAACAGCCGCAGCCGCGCGAGCATCGCCCGCAGCCGCAGTTCGTGCCGCGCGAGCAGCCGCAGCCGGCGGCCGAGGGCGTCGATCGCCTGCCGTCCTTCATCACCGGCCCGCAGCCGCAGCTCGGCCCGAACGCGTTCGAGAGCAACGGGGGCGGTGAGCGCTTCCCGCCGCGTCGTCGGCGTCGTCCGCGCGGCGAGCCGGCCGCCGCACAGGCCGTCGCCCCGGCTCCGTCGGGTGAGGATGCCGGCGCCGGCGATTAATCGCTGCGTTTGATTCGATTGATCCCAGGATCAGATAAGGCCGCGCCGGTTGGTGCGGCCTTTTTCGTTTCAGCGCATGTCGTTTCAGCGCAGCAGCGGCGGCGCGTTCGGCTCGTCGCCCTGCAGCGGGGTCGGTGAGGGCACCAGAGAAGGCTCCAGCGATGGAATCAGTCGGATGCGCTCGCGCTTCACCGGCTGTGCCCGCACCACCTGCTTGGTGGCTTCCACCACATGCACGCCGGCGAAGGGCAGCGAGGTCGATGCGCCGATCCGCTCCCACGCTGGGGCCGATCGCAACAGCCAGCCGTGCCCCAGCGGCGGCACGAACAGCGCTTCGCTCCAGGCGGTGGGGGTGAACCAGGTTCGTCGTAAGAGATCGGCGATCTGCGAGCGCGAATAGGGACGGCCGTGGCCGAACGGGGTGTTGTCGAGGCGTGCCCAGACGCCGCGGCGATTCGGGACGATTGCCAACAGCCGTCCGGCCGGCGCCATCACCCGCCATACCTCGCGCAGCAGCCGCTCGGGGTCGTCCGACATCTCCAGCGCATGCACCAGCAGGATACGGTCGACCGCCGCATCCGGCAGCGGCAGCGCGTGCTCGTCGACCAGCGACGACAGCGTCGATCGCGCGGTCGGCCATTTCAACACGCCCTGAGCCGCCGGCATGAAGGCGATGCAGCGCTCGCATCTGTCTCGGAACAGGCCGAGATAAGGCGTCGGATAGCCGAGGCCGAGCACGCGATCGCCACGCGCATCCGGCCATCGCGACTGGATGCCGCGGTTGATCAGCCGCCGTGCGACGATGCCGAGACGGCTGCTGTAGAACTCCCGCAGATCCACGACGTCCATGGTCATGCCCACCATTTACCACGGCGTCGTACCGTCCGGCAAAGCCGCACCCTGCTTGGTTTACGAGGCTGTGACCGCTTCATTTCGTCCCGGTCTGCCCCCATGTTAGGATTCGACACTGCGTGACGCCGGCGACAGAAACGGCGCCGGGCACGCTCCTGCCGCCTTCAAGTTCCGGAGATCTCATGCCCGCCGACATCCGTATCGTTCCGTGTCTCACCGACAATTTCGGCTATCTGGTCCACGATCCGGCCACCGGAGCGACCGCATCGATCGACGCGCCGGAAGCTGCCCCGCTGATCGCTGCACTCGACAAAGCAGGCTGGAAGCTGACCGACATCCTGGTCACCCATCATCACGGCGATCACGTCGGCGGAATCGCCGAGCTGAAGAAGAAGTATCAGTGCCGCGTCTATGCGCCGCACGACGCCAACGCCAAGATCGCTGACGTCGATGTCCGCCTGCAGGAAGGTGATTTCGTCCGCATCGGAGATCTCACTGCGCGCGTGCTGGAAACCCCCGGCCACACCCTCGATCACATTTCTTATGTGTTCGACGATGACCGCGCGCTGTTCGCGGCCGACACGCTGTTCTCAATCGGGTGCGGTCGCGTGTTCGAAGGCACCTATCCGATGATGTGGGAGTCGCTGCTGAAGCTGCGGGCGCTGCCGGACGACTTCAAGCTGTATTGCGGCCACGAATACACCGCCTCCAACGTCAAATTCGCGCTCGGCATCGAGCCCGACAACGCGGCGCTCCAGGCCCGTGCCAAGCACGTCGAAGCACTGCGCGCCGAAGGCAAGCCGACAATTCCGGTGACGCTCGGCGAGGAGAAGCAGGCCAACGTGTTCCTGCGTGCCGATGTGCCGTCGGTCGCCGCCGCCGTGGGCCTGTCCGGCGCGCCCGCCGCCGACGTGTTCGGCGAGATCCGCGAGCGCAAGAACAACGGGTGAGCGCGGTGACTCTCAGCGCCGCCGAAGTGATCGCGCGGCTCGGTCTGCAGCCGCACCCGGAAGGCGGCCATTATCGCGAAACGTTTCGCGATCCTCGCTGCGACCCGAGCGGCCGCAGCTACTCGACCGCGATCCACTTCCTGCTCCGTGCAGGCGAGCGTTCGCACTGGCACCGGATCGACGCGGTCGAAGTCTGGCACTACTACGCGGGCGCAGCCCTGATGCTGGAGGTTGCCGATGACGACGGCCGCCGCGCCACCACGCTCGGCCCCGATCTCGGCGCCGGGCATCTGCCGCAAGTCATCGTGCCGCCGCGCGCTTGGCAGGCGGCAACGTCGACCGGGGAATGGACGCTGGTCGGCTGCACCGTGGCGCCGGGTTTCGACTTCGCCGGCTTCGAACTGGCGTCGCCCGGTTGGGAGCCGGCACGATGAAGTCCATCGCGAGGACCGGCTGAACGATAGGCTCGCGCTACGCGTAACCTATCGCAACAAATGATCGAACAGAATGATGGGTTAGTCGCCTCCGCCCTAACCCATCATTCGAGTCTGAATGACTTACAGCGCGCCGACCGGCGATTTTGCCAGCAGTTCGTCGACCTCCGCGCGGCTCGGGCACGCGAACGCGCCCCCCGGACGGGTGCATTTCAATGCCGCGGCCGCAGAGGCAAATCGCAGCGCGTGGGCGATGTCCTGGCCCTCACCGAATGCCACGGTGAAGCCGCCGTGGAAAATATCGCCAGCGCCGAGGGTGTCGACCGAATGCACCGGGAACGCCGGCGTCTCGCGAAACTCGTGCTTGTCGTCGAGCCACAGTGTGCCCTTCGGGCCGCGGGTCACTGCCACGAAGGCATGAGTCAGTGTCGCCAGCTTCTTCAGTGCCTCGGCATCGTCGTCGATGCCCGCGGTGCCGTGCAGCGCTTCCGCCGAGCAGATCAGATGCGAGGCGGCGGTCAGCAGTCCGTCGTTCATCGACATCGCGTTGTCGACATCGACGACCACCGGAATGCCGCGCCGCGTCGCTTCGGCGCACAGCGGCGTGACGAAGCTGGAGCAGCGGCTTTCGGTGAGGATGGCGTCGCAATCCTTCAGCAGCGTGTCGGCATCGGGCAGCGCGACCTTCCATAGGCCGGGGTCACGGAACGTCACGATGGTGCGTTCGCCGGTCGGATCGACCAGCACCGCCGAGATCGGCGTTACCAGGCCCGGCATGTGAATGAGGCCGCTGGAGCCAATGCCTTCCTCGGCCAGCTTGTCGAAGATGAAGCGGGCCGCGGCTTCGTCGGCGTGGCCCATCGGGCCGCACATTTCCGCCCGGCCGCCGAGCCGCCCGATCCCGATCGCGGCATTGAGCGCATTGCCGCCGCAGATCTCGCCGAACGAGCTCGCCGGCACCTTGTTGCCACGGCCGGGCACCGCCTCGATTCGGAACGTGAGGTCACGCACCGGAATGCCGATGCACAGCACGCGCGGCGCGCGTTTGGCAGTCTCGCTCATGATTGTCCCTCCAGCCAGCGGCCGAGCAGATGGTGCGCGATCGCGAACGGGTGCGGCCCGAACAGTCCGTCCGGATGTTCGCGCTTCAGCATCTGCGCCGCCTCGTCACGGGAAAACCACCGCGCGTCTTCAAGTTCCGTCCGATCGACGGTGATGTCGTCGGTGGTGGCGGTCGCCGTGCAGGCGATCATCAGCGACGACGGATACGGCCACGGCTGCGTCATGTAGTAACGCACGTCGGTGCACAGGATGCCGGACTCCTCGACGATCTCGCGGCGCACCGCGTCTTCGATGGTCTCGGCCGCCTCGACGAAGCCGGCGAGGCACGAATACATCCCGGCCGGGAATTGCTTCTGCCGGCCGAGCAGGCAGCGGTCGCCATGCGTCACCAGCATGATCACCACCGGATCGGTGCGCGGAAAGTGCTCGGCCTTGCAGGACGGGCAGTCGCGCTTCCAGCCGCCCTGCGCCATCGCGGTTCGAGTGCCGCAATTGGCGCAATAGCCGTGGCGCTGATGCCAGTTCACCAGCGACTTCGCCATTGCGATCGCCGAGAGCTGCTCGACCGGCAACACGCCCTGCATGGCAAGGCCGCGCAGCTCGACGAGGCCGGCGTCGGGCCGGCCGGCGAGCTTGTCCGCAGCCGGGGCGCCGATCCCCATCCCGAACACGGCAGCGCCGTTGCGCAAGCCGAGGAAGATCGTGCCGGGATTGGCGCCGAGTGCCAGCGCCTCTTTGATCGTCAGCTCGGCCCGTGGGCCATCGGGTTCGTGCTTCACCAACAGCGAATCGCGATGCACCACGAAGGCGCGGGTGTCGCCACGTTCCTCCATCGCCATCAGCTTGGCGTCGTTGCCGCGCAGATGCGCGGCGCGGTCGAGGACGTGGGTGACGAAAGCGGGCTGGCCGAGCGGGAAGGGCGTACTCATCGGCTCAGCTCAGCCAGATCTTGCGGCGGAGCAGATTGATGAACTGCTGCACCTCTTCGGGATCGTGCGCCAGCGGCGGCATCACGCCCCACACCGGCCGCGGCCAAGCCACGTCGCTGGAGCGCCGCGCGATGATGTGGATGTGAAGCTGTGGCACCAGATTGCCGAGCGCTGCGACATTGAGCTTGTCGCATTTGGTGACCTCCTTGAGCGCCCGGCTCACGCGGGCGATCTCGGTCATCAACTGCGCCTGGGCCACCTCGTCGAGGTCGATGATCTCGCTGACGTCGGGCCGGCGCGGCACCAGCAGCAGCCAGGGGTAATGCGCGTCCTTGATCACCAGCACGCGGCTGAGCGGCAGATCGCCGATATTGATGGTGTCTTGTTCGAGCCGGGAGCTCAGCGACCAGTCGGAGGGGGACATTGCGGTTCCATCGGCCCGTTAGCGGAGCGTGGGCTCTTGTCTGTGGCGGGGACGGCCGCGAGGCCGCCTCGCAGTCATACCAAGCCGTCCGGACCGGCGGAAGCGCCACCTAGTCGAAGGTCCAAGGGCGGGACCAGCGACTTGCATTCGGGTCGGTTTGGCGCCAAATAGGGACCGGGAGATTGGCGGTGGACGAGCCTCTCGCCAACCGGGTCAGGTCCGGAAGGAAGCAGCCCTAACGAGGTCTGGATCGGGTCGCTCGTCAGTCTCCTACCTCATTTTTCGGCCGTGCTGCCCTGGCATTCGGGGCGCCACGGCCGGACGAAGGTGGATCAGGACCGGCGGATGCCGGTCCGGTGTAAGGGGTGTTCCGGGCCAGCCGCATGATCCTGCCCCGTCGCGACCGCCCCGCTCCCTTCCGCAATCCGGCCCCACCAACGCAGCATTGCGGACCGACCGATGAGTGACTCTGGCCTTTCCGCGACGCCGTCCGCTGCTCCCGAGCAGCCGGGCAGCGCGAGCGCGCCGGCCGGCGCCTATCGGGTGCTGGCGCGGAAATATCGCCCCAACAGCTTCGATGATCTGATCGGCCAGGAAGCGGTGGTTCGCACCGTCTCCAACGCGTTCGATACGGGCCGGATTCCGCAAGCCTGGATTCTCACCGGCGTCCGTGGTGTCGGCAAGACCACCACCGCGCGTATCCTAGCCCGGGCGCTGAACTACGAATTGCCGGACGGTTCGGTGAAGGGACCGACCATCCACATGCCGGTGCACGGCGTGCACTGCAAGGCGATCATGGAAAGCCGGCACATGGATGTGCTGGAGATGGACGCCGCCTCGCACACCGGTGTCGACGATGTCCGCCAGATCAACGACAGCGTGCGCTATGCGCCGGCGAGCGCGCGCTACAAAGTCTACATCATCGACGAAGTCCACATGCTGTCGACGGCGGCGTTCAACGCCTTCCTGAAGACGCTGGAGGAGCCGCCGGAGCACGCCAAATTCGTGTTCGCCACCACCGAGATCCGCAAGGTGCCGGTGACGGTGTTGTCGCGCTGCCAGCGCTTCGACCTGCGCCGGGTCGAAGCCGACGTGCTGATGAATCACCTGTCGAATATCGCCCAGAAGGAAGGCGTCGAGGTCGAGCCGGAAGCGCTCGGCATCATCGCCCGTGCGGCCGAAGGCTCGGTGCGCGATTCGCTGTCGCTGTTCGACCAGGCGATCGCACACGCGGCCGGCCTGGTGCGCGCCGACGCGGTGCGGCAGATGCTTGGCCTCGCCGACCGCACCCGCGTGATCGAACTGTTCGATGCACTGGCGCGCGGGGATATCGCCGCCGCGTTCGCCGAATTCCGCGACCAGTACGACACCGGCGCTGACCCGGTGGTGGTGCTTTCCGATCTCGCCGAGTTCGTCAATTTCGTCACCCGCGTGAAGATCGTGCCGGCGATCGCCGACAATGTCGCGTTCGGCGAGACCGAGCGGGTGCGCGGGCGTGAGTTCGCCACCAAGCTGTCGATGCGGGTGCTGTCGCGGATGTGGCAGATGCTGCTCAAGGGCATCGCCGAGGTGCAGGGCGCGACCCGTCCGGCCGCGGCGGCCGAGATGGTGCTGGTGCGGATCGCCTATGCGGCCGATCTACCGACGCCCGATGAAGCATTGCGGATGTTGGAGCAGAGCGGTGGCGGTGATGCGCCCGCGATCTCCGGCGGTGGTGGCAGCGGCGGTCGCGGCGGTGCGTCCGCTGCGTTGGCGTCAGCCCCAGCTCTGTCCGCTCCCAGCGCGGCGATGCCACGCAGCGCACCGACCATGAGTGCCGCGCCCGCGCCGACCATGTTGCGCGGCGGCCTCGACAGCACGGCGCGCTCGCCGGTCAGCGCGCCGGCTCCAGAGCCCGAATCATCGGCGCTGAAGATCACGACGTTTCCGCAGCTCGTCGCACTGGCTTCCGAGAAGCGCGACGTGATGACCCGTCTGGCGCTCGAAGCCGACGTGCGGCTGGTGCGGATCGAGGACGGACGGCTCGAACTGGCGCTGGAGCCCAGCGCATCGCGCAGCCTGATCAACGATCTCGGCCGCAAGCTCGAGCAATGGACCGGTCGGCGCTGGACCGTGATCGTGTCCAACGAGCCCGGCCAGCCGACGCTGCGCAAGCAGAACGAGGCGCAGCAGAACGAACGCGAGCGTGCGGCGGAGAACGATCCGCGCGTCCAGGAAGTGTTGGCGCGATTTCCCGGCGCCAAGCTGACCGTGCGGCGCCTCGCCCCCGAGCCGGTGGAGATCGAGTCTGATATGGACGATCCCTCCGAGCGAATTGACGACGACGATTAGCGATCTGAAAGGAATCCGATCATGGCTGACTTTCTCGGCATGATGAAACAGGCTGCCCAGCTGCAGTCGAAGATGAAGGCGATGCAGGCCGAGCTCGACCAGATCGAGGTCGAGGGCCTGTCGGGCGGCGGCCTCGTCAAGGTACGGATGAGCGCCAAGATGGAGGTACGTGGCATCTCGATCGATCCGTCGCTGATCAAGCCCGACGAGCGCGAAGTGCTCGAAGATCTGCTGGTGGCGGCGCATGGCGACGCCCATCGCAAGGCGGAAGCCGCGATGCAGGAGAAGATGCAGGCGCTGACCGGCGGCCTCGGCCTGCCGCCCGGGCTCGGCCTGGGCTAGTCTTTCTCGCCTTTCGATTCGCGCCTTAGACGCCCGTCTCGGCAATGAGAGTGGCGAAGCGTTGCGTCGTCGCGTCTTATCAACCCACGGAGACGGAGTCCCGATGGCCGGTGCCGCAGGCCCCGAGATCGAACGTCTGATCCAGTTGCTGGCGCGGCTGCCCGGATTGGGACCGCGCTCGGCGCGGCGCGCCGCGCTGCATCTGATCAAGAAGCGCGACGCGCTGATGGCGCCGCTCGCCTCGGCCTTGCAGGTCGCGATCGACAAGATCGAAGTCTGCAGCACCTGCGGCAACATCGACTCGCAGAACCCGTGCACGGTTTGCACCGATCCCCGCCGCGATTCCTCGATCATCGTGGTGGTGGCCGACGTTGCGGATTTGTGGGCGCTCGAACGCGCCTCTGCCACAAACGGCCGGTACCACGTTCTGGGGGCCACGCTCTCGCCGCTCGACGGCGTCGGCCCCGAGGATCTGACGATCGATGCGTTGGTGAAGCGTGCGCATGATCCCGGCGTCGCCGAGATCATTCTGGCGCTCAACGCCACCGTCGATGGCCAGACCACCGCACATTACGTCACCGACCTCTTGCAGGACGCCAACGTTAAGGTGACCCGGCTCGCCCACGGCGTGCCGGTCGGTGGCGAACTCGACTATCTCGACGAAGGAACGCTGTCGGCGGCGATGCGACAGCGCACTTTGTTCTGACCCAACCGGATTGGACCTGATGACTCAGCCACGCTTCACGCTCCCGACGATTGCCGCGCTCGCCCTGACGCTCGTTGCCTCCGGGGTGTCCGCGCAAGATGCGCAGCAGGGCGGGACGCAGGCGGCGCTGCCGAAGCCGACCGCGCTTCGCGTCGGCGATGTGCTCAGCGGTGAGCTCAATGCGCTGAAGACCCGGGCCAAGGGCAAGAACGGTCCGGTGTATCAGCTCGTCAGCGAGCCGCGCCGGCTGCCGGCGCCGGCAGGCCTGTGCAATCTCGAGAACGGGCCGGAGACCTTCCAGATCGTGCCGGCCGACGATGCCCAGGCGTCGCAACTGAAGACGCACCGCGGCAAGCAGGTTGCGCTGAAGATCGAGTCGGTCAGTTGCGCCAACGAGCCCGGTCAGATGAGCGAAGCCGTGGTGACCAAGTGGAGCCTGCTGAAGTAATCGGCGGGACGATCCGTCAGACCTTCACCGGTCCGAGCGCCGCGAAATGGCCGCGGCGCTGCAGCCACGCCAGCAGCAACAGGCTCGGGATCGCGACCGCGACACAGATCGCAAAGAACGCCGGCCACCCGGTGGCCTTGGCCACATAGCCGGCCCCCGACGACAGATAGGTCCGCCCGACCGCAGCGAGCGCGGTCAGCAGGGCGTATTGGGTGGCGGTGTGCAGCGGGTTCTTGCACAGCGCCGACAGATACGCGACGAAGATCACCGTGCCGATCGCGCTGGTGAAGTTCTCGGCGCTGATCGCCAGCGCCAGCGCCCATTGATCGACACCGACCACGGCGAGCCACGAGAACGACAGGTTGGCGACAGCCTGCAGCAGGCCGCCGATCCACAGGCTGGCGGCGAGTGAATAACGCCGCGCCACGAAGCCGCCGGCAAAGCCGCCGATCAGCGTTGCGGCGAGTCCGACGCCTTTGACGATCGCCGCATAGTCGTTGCGGGTGAAGCCGAGGTCGATCACGAACGGCGCCGTCATGGTGCCGGAGAACGCGTCGGTGAATTTGAACAGCACCACGAAAGCCAGTGCCGCGAATGCATCCTTGCGGCCGAGGAATTCGGAGAATGCGCCGATCGCCGCCTGGGTGACGCGGCGGAACGCGCTCTCGCCGCTGGTTGCAGCTTCGGCCCGCGCCGATTGCTCCGGCTCGGTGGCGAGCAGCGCTGTGACGGTGCCGATCAGCACCATCGCGGCCATCGTCACATAGCCCCACATCCAGGACTCCAGCCGGGTCCGCCCGGTGGATTCGTAGGCGCTGACCAGGAACAGCGCGCCGGCGGTCGAGACCAGCATGCCGATGCGATACGCCGCCACATAGGCGGCCATGCCGGCGGCCTGTTCTTGTTCCGGCAGGCTTTCCACCCTGAAGGCATCGACCACGATGTCCTGGGTGGCCGAGGTGGTGGCAACCAGCAGCGCACCGATCGCGACGTAGAGCGGCGACTTCGCCGGGTCCGCGAATGCCAGCACCAGGATGGCGGCGATCAGCAACAGCTGGGCGAACACCAGCCAGCCGCGGCGCCGGCCGAACGTCCGGGTGAGCAGCGGCACGTGCAGCGCGTCGACCAGCGGAGCCCAGATGAATTTCAGCGTGTAGGGTGTGCCGACCAGCGCGAACAGCCCGATAGTGCCGAGATCGACGCCGGATTCGCGCATCCACACCAGCAGCGTCGAACCGGACAGCGCCAACGGCAGGCCGGAGGAGAAGCCGAGAAACAGCACCACCAACACTCGCGGCTGCAAATACACCGCCATCGCCTCGCGCCAGCTCGGCTTGGTGACGGCTACTTGCGACGGCGCCTCGGGATTCGACGCGGGATCGGGAGCATTCATGTGTGGTTGGTAGCAGATTCGACGGAAGCCGGGCATCAAAGTCCGTCATCGCCCGGCTTGTCCGGGCGAACCAGTACTCACCGTGATTTGTCTGAAGCACGAGGCCATGCTGGACCATGTCGCCGCTGAGCCACGAAGGCTCTGGGATACTGGGGCGCCCGCTTTTGCGGGCGATGACGGCGGGTTGCGTGGCGCTGCCTCAGCTCGGCGCGACTTCGTCAATCTTGAAGGCGCGCGAGGCGAACAGATCGGCGCGGTCCGGGGCAAGGGGCGCTTCGGGTGTGGGAGCCGCTGAAGGGGCGGCGGCCGAGTCGCTGAAGTCGAGCTCCTCGATCCGAGCGGCGCGGCGCTCGATCTTGTCGGCGGAGATCAGGATCTGGCGGACGTCGTCGGTGACTTGACCGAAATGGGTCTGCAGCTTGGTGACGCGCTCGCGCAAGCGCGCCAGATCGTCGCCGAGGCTGAGCACCTCGGTGCGTATCTGGTCGGCGGCGTCGCGCATCCGTGCGTCTTTGAGGATCTGCTGCATCACCTGGATCGCCAGCATCAGCAGCGACGGCGACACCAGCACGACGCGGGCTCGGTAGGCCTTCTGGATCACGTCGTCGAAACCGTCGTGGATCTCCGCATAGACCGACTCCGACGGCACGAACATCAACGCGGTGTCCTGGGTCTCGCCCGGGATCAGGTATTTGGACGCGATGTCGTCGACATGGCGCATCACGTCGGTGCGCAGCCGCTGCGCGGCGGCCTTCTTGGCTTCTTCGGTGGTCGCCTCGCGTAGCGCCGTCACCGCTTCCAGCGGAAACTTGGCGTCGATGCACAGTGGCCGCTGATCCGGCAGCAGCACCACGCAGTCCGGCCGCTTGCCGGTCGACAGCGTGTATTGGAACGCGAACGAGCCCTTCGGCAGCCCATCTTGCACGATCGTTTCCATCCGCGCCTGGCCGAACGCGCCGCGTGCCTGCTTGTTGGCGAGCACGTCGCGCAGGGTCGTCACCTGGTCGGTCAGTTCGGTGAGGTTGTCATGGGCGCGGTCGATGATGCCGAGCCGCTCGTGCAGCGCTTGCAGGCTCTGCATGGTGTAGCGGGTCGATTGGGTCAGCGACTGGCCGAACCGGTGGGTGACGCTGTCGAGCCGTTCGCTCATCGCCCGCGCCATCTCGGCCTGACGGCCGGCAAGCGCCCGGCCCATTGCATCGACCCGGCCGTTGGCCTCGTGCTGGGCCCGCATCAACACCGCCAGCCGTTGGTCGATCTCCGCGGTCCGCCGCGCGGCGCTGCCGCGGGCCACAAGGACGGCGATGATCGCGAGCAGGGCCAGCGCGAGCGCGGCGAAAGCTACGGCGGCCATGCCGAGGCTGACCGGCACTTCGCCGAGCCTGAACAGAATCTGGTCCATCGCCGCCGGTGTAGCAGATTGCACAGCCATCAAGAACGAAGATAGAACATGACGCTGAACAGACCTTTAAGGCAGGTCGCGCCGAAAGTGGCAGAAGCTCCGGTCGGTCCCGGATTGACCGCAACGTCGGCGCCGCTTAAATCGCCGCCATGGCCCTACGCGAAATCATCATTCTGCCCGACAAACGGCTGCGCGAGATCTCCAAGCCCGTCACCGAGGTGACGACCGAGATCCGCAAGCTCGCCGACGACATGTTCGAGAGCATGTACGAGGCCCCCGGAATCGGGCTGGCGGCGATCCAGATCGCCGAGCCGGTGCGGCTGATCACGATGGATATCGTCCGCAAGGAAGGCGACGGCAAAAGCGATCCGCGCGCCTTCATCAATCCGGAGATCATCGGCGCCTCGTCGGACATGAACGTCTACGAGGAGGGCTGCCTGTCGATCCCGGAATACTACGCCGAGGTCGAACGGCCGAAGACGGTCCGGATCCGCTACACCGACCTCGACGGTAACGTGAAGGAAGAGGACGCCGACGGTCTGTTCGCGACCTGCATCCAGCACGAGATCGACCATCTCAACGGTGTGCTGTTCGTCGATCACCTGTCGAAGCTGAAGCGAGCGATGGTGATCCGCAAGTTCGAGAAGGCTGCCAAGCGCGGCATCAAATACGTCTGAGCGCTCGCGCAGGTGATCGGCCGGCGCGTGCAGACGCTCGGCCCTCCGTCGCCCAGACCTGTCCGGGACTCTGACGCTATGCCGCTTCGCCTCGTCTTCATGGGAACGCCCGAGTTCGCGGTACCGACGCTGCTGGCGCTGGCGGCCCATGGCCACGACATCGCTGCGGTTTATACGCGCGAGCCGAAGCCGGCCGGTCGGGGCATGAAGCTGCAGGAGACGCCGGTGGCGCTCGCCGCGCATCGGCTGCAGGCGCCCGTGCTGACGCCCAAGACGCTGCGCACCGATGAGGCGCTGGCGAACTTCCGCGCCCACGAGGCGGATGCGGCCGTCGTCGTCGCTTATGGCATGATCCTGCCTCAGGCGATTCTCGATGCGCCCGAGCTCGGTTGCTACAACTTGCACGGTTCGCTGCTGCCGCGCTGGCGCGGCGCCGCACCGCTCAATCGTGCCATCATGGCCGGCGACGCCGAGACCGGCGTGATGGTGATGAAAATGGACGCCGGGCTAGACACCGGCGATGTCGCGATGGCCGAGCGGATCGCCATTACCGACGCCATGACGGTCACCGACGTGCACGATCAGCTCGCCCGGCTCGGTGCCGATCTGATGGTGCGGGCGATCGCGGCGCTGGAGCGCGGCGGGCTGCAACTCACCAAACAAGGCGAAGACGGCGTCACTTACGCGGCCAAGATCGACAAAGCCGAAGCCAAGATCGACTTCGCCAAGTCGGCGCGCGCGGTGCTGCGCCACATCCACGGCCTGTCGCCGTTTCCGGGTGCGTGGTGCGAATTGCCGATCGAAGGTCAGCCGGTTCGGATCAAGGTGCTACGCTGCGCGCTCGCCGAGGGGCGTGGCACGCCGGGCGAAGTGATCGGCGATGATCTCACGATTGCTTGCGCTGACGGCGCGATCCGAGTGTCGCAGCTGCAGCGCGCCGGCAAGCAGCCGATGACCGCTGAAGAATTTCTGCGCGGCACGCCGATCGCGAAGGGTGTGCGGGTGGTTGGCTGAGGCGGAGCCTGAGCGCCACCCCACCTTCGGCCGTCACCACCCGCGAAAGCGGATGGCCCAGTATCCTAGAGCATTCGCGATCTGTTACTGACGCTCTGCAATACTGGGTCGCCCGGTCAAGCCGGGCGATGACGACAGAATTCGGGGCCACGCCGCGCCCAAAAGATGAGTCGCATGCCCCGCTACAAACTCACCATCGAATATGACGGCGCGCCGTTTTGTGGCTGGCAGTTGCAGCCGGCGCTGCCGTCGGTGCAGGGCGCGCTGGAAACCGCGGCACTGGCGACCTGCGGCGAGGCCGTGCGGGTGCATGGCGCTGGTCGTACCGATGCCGGTGTCCATGCGCTGGGGCAAGTCGCGCATGTCGATATTCCGAAGCCGTTCCGAGCCGACAAGCTCCGCGACGCGCTGAACGCCCATCTGCGTCCCAACCCGGTTGCTGTGCTGGCGGCCGAAATTGTGCCGGACACATTCGAAGCGCGGTTCTCGGCCGTGCGGCGGCACTATCGCTATCGCATCGCCAACCGCCGCTCCAACCTGGCGCTCGACATCGGCAAACTGTGGCGAGTGCCGAAGCCGCTCGATACCGATGCGATGCACCGCGCCGCGCAGGTGCTGATCGGCAAGCACGACTTCACCACCTTCCGCGACACCGAGTGTCAGGCGGCGTCGCCCGAGAAGACGCTCGACGTGCTCGACGTGATCCGCAATGGCGATGCGGTCGATATCGTTACCAATGCCCGCTCCTACCTGCACAGCCAGGTCCGCTCGATGGTCGGTTCGCTGGTCTGGGTCGGCGAAGGCCGCTGGACCGCAGACGACCTCGCCGCGGCGCTCGCTGCGCGGAAGCGTGCTGCCTGCGGCCCGGTTGCGCCGCCGGAGGGGTTGTATCTGATGCAGGTGGATTACTAAGCCACATGGTCGTCATTCCGGGGCGCGCGTGAAAAGCGCGAACCCGGAATCCCGATGTTGTTGCGAACGTAACGGTGCCCTGAATCTCGGGATTCCGGGTTCGCGAGCTGTGCTCGCGCCCCGGAATGACAAAAGAGAGGTCGTTGTTACTTGAAATATCTCTCCAGCACGCCGCGGTAGATGGCGGTCAGCTTGTCGAGGTCGCTGACCGGCGTGCGTTCGTCGATCTGGTGCATGGTCTGGCCGACCAGCCCGAATTCGACCACCGGGCAGTATTTGGCGATGAAGCGCGCGTCGGAGGTGCCGCCGCCGGTGTTGAGATCGGGCGTGCGGCCGGTCACTTCGGCGATCGCGGCGCCGACCAGATCGGTGAAGGCGCCGGGCTTGGTGACGAACACGTCGGCATTCGACGGCAGCCACTCGATCCGGGCGCGGATGCGATTGCCGCACGCGACCGCCAGCCGCTGTTCGACCAGCGCCTTCAGCGTCTCCTGGGTGTGGTGATCGTTGAAGCGGATGTTGAACTTGGCGCGCGCCTGTGCCGGGATCACGTTAGTGGCGGTGTTCCCGACATCGACAGAGGTGAATTCCAGGTTCGATGGCTGGAATTGCGCCGAGCCAGCATCGAGCGGCTCGTCGTTCAGCGCGGTAATCAGCCTGGCGATATCCGGCACCGGATTGGCGGCGCGATGCGGATAGGCGACGTGGCCCTGGACGCCATCGACGATCAGCACGCCGGATTGCGAGCCGCGCCGGCCGATCTTGATGGTATCGCCGATCGCCTCGACATTGCTCGGCTCGCCGACGATGCAGTGATCGAATCGCTCGCCGCGCTCGGCGGCCCATTGCAGCAGCTTGACGGTGCCGTTGACGGCGACGTCTTCCTCGTCGCCGGTGATCAGGAACGAGATCGAGCCCTTTGGCTTGCCGCCGGTCGCCGCCAGATAGTCCAGCGTCGCCGCCACCGCGCAGGCGATGCCGCCCTTCATGTCGACCGCACCGCGGCCGTACAGCAGACCGTCCGCAACGTCGCCGGTGAATGCGCCGTGAGTCCAGGCGCTGGCTTCACCTGGCGGCACCACATCGGTGTGGCCGGCAAAGCAAAGATGCGGCGCGCCGTCGCCGATCCGCGCATACAGATTGTCGATGTCGGCGGTGCCCGGCTCCGAGAAGGTGACGCGATGCACGGCGAAGCCTGCGCCCTTGAGCAGCGTCTCCAAAACATCGAGTGCGCCGGCGTCCGCCGGAGTTACCGAGGGGCAGCGCAGCAGGTTCTGGGCGATCGAAAGCGCAGTCGGAGTCGAGGTCATCAGGTCAGCGTGCCTTGCGGCTCCAGAGGATCGGGGCCGTATTGGTTAGGACCGCGGGTGCCGCGCAGGCAGCCGAGTTCGACGAAGCCCCAGATCGCGATGCCGAGCCCGATCAGTGCCAGCACCAGGCTGACGGGGCTGTCTTCCATGGTCTGGTTGGAGCCGCCAAGCAGGCTCGGGCCGAACCAGAACAGCAGGATCCACCAGCCGCTCTTGTCGCGGTCGTGCAGCCGTTTGATGCCGGTGGCCAGGCCCGACCAAGTGCCGGCAAGGCCGAGCGCGATCGCGATCAACCAGATCAGGAGCGCACCGCCAGCGAAGCGGAACAGCTGCTCGGGATCGACGCCGCCGAGCCAGGCGATGGCCAGCACGGTGAACACCATCCAGGCGGCGACGTAGATCAGTCCGACCAGCCAGTATTTGGCGCGATTGATCCGACCTCGAAAGCTGAAGAACAGCGTGGTCCAGTCCATCCGCGCCTCCTACAGGTTTCAGTCCCGCAGCAATTCGTTGATCGAGGTCTTGGAACGGGTGCGCTCGTCGACGCGCTTGACGATCACCGCACAGGCGGTGGCCGGGCCGGGGGCGCCGTTCTTCATCGGCTTGCCGGGCAGGGTACCGGGCACCAGCACGGCATATTCCGGCACTTCGCCGACGAAGATTTCGCCGGTCTCGCGGTCGACGATCTTGGTCGAGGCACCGAGGAAAACCCCCATCGCCAGCACCGCACCCTTGCGCACGATCACGCCCTCGGCGACTTCGGAACGGGCGCCGATAAAGCAGTCGTCCTCGATAATCACCGGGCCGGCCTGCAGCGGCTCGAGCACGCCGCCAATGCCGGCGCCGCCGGAGATGTGCACGCGCTTGCCGATCTGGGCGCAGGAGCCGACCGTCGCCCAGGTGTCGACCATGGTGCTTTCATCGACGTAAGCGCCGAGATTGACGAAGGACGGCATCAGTACCGCGTTCTTGGCGATAAAGGCGGAGCGGCGCACGATCGCCCCCGGCACGGCGCGGAAGCCGGCTTCGCGGAAGCGGTTCTCACCCCAGCCTTCGAACTTCGACGGCACCTTGTCCCACCAGTTTGCACCGCCCGGGCCGCCGGCGATCACGCCCATATCGTTGAGCCGGAACGACAGCAGCACTGCCTTCTTCAGCCACTGATTGACCGTCCAGGTGCCGGAGGCCTCGCGCTGCGCTACCCGCACCTTGCCCTGGTCGAGCAGATCGAGCGCATCCTCGACGGCCTGACGAATCTCGCCCTGCGTTGCCGCGGTAACGGTGTCGCGCGCGTCGAAAGCGGCGTTGATGGTAGATTCCAGGGCGGTGAGCGGCATCGACGGGTCCTTGGGAGGCTGATTTCAGGGAGAGTTTTGCGGAGTGTTGTCCGGATTCGCCGGGTCGGAGTCAAGGCGCCGCCGCGACCCCCAAGCCATCGCCCGGCTTGTCCGGGCGATCTAGTATCCCAGAGCATCGGGCCGTCTGGGAGGTCTCCGATGTTGCGTCAGTTTTACGTCTACATCTTGGCCAGTCGAATCGGCGGGACGATCTACGTCGGCGTCACCAATGACCTCGTTCGTCGCATAGCCGAGCACAAATCCAAAGAGGTCGAGGGTTTCACGCTGCGCTACGGCGTCGATCGGCTGGTGTATTTCGAAGTGTTCGACGATGTCGAGAATGCCATCCGGCGCGAGAAGCGGTTGAAGAAATGGCCGCGCGACTGGAAGGTCAGACTGATCGAACAGCACAATCCGGATTGGAATGATCTGTACCCGGAGATCGCCGGTCCGCCCTGACCGGCGCTCTGGAATACTGGATCGCCCGCCTGCGCGGGCGATGACGGTGGGGGATGTGGCGATGCCACGTCATCTCTCTTCCACGTCGTCGCCCGGCTTGTCCGGGCGATCCAGTATCCCAGGGCATTGGACGGAAGATCGCAAGCGCTCTGCAATACCTGGCCGCCTTGCATCCGGCGGCGATGACGATTGAGGCTGTGGAGGCGCCCCGGCCTACAGCGAACTCAGCTTTCCCAGGAATCCGGTCAAATCATCGGTCACGTGATCGACGTGGGCGGCGTCGCGGCCTTCGAGCTCCCAGTCTTCGCGGACCACGTCCTGGCTATCGTCAGGCACCACCAGCACGGTGGTCATGCCGAGCTGGTGCGGCACGGTGAGGTTGCGGGCGAGGTCTTCGAACATCGCGGCGCGGGCCGGGTCGACACCATGGCGGTCGAGAAAACGGCGGTAGGTCTGCGGCGCCGGCTTCGGCTCGAGGTCGGCCGCAATGATGTCGAACACCGCCTCAAAATGATGGCCGATGCCGAGCCGCTCCAGCACCTTGCCGGCATGGGAGGTCGAGCCGTTAGTCAGGATCAGCTTGCGGCCCGGCAGTCGCTCGATCGCATCGCCCATCGCCGGATTCGGCTGCAGCGGCGAATGGTCGATGGCGTGGACGTAAGCCAGGTAGTCGTCGGCGTGGACGCCGTGCTCGGTCATCATCCCGCGCATCGTGGTGCCGTGGCGCTTGTAGTAATCCTTCTGGATACGGAAGGCCTCTTCCGGCGAAACCTTCAGCCAGTTGGCGACGAAGTCGCGAATCCGCGCATCGACCTGCTGCCATAGGTTGAGGTGATGCGGGTACAGCGTGTTGTCGAGATCGAACACCCAGGTCTCGACGTGATCGAAGCCGCGTTTGCCGAGCTGCATCATGGGGCGGACAACCTCAATGTCTTACCGCTACTCAGATCGACGGCCGCGAAGCCGGTGGCGGCGAGGCCGCGCGCTGCGCAATCGCCTTGCTCGCCGATCTCGAACTTGCTGTCCCGCGTGCACAGCGTCATGCCACCGCCCCAGTTCAGCGCTCGGCCCTTGATGGTGACCGGCCGGCCGCTGCCGTCGACCGCTTCGGCGAAGCTGAACACCCGCTTCGGCTGAGCGCTGAGGTCGGGACGCAGGCATTGGCCGGGCGCGACGCCGTACCAGCCGCGGCTGGTGATGGTCTTGCCGTCGTCTTCGCCGACTGCCGCCATGATCTTGTACTTGGTGTCGTTGCACCAGGTCAGCCCGCTGCCGGACGGCTGCTGCACTGCCTTGATCATCACGTCGAAGAAATCCGGCGCATCGACGATCTCGGGCTTTAGGCCGCGGCTCTTGAGGAAGGCGGACAGCGCGGCCTGTGTCTTCGGGCCGTCGACGCCATCGATCGGCGAGGCGTCGTAGCCGGCGATCACCAGCAGCCGCTGGATCGCGGCGAGCTTGGCCTGTTCGTCGTCGTAGCCGGAGTCTTCCGCCAGATACGCGATCTTGTTGCCGTCCTCGGTGTCGGTCGGCTTGATCTCGGTGAAGGCGGCGAGCGTCTGGCCGCCGCGGCATTGCCGCGCGGCGGCGATGACGAAATTGTCCTCGGCGATGCATAGCCGGTCAGTGCCGTTCTGCGGCAACGGCGACACGCCGTACACCGGCAGCGCGCGGGCATTCAGCATGATGCGGTCGGCATTGAGCGCGCCTTGCACCACGACCCGGCATTGCGCCGGATCGATCCGCAGCCAACCGCGCGACGCAGTGGTGCCGTTGGAATCGACTCCGATCGCCGTCTCGACCACGTAGCTCATGCGGTTGCAGAGCTTGAGGTCGGCGTGTGCGGTCGTGCTACCAATCAAGGCGAAAAAGCCAGCCGCGAAGATCGCCTGCCACCTGCACGACCTCATGGTGAGGAGGCGCGCTCTGCGCGCCGTCTCGAACCATGCGGACCCGCGGCCATCCTTCGAGACGCCCCACGCCGCCCTGCGGGGCGCGTCGGGCTCCTCAGGATGAGGCTCGAACGCGTGGCCGGGCATAACGCCATTAAAGCGCGCGCCCCGCATCACTTGTGGATCAGCGTGCCGGTGCCCTGGTTGGTGAACAGTTCGAGCAGCACCGCGTGCGGGACCTTGCCGTCGAGGATGACGACGCCTTCGACGCCCTGTTCGAGTGCGTAGATGCAGGTCTCGACCTTGGGGATCATGCCGCCCGAGATGGTGCCGTCCGCGATCAGCTTGCGGGCATCCTTGATCGACAGTTCGGGGATCAGCTTCTTGTTCTGGTCGAGCACGCCCGGCACGTCGGTCAGCAGCAGCAGGCGCTTGGCCCGCAGCGCACCGGCAACCGCACCGGCAAAGGTGTCGGCGTTGACGTTGAAGGTCTGGCCCGACGCGGAGGTCGCAAGCGGCGCCAGCACCGGGATCAACTCGTGGCCGATCAGCTGATTGAGCAGGGTCAGGTCGACCTTTTCCGGCTCGCCGACGAAACCGAGGTCGATCACCTCTTCGATCCGCGAATCCGGATCGACCATGGTCCGCGTGGCCTTGGTGGCCGACACCATGTTGCCGTCCTTGCCGCACAAGCCGACGGCCTTGCCGCCCGCCTCGTTGATGTAGCCAACGAGCTGCTTGTTGATCGAGCCGGCCAGCACCATCTCGACGATCTCGATGGTGGCGGCATCGGTGATGCGCAGCCCCGCAGCGAATTCCGACTTGATGCCGAGGCGCTTGAGCATCTGCGCGATCTGCGGGCCGCCGCCATGCACCACCACCGGGTTCACCGCGGTCTGCTCGAGCAGCACGATGTCGCGCGCGAATGCCTTGGCGGTGTCCTCGGCGCCCATGGCGTGACCGCCGTATTTGATGACGATGGTTTCTTCGTCGTAGCGCTGCATGTGCGGCAGCGCTTCGGACAGAATCCGGGCCTGATCGAGCGGGCTGATGACGGGCACGTCGGTCATGAAGCGGTCTTTCGAGCTGAAGGGACGATCTGAACGAAGCTATTCCGGGGCCGTTGCGGCGGGACAGATCGCTAGCACTTCGGCGCGGCCGATCCTAGGGGCGGAATCCGCCGCCCGGGCTCGCGCTAGCGTCGTGGCCACAGCGCGGCGACCGCGAGCAGGAGCCAGCTTCCGATCAACACCGAGCCACCAGTCGGCGCCGCCATCGGAAACAGGCCGTGGCCGGTGAACTGCAGCAGCGTCAGCGCTCCGGCGAACAGCGCGGTGCCGAGCACAAAGCCGAACGTCGCCGCCAGCCCGGCAATCCGGTGGGCGATGCCGCGCTCGACCAGCAGCACGGCCGCCGAAATCGCGCAGGCATGAAACAGCAGCATCGAAGAGGCCGGACCGAGCCGGCTGGCATCCGGCAGATGCGCGCTCGCCGCCGCCAGGGCGACACCGGCAGCGCCGTACAGCCCGGCGATCACGATCGGCAGGCGGAGCAGGGCGTTCATCACCGCCGCTCGTCGAGCAGGCGGATCATCGCCGCCCGCAGCTCCGGCATTCCGGCGCCGGTGCGCGAGGAGGTGGTGAGCACTTCCGGGAACGCCGCAGGGTGCTTCGCCAGCGCCGCGAGGGTTGCGGTCACCCGCTCGGCAAGCTCGGCGGCTTTGACCTGATCGGCCTTGGTCAGCACGATCTGGTAGCTGACCGCGGCCTTATCGAGCGTCTTCAGGATGTCGAGGTCGACGTCCTTCAGCCCGTGGCGGCCGTCGATCAGCACATAGACCCGCGCCAGCGTGGCGCGGCCCTGCAGGAAGTGGTGGATCAGCGAGGTCCAGGACGCGACCTTGGCCTTCGAGGCGGCGGCGTAGCCGTAGCCCGGCATGTCGACCAGCCGCAGCCCGGCATTCGGCGGGCCTTCGAAGAAGATCAGCTCCTGAGTCCGGCCCGGGGTGTGGGAGGTTCGGGCCAGTGCGTTGCGGCCGGTGAGCGCGTTGATCAGGCTCGACTTGCCGACATTGGAGCGGCCCGCGAAGGCGACCTCGACACTGCCCATCGGGGGCAGCGTTTCGATCGACGGCGACGCCCAGATGAAATGCCAGTCGCCGGCAAACATCTTGCGGCCGCGTTCGATCAAGTCGGGATCGATGGCGTCGGTCATGCGGCGAGAGTCCAGGAGCGGCGCAAATGTGCGCCCGGCAGGGTCGTCATTCCGGGGCGGGTGCCCCGGAATGACGTGAAGGTCAGGTCGTCTTCTTTTTCTTGCTGAAGGTCGATCTCAGATTGTCCAAGAGCTCTACCTTCACGCCGTTGCGCTGCATGATGAAGGCCTGCTGCGCCACCGACAGAGTGTTGTTCCAGGCCCAGTAGATCACCAGACCGGCCGGGAAGTGCGCCAGCATGAAGGTGAAGATCACCGGCATCCAGGCGAAGATCATCTGCTGGGTCGGATCCGGCGGCTGCGGGTTCAGCTTCATCTGGAACCACATCGTGAAGCCCATCACCAGCGGCCAGGCGCCGAGCACGGGATAGTGACCGAGCACCGGGATCGCGGTCGGATCGTAGGGGATCAGGCCGAACAGGTTGAAGATGTTGGTCGGATCCGGGGCCGACAGGTCGTGAATCCAGCCGAAGAACGGCGCGTGCCGCATTTCGATGGTGACGAACAGCACCTTGTACAGCGAGAAGAACACCGGGATCTGCAGCAGGATCGGAAGACATCCGGCGACCGGATTGATCTTCTCCTTGCGGTAGATCTCCATCATTTCCTGCTGCTGCTTCACCTTGTCGTCGGGGTGGCGCTCCTTGAGCGCGGCAAGCTGCGGCTGGATCGCCTTCATCTTCGCCATCGAGGCGTAGGACTTGTTGGCGAGCGGCAGGAACAGCAGCTTGACCAGCACCGTCACCAGCAGAATGGCGACGCCGAAATTCCCGACCAGGTGGAAGAAGAAGTCCAGCGCCAGGAACATCGGCTTGGTGATGAAGTAGAACCAGCCCCAGTCGATCAGCAGGTCGAAGTGGTTCAGTCCGAGCTGGCGGTCGTAGCCGCCAAGACCGGCGAACGGGAAGTTGATGCCGACCACCCGCGCTTCTTTGGCGCCGGCGAACAGCCGGGCGTTCGCGGTGACGGTGCCGCCGATCGGAACGGTGCGGGCGTCTTCGAGATAGTCGGTCTGGTAGGTGGTGACGTTGCCGACCTTGTTGGCCGAGAACCGCGCCTGGAGTTGAGCGCTGGTGTCGGGCAGCAGCGCCGAGGCCCAGTACTTGTCGGTGATGCCGAGCCAGCCGTTGGTCGCCTTGAAGCCGACCGACTTGGCTTCGTCGATCTTGCTGTAGCTGTATTCCTGCAGGCCCTGGTCGCCGAGATAGCCGATCAGGCCTTCGTGCAGGATGTAATAGCCTTCGACATGCGGGGTGCCGTGGCGCGAGATCAGCGCGAACGGATACAGCGTCACCGGAGCGCCACCGGTGTTGGTGACGTCGTCCTTGACGGTGAACAGAAAACGGTCGTCGACGGTGATCTGGCGGCGGAAGGTGAGGCCCTCACCGTTGTCCCATTTCAGCGTGATCGGAGTGGCCGGGGTCAGGGCGCCGGTGCCTTCCTGCTCCCACACCGTGTTGTGGTCCGGCAGCTTGACGCTGGCGCCGGCGGCGCCGACCCAGCCGAACTCGGCATAATACGGACGGGCGCTGCCCGACGGCGAGAACAGCTCGATCGGCGGCGACTTCGGATCGACCGTCTCGCGATATTGCGTCAGCGACAGATCATCGATCCGGGCGCCCTTCAGCGCGATCGAACCGGACAGACGGGGCGTTTCGACCTTGATGCGCGGCCCGGCAGCGAGTGCGGCTTCGCGGCTGACGGTCGGGGCGGCGGCCGGCTGCGGGCTGGCCGGAGCGGCGCCCGGCGCACCGGGCGAAGCCGGCGTCGTGCTCGGCTGCGCGGCACCCGGCGTCTGGGTTTCTGCCTGCTGCTTGGCGGCCTGCTGCTGCGCCTGCTGGGCGGCGCGCTGCTTTTCCATCTGCGGGATGTTGAAGAAGTATTGCCAGCCGAGCAGCACGAGGCCCGACAGAACGACGGCGAGGATGGTGTTGCGATTGTCGGACATCGTCGGGTCTCGTCACTCACGCGGGTTTGGGAGAGCGCCGCGCCACCCGCTCGAGCGCGGTGCGCAGATCGCCGAGCATGACGGCAAAGTCGCGGCTCAGCGCCGCACGGCGTCCGACCAGCACATAGTCGCTGTGCGGCAGCAGAAAACCGCGATCCGTCCGCTTCACCAATTCGCGCAGTCTGCGTCGAATTCGATTGCGTTCGGTCGCGGTGCCGATTTTCTTGGTGACGGTAAAGCCAACCCGGATCGGGCCCTGGTCTTCGCGGCGCAGGCTCTGCAGCACGAAGGCAGGTCCGTTGATCCGCAGCCCGCCGGCAACGGCGATGAAATCCGCCCGCTGCCGTAACCGCTCCATCAACAGGTCCCGGGCAAGCCCGATCAGGCGCTCAGACGCTTGCGTCCGCGGGCGCGGCGCGCCGCCAGCACCTTGCGGCCACCGGTGGTGGCGAGACGGGCACGAAAGCCGTGACGGCGCTTGCGCACCAGTTTGCTGGGTTGATAAGTCCGCTTCACGGGTCGTTCTCCGTCGCCGGGTCAGTTATTCATAAGTGGTGGGTAAGCCCGAAGATGTCGGCTCACGAATGAGCCGGATGCAGCCCAATAATGAACCGCCCCGGGCAGAGCCGGGCCATCGCGGACAGTTGGCGCGGCTTATACGGGAGCGTCCTGTTCTCGTCAATTGCACCCCGCACTGCTTTGGACGTGTCGAAACCGCGCGCTCATCTTCACGAATGAGGAAACGGTAATTTGACCTGCTTCTGGCAAAGGAGCATCTTGACATTAAATATTGTCACGATTCCGGCCCGACAGGGCGGTGAGGAGCGGGCCGAGGGCGACAATCGGTGCAGGCAGCGGACAAACAGCCGGAGACGCACGCGTGGCGGCGCGGCCTGGAGCCTAAAATTGGGCTGTCCGGCAAGCTGCTGCTGTTGACGATTCCGCTGGTTCTGATCGCCGAAATCCTGATCTACGTGCCGTCGATCGCCAACTATCGGCTGAACCGGCTGAACGACCGCCTCGCCGCCGCCAACACCGCGGCGCTGGTGCTGGATGCGTCGCCGTCCGGGCGGGTGCCCGATTCCCTCGCGCAGCAGATTCTCGACTCGATCGAAGCGCGGGCGGTGGCGATCAAGATGGGCCAGCAGCGCCGACTGCTCGCCAGCTCGAACCTGCCGACCAAGATCGACCACGTCGTCGACATGCGCAACGTCACGCCGTGGGGCGCGATCCTGGATTCCTTCGTGGTGATGCTGGAAAGCGGAAACCCGACGATCCGCGTGGTCGGCCCGGCCGAGGGCAATGCCGAATTCATCGAAGTGGTGATCGACGCCGCGCCGCTGCGCAACGCGATGTACCGGTTCTCCAGCAATCTGCTGCTGGTGTCGCTGACCATCACCAGCCTGACCACGGCGCTGATCTATCTGGCGCTGCATTTCCTGTTCGTGCGGCCGATGCGGCGCCTGACCGCCAACATGGTCAATTTCCGCCGCGATCCGGAAAGCCCGGCCTCGATCGTGGTGCCCGGCCCGCGCGGCGACGAAATCGGTCTTGCTGAGCGCGAGTTATCGGACATGCAGCGCGACCTGGTGTCGATGCTGCATCAGAAGAGTCGTCTCGCTGCGCTCGGCTTGGCGGTGTCGAAGATCAACCACGATCTGCGCAACCTGCTGGCGTCGTCGCAGCTCCTGTCCGATCAGCTCTCCAGCGTGCCTGACCCGCGGGTGCAGCGGTTTGCGCCGAAACTGGTGCGCTCGCTGGAGCGTGCGATCGCGTTCTGCCAGTCGACGCTGTCGTACGGCCGCGCCCAGGAAGCGGCGCCGGACCGCCGCAGCATCCTGATCGAGCCGCTGGTCAACGACGTCCGCGAAACCGCGGGCCTCGCCGACGATGCGTCGGTCACCTGGGTCAGCGCGATCGAGCGCGGCCTGACCATCGATGCCGACCCGGACCAGCTGTTCCGCGTGCTGCTCAATCTGGTGCGCAACGCCGCCCAGGCGCTGGAAGGCCAGCCGCGCAACGACGCCAACCTGCAGCAGATCCGCATCACCGGCCGCCGGGAAGGCTCGGTGACGGTGCTCGAAGTGTCGGATACCGGCCCCGGTGTGCCGCAGAAGGCGCGCGATCACCTGTTCGAGGCGTTCCACGGCTCGGTTCGCGCCGGCGGTTCGGGCCTCGGCCTCGCCATCGCGGCCGAGCTGGTGCGGGCCCATGGCGGCGAGATCAAGCTGGTGGAAGGCACGATCGGCGCCACCTTCCGGATCTCGATCCCCGACCGCCCGGTCGATCTGCACAGCCTGCGCAGCGAACGCGCACGCGCCTAACTTCTTGCAGCTAAAGATTTTTCGAAGCCGGTCGCCGGCCGCACGGGCGCGCGTCGACATGGTTACAGGCGGGCTGTGCCACCGAGAATCCCCAGGACGGCCGCAGCGTCGTCAATCCGTAAGAAAAGAGCAGCCGGGGCGCTTGCCAATCCGAACCGGAGCCGCTAGCTATGGCGGCCTTCGCAGCGCTTCGCCGCTGCGGAACGCCAGCGGCTCCAGGCCTTAACGCCCAGCGAGCCCGCGGCAGACGCGCCCGTAGCTCAGCTGGATAGAGCACCAGACTACGAATCTGGGGGTCAGAGGTTCGAATCCTTTCGGGCGCGCCATTTCGAATTTTTCCGAACTCGATATTCGTTCAGGCGGCGACACGCAGTGCAATCGCGCTCGCGCGGTCCAGCGCAGCGCGGGTCGTGCCGGCCTAGCGCGCCGAGCTGCGTCCGAACGTCAGGATAGGTCTCAGTTGAGACGGGTGCTGAGCGGTTCGGCGGGCATGCTTTCGCAAGCGATGGCGTGCGATAGGCGCCAGAACATCCGGGCGAGGCGGGTGAAGGCAATCAGATCGCGCTGTGGGGCCTCGATGTTCGCCGGCAGCGTGACGGTCTCGATGTCGAGGATCTGATCGAACGGCGCGGCGTCGCCGATCGATTGCGCGATCACCGAAACGCACGGGCCGTCATCTTTCGCTTCCTGGGCGGTGGTCGGCGCCAGCCCCGGGTATTGCAGCGGCGCGTAGTAAAACTGATAGGCGCCGTGGCCGATCTGCTTCACCACATCGCTCTGCAGCGTCAGCGGGCCGCCGAAACAGATCAGTCGCGACTCCTGCAATTCCTCCGGTTCGAGCTGCTCCAGATCGCAGAGTTCGAGATCATCACTGACGGTCAGTCCGGGATTGTGCTCGCGCAGCAGCGCGGCGAGCGCCGGCCGGTGTTCGGCATTGGCGGCGAACAGGATCAGGTTTTTCAGCATGACGAGCTCCTGGAGGTGAAGGCGACCTAGCGACCGCGGGCGATCAGGGAAGCGGGACCGGCGTCTTGCCGATCGAGCTTGGCGAAGAAGTCGTGCGGGATCGGCTGGCCGGGCACGATCTCCGCGACGCGCAGCCGCGCCGACGTTGCCGCTTCACGTGCGAAGTCGACCTCATCCCGCCAGGCGCACAGCATCAGTTCGAGCCGACCGAATCCGCCATTGTCGGCTGCGAAGGCGCTCGTCGTGGTCTCGACCGTCGTGGCCACCACCCGGCTGTCCGCGGCCGCGATGTCCCGCAGGATCACCGCAACGCCGTCGCCGGAGGCTTGATGTGACGTCATCACCACCAGTGCGTCACGTCCGCCGGTGCGGCCGGCGCGGCGTGCGGTACGCACCAGCGATGCGAAGCCGGGATCGGGGCCGAGATCGGCCGAGGTGCCGGGCAGGTCGTGAACGATCGTCGCAGAGGGCTGCGCCGGATCGCCGTGCAGCGTGTGATAGCTGCGCGGCAGCCACACCGTGTCGAGCGCGCTGCGCGACAGCGCGAGGCTCCAAGCCTGGTCGAGCAGATAGCCGTCCCAGATGGTGGGGTGGGCTTTTGCCAGTCGCTGCCAGCCGAGTAGCAGCGCTTTCGCGGCCTCTGAACGTCCGAAATACAAGGTCCGGGCCGAGAGCTCCCAGCGATTCCATCGGTGCAGGGCAACGTCGCATTCGAGCTGCGCCGGCAGGAGCGGCGGCGCCTGTAACAACGCGCCGGCCTCGATATAGAGCAGCGGTTCGGGAAACTGCTCCCAGGCCTGCAGGATGAATTCGGCCTTCTCGTAAGCGAGCAGACGGTCGTCGCATTCGCTCATCAGCGGGCTGATATGCGCGGCGAGGCCGAGCGACTGAGCGGCCTGCTGCAGCGGCCAGATCAGATCGTCGCAGCCGTGCTGATAGCAGGACACGATCCTAGGCCGGGCTGTCTGGGCCGCATCGGCCGCGAGCGTCTCGGCGTCGCCCGCTCCGCCCCACCACATTTCATGCGGGCCGTCGGCACCGCACGGGCCGACGGTGCCGAACTCAGTCAGTTTGGACTTGAGGAAATCGAAGTCGGGATTTTCCCCGAACGGCAGCACCACCACGCAATCTCGCGGCAGCGCGCTGCAGAACAGCTCGGCGCCGGCGCCGCTCATCGGCTCGGTCACGATCACCAACGCGGCGTCGGGGTCCGGCGCTTCGCCCGGACGTTGCACCTGTGCGGGACCTGCGCGATCCGCCAGCCAGCCCAGCCGTCGCCGCTGCGACGTCCCGAGCCGCAGCCCGGTTGTTTGCAGCAGTTCGGTGAGCTTGGCGGAGGGGGAGGTCGGCATCATGGCGCGCTCGTTGAAGGCATGGTTATGACTTCAACGCAGCAGGTCGCCGGATCAGGCGCGGCCGACGCCGGATCCGCTAACAGCCGAGCGGGGTCACTGCGACGGTGTAGATGGTGATGCCGTTCGCCGGCTCGACGGGGATCAGCAGGCAGCCGTCGTCGTCTGGGGCGAGGTAGTGCCTTCCGTTGCGGGTCAGACCGGCCGCGCTGAGGCGGTTGGCTGCGACCGGTATGAACGCTTCGGCGCGCATCGCCTCGGCGGCGGTGCCGCCGCGCTGGATCATCACCCCGTCGATCAGGCCCTCACGCGCGAGCCGGCCCAGCGGCACGGCGATCATGGCGATCCGCATCGCGCCAGAAAGCGGAATGCGCAGGCGCAGGCCGCCGAAACCGGTCCGCAGCACCGACACCTCCTGCAGCGATCCCGCGCCGTCCGCACCGAACAGACCGATCCGGAGCGATCCGTGAGGCCGGTCGCCGACCATCTCGCCAGGAAGTTGGCCGGCGCCGAACAATGCATACAGATACGCATGCGACTGAGAGTGCGCGGCGAAGCTGCCCGCCATCCACATCGGCGGCGGCGACAGCGCACAGGTTGTCGGCAGGCCCCGCAGCACGATCTGGTCGCCGATCGCGGCGCTGTGGATCATGGGTGCGAGCGTATCGGTGCCGAGATTGACGTCGTGCTGAAATGAGCCGAACAACGCCAGTTCTTCCTCGTCCGGCAGCAGCAGCAGGCGGCCGAGCGTGGTGGCGGTCGCGCGCGCAGCGACGTCAAGATCCCGATAGGGATCGAGCCCAACCTCGCGGGCGACCCCGCGTGCCGTCGACGCGTAGGTCAGCGCGCCCGCTTGAATCTCGGATGTCACCTCGATCTGCGCGGCCGGCCGCGGATCTGGTTCGCGGAGCACATGACCGTTCGCATAGTCGCGTACCGAACCTTCCGCCGAGCAGCAGATCTGCTCGAAGATCGGCGCGTTGCGGATCTGCGTCCGATTGAGATGTGGCGTCAGAACGAGATCGTCGATCAGCCCGGAGACGGTGTCCTCCTCGGCGAGCTCGTCGCACGCATCGCCGAGAGCGAGCAAATAGCAGCCGTGGACGCGCAGCTTCAGACCGGCGAGTTTGAAAACGCGGCTCAGCGCCTTCTGCACACTGGCCGAATAGCCGAGATCGACCAGCAACAGATCGGTGCAATCGTCGAGGCCGGGAATCTGCTGCCGGATGTAATCGAGCAGGCGTCCGCGCAGGCCCGCCGCGAGCGTTTCGATCTCGTGTGGCTCGACCAAGCTTGGAAGAGCGTCGGCCAGCTCGATGCCGGTGGCGATTCCGTCCTCGCAGCGTCCAAAATAGTCCGCCAGCGCCGGCGGCAAGATCTTGAGCATGTCTTGCAGCTTCGCCGCGTCGATCCTTGGGATCTTGCGGATCAATTCGCAGATCGGCCCGATCGTATCGGCCGAGGCAATCAGGCTGACGCGGCGATTGATCTCCAGATAGGCGGCGGGCTCGCCGCGGGTCTGTTGCCACAGGCGGTGCGACAGGAAGCCGTCGCGGCCGAGAAAGCCGATCGCGACACGGCGGCCGTCGGCTGTAAGGTCGGCGCTGCGCGTCGCCACGAATTCGTCGAATGCCGTCAACACCGGCCCGACCACCGTGGCACCGAGATGATGTGCCGCAGATTTCTCGGCACTGCGCGCCGCCACCATCCGCCGCAGCGTGCGTGCGCCGTGGTCGAGCCGCGTGGGCTGTCCTTTGAACATCAGCTGCTGCAGCGCATCTTCGCGCAGCAGCCGCGTTGCGAGCCGCGGCCCGGCTTGGGGATAGTGCCGTGATCGGATGCCGTGCCGCTTCGCGCCGCGGACGTCGGCGTGCTCATTGTCGCCGACATGGCATGCGGAGCTTGCGTCGATACCTTGTTGGCGCAGATAGGTCGCGAATAGGTCTTCTGCCTTGCCGCTACCATGGTCGCAAGACGCGTACAGGAAATCCCACGTCAGCCCCGGACTGCAGGCGCGCAGCAGCCGGCCCAGCCGCTCCGTATTCCAATAGGTGTCGGAGATAAACCCGACGCGATTCCCGGTGCGGCGCCGCGCGCGATATTGCTCGAGCATGTCCGGATTGATTCGGCACAGTTCGAGCTCGGCGCTGAACTCGGCTTCGATCAGGTGGTCGAGATCCTCGCGCTTCAGCCCGAATAGCCGGAAGGGAAAGCGCGCGTAGATCTGGTCGATGCTGATCTCTGTCGCCTGTCCGCGCGAACGCGCGGCCTCGCGGACACGCGACTCGGCCAGGATGCGATGCTGGACGAAATGTTCAGACATGTTCGGACACAGATCCGAAACACGCGACAGCTGATAAGTCCGCTCGAACACACCGGTCGGCGTGGTGCAGGCGCGGATCAGAAATGTATCGAAAACATCGAACGACCAGGCGAAACGATTCTCAACGCGTGGTGTGTGATCGATAGAAACAAAAGACATAAGGCGAAACTCAATTGTTTGCCTTTGTTCAACGGACGCATGGTACAAATCAGGCGCGTCGATACAGAAAGTCGTCGTGCGATCAGTTGATTGCTTTCACCGAGAACTGACAGATTCGAACATGTGTGATCGTCGGATCGATGAGTTGGACATTTCTGCGGGCGGAGATGCCGCCTTCGTCGACAGTTCTTCGGCGAGTTGATCGCCCCAAGGTCGCCCTGCGGCGACTTCGACTTTCTGCGCTTCTCCGTCCTACCACCAGCCCTGCTGTCCTGATGCCGTCGTGGCCGCGCGCGGCCCGTTCCGCGTTGCGCAGAGCGGCTGTTTGCGGCTCGTGGTCGCGACTAGGGCGGCAAATTTTGCCCGGCGGTGGGCAAATTATTCCGTCTAAGTATCTGAAAAAATTGCAAAATCTAGCGCCTGATCTGGAGCGGTGGCGCGTTCAACTCGATAAGCCCGCGTTGGCGGAGTTTTGCCGGGGCTGCGAGTTGGAGGATGCGAGATGAATGGCGCGCTCGATGTTTTGGCCCCCGCCGAAGTCATAGTCGCCGCGACTGCCCCGGCTGATAACGAAGCGTCGGACATGCAGCCGGTTGAGATCGTGCTCGATAGTCCGCCGGTCAGTGCCGAGATGGTGTTCGACGAGGATGCCGATCTGCTCGACCGGCTTGCGACCGACGACGAAGCGGCCTTCAGGATGCTGGTCGAGCGGCACATCGACCGCGCCTATTCGATCGCGCTCCGGATCCTCGGCAATGCGGCCGACGCCGAAGACGTGGTGCAGGACACGATGCTGAAGGTATGGACGCATCGCGGGCGCTGGCAGCACGGCCGCGCCAAGTTCTCGACCTGGCTGTATCGCGTCGTCAGTAATCGCTGCATCGACCTGCGCCGCAAGCCGCGGACCGAAAACGTCGAAGCGGTCCCCGAGGTGGCGGATACTCAGCCGGATGCGGTTCGCGTGATCGAGCGCAACGAACTCAGCAATCTACTCGAAGCCGCGATGCAGCGGCTGCCCGAGCAGCAGCGGATCGCGGTGATTCTCTCGTACCACGAGAACATGAGTAACGCCGAGATCGCCGAGGTGATGGACACCACCATCGCTGCGGTGGAGTCGCTGCTCAAGCGTGGGCGTCAGCAGTTGCGCTCGCGGCTCAGCGGCGACGAGTCCGAGCTACGGGCGGCGTTTACCGATTTTTGACCATAACTTTCGCTGCGTCCGCGCTGGTCGCCTGATCGCGGCCGGTCCCTCCGTTTGAGCACTCAGACGGGGACGATCCCGCGTCGTCAGGTGTCATCGCCGCGATGCGGCGGGTTATGCCGTTCAGCACAGGAGCCTTGATATGCCCGCGATCTCGACCAACACGGCGGCCAACTCCGCGGTCCGCTACCTCAACATCAACTCCGCCCAGGAGACCAGCTCGCTGTCGAAACTGGCGAGCGGCTCGCGCATCACCTCGGCGTCCGACGACGCTGCCGGCCTTGCGATCTCGACGCGGATCTCGTCCGACGTCACCACGCTGCAGCAGGCGGCCACCAACGCCTCGCAGGCGGTGGCGATCCTGCAGACCGCCGACGGCGGCGCGTCGAACATCAGCGACATTCTCGCCCGGATGAAGTCGCTGGCTTCGGAATCGGCCTCCGGCACCACCACCGACTCCAGCCGCGCTTACATCAATTCGGAATTCTCTCAGCTCTCGAGCCAGATCGATTCGATCGCGAGCGGCACCCGTTATTCGAGCCAGAGCCTGCTCGACGGCACCAGCGTATTCGCCTCCGGCGTCGCCGTGCTGGTCGGCACGCAGAGCAGCGACTCGATCACCATTACGCTGTCGAACCTGAAGGCTTCGACGCTGGGTGTGTCGACGCTGGACGTTAGCAGCCTGTCCGGCGCCACCACGGCGCTGAGCGCGCTCGACACCGCGATCAACACCGTATCGTCGGCTCGCGCCAGCATCGGCGCGCAGGAGTCGCGGTTCAATTTCAGCGCCGATTCGATCTCGACCCAGACGCAGAATCTGCAGTCGGCGAATTCCGCCATCAAGGACGTCGATATCGCGGCCGAGCAGGCAAAGCTGTCGTCCGCCGAGGTGAAGACCCAGGCGGCGGTGTCGGCCGAAGCCGCGGCGAACCAGATGCCACAATATTTGCTGAAGCTGCTCGGCTGATGACGTCTGATCCGGGCCGGCACCTGCCGGCCCGGCCTCCTCCTGTGATCGGACTTTGGTCATGACCTCGGTCAGCAGCACGACGTCGAGCACCGCCACGACCAGCAGCACGAGTTCGTTGACGTCGTCATCTGGCGCCTCAGTGACGACCTCGGGCAGCTCGACCACCACCAGCGTCGATTGGGATTCGCTGATCGCCTCGGCGGTGAACGCCAAGCTCGCCGCGGCCACTTCGATCTCGACCAAGATCACCGCCAACGAGGCGAAGATCTCGGCCTATCAGACGCTGCAGACCGATCTCAGCAAGCTGTCGTCGGGATTGTCCTCGCTGGCGACCGCGGTGGTCAATTCGCTAGCCACCAACGTGTTCGCCACGCGCGCCGCAACGCTGTCGTCGACCGGCGACGTCAGCGCCTCCTCGGCGCTGTCGATGAGCGTCAGTAACGGTGCCGCGACCGGCGACCATACGCTGACGATCAGCCAGATCGCCACCGCCCACAAGGTGATGGGCACGACGCAGTCCAGCCAAACCGACGATCTCGGCTATTCGGGCGTGTTTTCGCTCGGGCTTGCGGGCGGATCCACCGCAGACATCACCGTCACCAGCGCGATGTCGCTGCAGGACATCGTCGATGCGGTCAACGCGCAGACCTCGACAACGAACGTCGAGGCCTCGATCGTCCAGGTGTCCTCCGGTGCCTACGAAATGGTGCTGACCGGCACCAAGGATGCGGCCGATATCACCTATTCCAGCAGTTCCGGGACCGACATTCTAAATTCGCTCGGCTTCACCGACAGCTCCGGTGCGTTTGCGAACGTGCTGCAAACCGCTCAGGCGGCGAAGTTCTCGCTCGACGGCATCTCGATGACGCGAGACACCAACGACATTACCGACGTGCTCGCAGGCGTCACCTTCAACTTGCTGCAGGCGACGCCGACCGGCTCGGCCATCAACATCAGCATCGGCACCGACACCAGCCAGATCCAATCGGCGCTGACCACCTTCGTCACCAATTACAATACCTATCGGGACGAGGTGATCGCGCAGCAGGCGACCAACTCAGACGGCACGGCATCAGACAGCGCGGTGCTGTTCGGCGACGGGACCATGCGCGATATCACGACCCGGCTGGAAGCCGCGCTGAACACGACGGTGGGCGGGTTGTCGATGAGCGACCTCGGCCTGTCGTTCAACGATCAGAACGAGCTCGAACTCGATACGAGCACGCTGTCGACGATCCTCTCGACCAATCTCAGCGGCGTCACCAAACTGTTGTCGGCGCAGACCTCCACGTCGTCCAGCCAGCTCAGCGTCGTCAACACCGGAACGTCGCCCCAGTCGTTCACGCTGGATCTGACAGTTGATTCCAGCGGAACGCTGAGCAGCGCTTCGGTCGGTGGCGACAGTTCGCTGTTCACGATCAGCGGCAACACGATTATCGGCGCGTCCGGCAGCATCTACGCCGGCATGGCATTCACCTATACCGGCACCACCTCGCAGTCGATCACCGTCACGTCGACATCGGGCATTGCCACGCAAATGTACCAGATCGCCAAGACGGCCTCGGCCAGCACTGGCTCGCTGCAGACACTGATCACCAATCTGCAGAGCCGCGACAGCGAGCTGCAGCAGAGGGTGGACGACATCACGGCCGCGGCTGCCACGTTCAAGGCGCAGCTGCAGACCCAATACGCCAAATACCAGGCGGCGATCGCGAGCGCCGACAACACGATGACCTATCTCAAGGCCCTGCTCAACGCCAGTTCGAGTAATTGATGACACAGAATGCAATGGCGCACCGCGCCAATCAGGCTTATCGCGGCACCGCCGTAACCGTTCCTCCGCTGAAGGCCGTGGTGATGTTGCACGGCGGCGCCATGACGCTGCTGCATCAGGCGATCGAGGCGCAGGAGGCGCGCCGATTTGAGCATGGGCACGATTGCCTAGTGCGGGCGACCGCAATTCTCCGCGGCCTGAGCCATCATCTGGATTGCAGCCGTGGAGGCGCCGTCGCCGAGCGGCTGTACGAGACGTACAATGCGCTGGTGCTGGCGGCGCTGCGGTCCTATGGCAGGCCGCATGCCGCGGCCAACCTGCGGCGGATCATCGCGAGCATCGCCGAGTTGCGTGAGGCTTGGGAGTATGTTGCGGTGACGACGCGGCGTTGATGACGATGATCCCCGTAATCGTCTCCACCGAAAACGGATTTCCGGCGGCACGCAATTGCTTTAAGAGGGAGGTGGTAGCCCTCGGCGAGCACAGCATGGACGTTGCGGAACTCGAAGACCTGATCGATCGGCTGGGGGAAGATCCATCCCGCTGGCCCGATGATCGGCGTCTCGCCGCTGAGAGATTGCTGCAGGAGTCCGCCGCTGCGCGCGCTCTGCTGGCCCAGGCGCGTGCCGTCCGAGAGGCACTGTCCGCGCCGCCGGTTCGGGCCCCGGCGGGACTCGCCGACCGGATCGTTGCGGCCGCGATGCGCGAAACGGCCAAGATAACCGCCAAGACCGAGCCTGCCGACGATCGCGCTCCTTCCGAGCCCGCGACCCCCCACGGCTAAGCACGCCCTGTTGCTCCGCCTGATTCTGGCGCGCCATTCCAATGAGCTGCCTCCGAATCAGCCAGCGCGGCGATGAAGCCGGCGCTCCAATTCATCCAACGTCTTTGAACTGATCCAAATGCTGCGCCGCTTCGTCAGCGGCGCGTATCGTCATCTGCCGCCCGGCACGATGCTGATCGTGCCGGCGCAGCTCCGTCACGTCCTGCTACAGGCAAATTCTGCCGAGCAATCAAATCGTTCTGCCGCCGCGAACGCGCGCCTGATTTGACCGCCTCGCCCGTTTGATCAGCAGACCACCTCGCGATCACCACCACGACGATCACCACACGACCCGAGTCCTCCGCCGCATCCGGCGAAGACAGGATGGCTGCGCCATGACCACGATTTCCAGCGCCGTATCGACGGCCGCCACCACGACCAGCACGACGAGTTCGACCAGTTCGGCGTCTTCGTCGCTGAGCTCGAGCGATTTTCTCAGCCTGCTGGTCAGCGAACTGCAGAACCAAGATCCGCTGAACGCGACCAGCACGACCGACTTCATCAATCAGCTCACCTCCTATGCCAATTTCAGCCAGCAGCAGGAGATCAATTCCAGCATGACGTCGCTGGCGAATTCGTTCTCCAGCTTGGTCACGCTGAATTCCGTCAACTACATCGGCCACACCGTCGAGGCGAAGACCGACACGGCGACGCTGACGGGCGGCTCGGCGACCTTCGGCTACACGCTGTCGTCAGCGGCCTCCGATGTGTCGATCAGCATCAAGGACTCATCCGGCAACACCGTGTGGAGCGGCACCGGCTCCGGCAACGCCGGCTCCAACAGCTTCACCTGGGACGGCAAGAATTCGAGCGGCACCCAGCTCGCCGACGGCGGCCAGTACACCATCTCGGTCACCGCGACCGATTCAGCCGGCAACTCCGTCTACAAATATTCCACCGTCAGCGGCACCGTGACCGGCATCGACACCTCGTCGAGCACGCCGGCCCTGCTCGTCAACGGCGTGTCCGTCAGCGCCAGCAACATCATCGGCGTTTCGTCCTGAGTGCGGCCGGAGTAGTATCATGAGTCTCACTGGCGCGCTTTCCTCGGCGATATCTGCGCTCAACGCGCAAAGCCAATCGCTATCGATGATCTCCGACAACATCGCCAACTCCGACACCACCGGTTACAAAACCACCTCGGCGATGTTCAGTCAGCTGGTGACGGCGTCGAGCAGCGCGACGTCTTACGCATCCGGCGGCGTCACCGTGGCGGGGCGCGCCAACATCAGCCAGCAGGGACTGCTGGCTGCGACCAGCAACGCGACCGATGTTGCCATCCAGGGCTCCGGCTTTTTCGTCGTGTCGGACCAGACCTCGGGCGGCACAACGTCTTATACCCGAAACGGCGCGTTCTCGATCGACAACGCCGGCTATCTGGTCAATAGCGGCTACTACCTGGAAGGCTGGCGCACCGATGCCGACGGCAAGATCGTCGGCGACGCATCGTCGGCGACGCTGTCGCCGATCAACACCAACGTGGCCGCGACCAGCGGCAGCGCTACCACCAAGACCACCTTCGCGGCCAATCTGCCGGCGGATGCGGAGACGGGCGCGACTTATTCGAGCTCGATGACGGTGTACGACTCGCTCGGCACCGCCAACTCGATCCAGGTGACTTGGACCAAGACGGCGTCGAATGCCTGGACGGCGAGCTTCGCCAATCCGACGCTATCGTCGAGCACCAGCACCACCACCGGCACCACCACCGGCTCGGTGTCGCTCACGTTCAACAGCGATGGCTCGCTCGCGTCCACCAGCCCCAGTCCGCCGACGATCTCGGTGTCGGGCTGGACCAACGGTGCCGCAGACAGCACGATCTCGCTCGACCTGGGAACGGTCGGTAAGACCAACGGCCTCACCCAATATGCATCGGGTGAAGCGACGCCGACCATCAACGTCACCAGCATTTCGTCCGACGGTCTGCCTTACGGCAAATTGAGCAGCATCGCGGTCGGCGATGACGGCACGGTCAATGCGACCTATTCGAACGGACAGACCATCGCGATTTACAAAATCGCAGTCGCGACCTTCAAGGATCCCGACGGCCTCTCGGTGAACAGCTACGGTATCTACTCGGCGACTGCGGCGTCTGGCGATGCATCGGTTCAGACCTCCGGCAGCAACGGGGCCGGCAAAATCTACGGTAGCGAACTGGAATCGAGCACCACCGACACCTCGAGCCAGTTCGCCAGCATGATCTCGGCCCAGCAAGCCTATTCGGCGGCCTCGCAGGTGATCACGACGGTGAACAAGATGTTCGACACCCTGATCTCGGCGATGAGGTAACCGCCATGGTCACTGCCATCAGCGATGAGACGCATCTCGAATTGCTGCTCAGCCGGCTGGCACGGCTCAAGCTGCTGTCGCTGGCGGTGGACCGTGGCGATCGCGGCCAACTGGTCGCGCTGCTGGACGAGATCGAGAAGATCAAGCGCGAACTCGTCCGAGGCCGCGAGCGGGTCGGCAGCGAGATGGCCCGCGCGACGACGCGGACCACGGCGATCACGGCCTACGCGCGCGGGGCAGGCGCACCCGTGCGGCGTCACTGAATTCGAACAACGGGAATGATGAAGATGGCACAGATTGGCACCCCCGCGGTTTCTCCGGTGAGCGACGAGCGCGCGCTGGCGATGATCGCGCTGATCGATGACCTGATTCTGGTGATCGACGACGAGAATGTCGAACTCGCCAAGGGATTGCCCGCGTCGCGGCTGAAGCAGGTCGACGAGAAGGCGCGGCTCGCCGAGCTGTTCGAGCGCTGGGTGGCTGAATGCACTGGCGGCAATGGCGCGATCCAGGTGCAGAACCGCCAGCTGCGCGACAGGCTGCTCGACCGGATTCTTCAGCTCCGTGGCGCGATGGATGAAAACCTGATGCGACTGCGCGCGGCGATCGAAGCCAGCAATCGCCGGATCGAGGCGGTGATGCAGGCGATCCGCGAGCAACTGGCCGGCAATGCGCCGTATGGGGCCGCCGGGACGCGCACCGCCCGAGCAGTGTCGTGCGGGACCAGCCTTCGCGCCTGATCCAAGCCCAGGGAGGCTCGCGTGTCGCTCAACATCGCCCGCAGCATCGCGTTCAGCGGCCTCGCGGCGACGCAGGTCCAGATCTCAGTGACCTCGGCGAACATCTCGAATGCCGACACGACGGGCTACACCAAGAAGACCGCCGGTCAGGCCAGCAGCGTCACCGGCGGGGTCGGCACCGGCGTCACTGTCACTGGCATCACCAGTTCGGTCGACAAGCTGCTGTTGAAATCGCTGATCGCGGCGAATTCGGATCTGGGCGCGGCCGACACCACCAACAGCTACCTGACCTCGTTGCAGCAGCTCTACGGTTCCTCGACCAGCGCGACCAGTACCTCGACCGGAACCTCGCTCGCCAATACGTTGGCATCGCTGGAATCGGCGTTGTCGTCGCTCGCCAGCACGCCGACCAGCTCGGCGCTGCAGTCCAATGTGGTCGATGCGCTCGACAGCGTGACGTCGCAATTGCGCGAGACCTCCAGCGGCATCCAGAAATTGCGGTCCAATGCCGACCAGGATATCGCTTCGGCGGTCGGCTCGGTGAACGACGACGTGCAGAAGATCGCCGATCTGAATGCGGCGATCAAACAGGCGGCCGCGGCGGGCCAGTCGACGGCGGATCTCGAAGACAAGCGCAACACCGCGCTGCAGGATCTGTCGTCTCAGATGAATGTCAGCTACTACACGGCGTCGAACGGCGATTTGCAGGTCTATACGGCAACCGGTCAGGCGCTGGTCGACAGCACGGCGCATCCCTTGAGCTACACCAAGACGGCGAGCGTCAGTGCCGCAACCAGCTACAGCAGCGGCGGCTTCAGCGGCATCATGCTCAATGGCGTCGATGTCACGTCGCAGATCACGTCGGGCAAAATCGGTGCGCTGGTGACGCTGCGCGACCAGACGCTACCGGCCGCCCAATCGCAACTCGACGAACTGGCACAGCAGCTTGCGACCAGCCTCAATGCGGTGTCCAACAGCCAGACCACGCTGCCGCCGCCGGCGAGCCTGACTGGTACTGCCACAGTGAGCAGTTCTGACGCGCTGTCGGCGACGGGCTCGGTGCGTCTCGCGGTTACCGATTCCAGCGGCAAGTTGATCTCCTACAGCGATCTCGATTTGTCGTCCTATTCGAGTGTGGGTGATCTGGTGAGCGCCATTAATGGCGTGTCCGGGTTGTCGGCCACGATCGATTTCAGTGGGCACCTGAAGATCGCCACGACTGCGTCCAACACCGGCGTTTCGATCGCGGGGCTCACGAGTTCGGTCGGCAGCGCCGGTGAAAGCTTCTCCGACTATTTCGGCCTCAACGATCTCGTCATCGCCACCGGGGCCTCGGACATCGCGGTCCGCAGCGATATCCTGTCCGGCAAAACGTCGCTGTCGCTGGCGACGCTGTCGTCGTCCGCAACGCTCACCACTGGCAGCTCGGTGCTGTCGTCTGATGGAGCCAGCGCTGCCAATGCGCTGTACGATGCGCTGACCGGATCGACCAGCTTCAAAGCGGTGGGAGGGCTGGCGGCCGTCACCGGCTCGTTCGCCGACTTCGCCTCCACCATCGTTTCCAGCGTTGCAGGGAAAGCGTCGCAGGCGTCCTCGACCTACAGCGCCAAGGAGGCTGCGCAATCGACCTACGCCAATTCTCTGTCGTCGCAGTCCGGCGTCAATCTCGACGAAGAGTCGGCGCGGCTCAGCGAATTGCAGAACAAATACACCGCCGCCTCACAACTGATCCAGGCGATCAATGCGATGTTCACCGCGCTGGTCAGCGCCGTGAGCTCGACCTGACACTGGAGCCGGCGCATGACGGTGATGCGGGTCGCGACCTTCGCGCAGTCCGGACAGATGATCGCAGACGCGCTGCGGCTGCAGTCGCGGATGGCGGAGCTGCAGATCCAGGAAGCCTCGGGCGTGAAGTCCGAGAGCTTCGCCGGCTACGGCGCCGACGCCCAGCACGTCGTCAATCTGCAGGTCGGGGTCACCCGCGCGCAGTCCTACATCGATGCGGCGACGCTGGCCGGCGGCAAAGTCCAGGTGATGTACTCGGCGGCCGGCTCGATCGCCGACATCGTGACGCAGCTCCGCTCGCAGCTCAGTGCGGCGTCGACTGGAAGCGCCACCGAAGCGACCTCGGCGATCAGCTCGGCGCAGCAGATGCTGCAGCAGGTGGGATCGCTGCTGAATACGCAGTACGACGGCCAGTACGTGTTTGCCGGCAGCAAGACGTCGACGCCGCCGGTAGATCTCAGCAGCTTTGCCTCGAGCGCCGGCAGCACCACCACCGCCGACACCAGCTATTACGTCGGCGATGACGCGACCACGTCCGTCCGCGTCAGCGCCGACCAGTCGGTGGCCTACGGCGTCAACGCCGACAATTCCGCGTTCGAGCAGGTGATGCGCGTGCTGCGCTATGTGGCCAACAGTTCGTCGCTGTCCTCCAGCCAGATCGCGACGGCGCTTGATCTGGCGAGTTCCGCGCTCGATGCGACTGCCTCGGTGCAGGAAAGACTCGGAAACGCGGCGTCCGCGATTGAGAACGCCAGTGCGCGGCAGAGCGACTACAAAAGCTTTGCCTCGACGCTGGCGAGTGACCTGACCAGCGTTGACGTCGCTGCGGTCACCGCCGAACTGTCGACCTACCAGTCGCAATTGACCGCGTCGTATTCGGCGATCGGCAAGATCTTTGGCCTCAATCTTGCCAGCTATCTGAAATGACGAGGCGGCGCCGCATCGCCTAGCGGTGGGTGAAGTGTGGTGCGCGCTTCTCGAGGAAGGCCTGAATGCCCTCGCGGGCGTCGGCGCTGGCAAAACGGGCGTGCAGTTCGCGGCGTTCGAACAGGATGCCTTCGGCGAGAGTGCTTTCGAATGCGCGGTTGAGGCTTTCCTTCAGCGCCATCAGGGCTGGGGCGGAGAACGCCGCGATCGTGGTGGCCAGCGCCACGGTCTCGTCGAGCAGCCTGTCGTCATCAACCACGCGCGACACTAGGCCGTAGCGATCGGCCTCTTCGGCGTTGAGCGGCCGCGCCGACAGGCACATGTCCATGGCCTTTGCCTTGCCGACTGCGCGCGGCAGCCGTTGCGTGCCGCCGGCGCCGGGCAGCAGGCCGAGCTTAATTTCCGGCAGCGCGAACCTGGCACTGCGGCCGGCGATCACGATGTCGCAGGCAAGCGCCAATTCGCAGCCGCCGCCATAAGCGAGGCCGGCCACCGCGGCCAGCACCGGCTTTCGGACCTGGCGGATCGTCTCCCAATTGCGAGTGATGAAGTTCGAGCCATAGACGTCGCTATAGCTCCACGCGGCCATCGAGGCGATGTCGGCGCCGGCCGCGAACGCGCGGGCATTTCCGGCGATCACGATCGCGCCGATGCCGTCGTCGGCGTCGAACGCCAGAAGGGCTGCGCCAAGCGCATCCATCAGCGCGTCGTTCAGGGCGTTGAGGACTTCAGGCCGGTTCAGCGTGATGATGCCGACCCGGCCCTGGGTTTCGGTGATAATGGGATTGGACGACAAGGTCGTGCTCCGTGGTCGGTGTGCGGTTTAAAGATCGCTCTGCTGCAGCATCTCGCGCAGCCGGAATTTCTGGATCTTGCCGGACGGTGTTGCCGGCATCGCGTCGCGAACCACGAGGCGCTCGGGAATGTATTGCAGCGCCAGCTTTTGCGACTTGAGAAACTCGACCATGGCGGCGAAGTCGATGCGCGCCCCAGTCTTCGGCACCACCACGGCGCAGGCGCGTTCGCCGAGCCGTTCGTCCGGATAGGCCACGATCGCCACCTGGGCGACGGCGGGATGCTTGTAGAGCAGGGCTTCGATCTCGACGACCGGGATGTTCTCGCCGCCGCGGATGATCACGTCCTTGCTGCGGCCGCTGATCCGGATGTAGCCGTCGGCGGTCATGTAGGCGAGGTCACCGGTGTCGAACCAGCCGTCGGCATCGGTGCCGTTCCAATGTGGCCGCTTCAGATAGCCGCCGAAATTCGAGCACGACCGCACCACCAGCCGGCCGATCTGGTTCGGCGGCAGCGCCTTGCCGTCGCCGTCGATCACTTTGACCTCGACGCCGGGTAGCGGGCAGCCATCGGTGGTCGAGGCGAGCTTGTCATCGTCGTCGAGCTTGATCAGCGTCACCGCGCCGTTTTCGGTCATGCCCCAAGCCGAGACGATCTTAGCGCCGAGACCTGCCTGAGCCTGTTCGACCAGCGGTCCGGGAATTGGCGCGCCAGCGCACAGGAAAGTCTTCAGGCTCGGCACCGGCTCGCCGCTCTCCTTCACGACGCGCGTCAGATCGGTGAGGAACGGCGTCGACGCCATGGTGAAGGTGACGCGCTCGACGCGGATCAGCTCGGCGGCTTTGACCGGATCCCAGATGTCCTGCAGCACCGCGCTGGCGCGCAGCATGATCGGCATCATCAGCCCGTACATGAAGCCGGTCTGGTGTGCCATCGGCGAAGCCATCAGGATCACGTCGGACTCGCGAAGCGCGAGCCGCTGCGCGTAGGGCACGATATTGGCCATCAGCGTATTGGCGCTGTGCATCACGCCTTTCGGCTCGCCGGTGGTGCCGGAGGTGTAAATCAGTTGTGTGATGTCGTCCGGGGAGGGCCGGCTGCGGCTCAGGATCGCTGCGGCGTCCGGCTGCTTTTCCCATTCGGGCGTCGTCAGCAACGTGTCGAAATCGTCCGCGCCGCCGCCATCGACCACCACGATGGTTCGAAGCGCCGGCAGATCAGGCTGCAGGCCGCGCGCCATGGCTTCATGATCGAAGCCACGAAAGCTCTTCGGCACCACCAGCACCTTGGCTTCGCCGTGCTTCAGCATGAACGACAGTTCGCGCTCGCGGAAGATCGGCATCAGCGGGTTGAGCACCGCGCCGATCCGGGAGCAGGCGAGATATAGCACGGTGAACTGCCACCAGTTCGGCAGTTGCATCGCGACGACGTCGCCGCGGCCGACGCCGAGGCGGCTGAGCCCGACGGCGACGCGATCGGCCAGCGTCGCAAGCTCACGGTAGCTGAAGCGGCGCACCACGCCGCCGTCGAGCCGGACCGCGGTCAGTGCGATCTTGTCGGGGCAATGCGCCACGCAGGCGTCGAGATCGTCGTTGATGGTGCGGTCGTGCCACAGGCCGGCGGCGATGCTCGCGGCGCGGCGTGGCGGCAGCAGAACGGCGTCGAACTCCATTTTTCCCCCCGGAGTAGTTATTAGTTATGGATGCAGAACGTCTCGGCGGCACCTCCGCTCAGGCCGGCACTGCGGCGCGGCCGGCACGGTGGCGCGCGATGATCGTCTTCATGATCTGTGCGGTGCCGTCGCCGATCTGGAAGCCGAGCACGTCGCGCAGCCGCTGCTCCATCGGGCCGCGGTCATAGCCGCCGTGGCCGTGCATCAGCAGACATTGATGGATCACATCGTAGGCGAGTTTCGGCGCCCACCATTTGCACATTGCGGCCTCGGCACTGTGCGGGGCGCCGTGGTCCTTCAGCCACAGCGCCTGCAGGCAGAGCAGTCGCGCGGCCTCGACCTGAGTGTCGAGGTCGGCGAGCGGATGCGACACGCCCTGAAACGCCGACAGCGGTTTGCCGAATGCCTGCCGTTCCGCGACATGCGCCCAGGTCTCTTCGAGCGCGACGCGCGCGACGGCGAGCACTTGCAAGCCGATCAGTGCGCGCGAGAAGTCGAAGCCCTGCATCACCTGGACGAAACCCTTGTTCTCGTCGCCGAGCCGATGTGCGGCCGGGACGCGCACGTTCTCGAAGAACAGCGAACCGCGGCCGATCGCGCGCTGGCCGTGGCAGTCGAACCGGTTGCGGGTGATGCCGGGCAGATCCATCGGGATCAGCAGCGCAGTGACGCCGTGAGCGCCGGACTCGATCGAGCCGGTGCGGCCGAACACCACCGCGGCGTCGGCCTGATCGGCGGCGGAAATCGAGGTCTTCTCGCCATTGACGATGTAGTCGTCGCCGTCGCGCTCGATCCGCAGCCGCAAGTTCGCCGCATCCGAGCCGCCGCGCGGTTCGGTCAGCGCGATCGCGAACAGCGCGTCGCCGGCGATCAGCTTCGTCAGCCACGGCTGCACGATCTCGCGCTGGCCGTGCTGCGACAGGATCTGGCCGTTCAGCGAGGCGAGCAGATTGACGTAGGACATGCTGAGGTCGGCGCGCGCGATCTCCTCGTGGATCACACCGGCCGCGAGGCTGTCCATGCCGAGCCCTCCGCAGGCTTCCGGCAGTTCGGGCGCGATGAAGCCCATCTCGCCCATCGCCTTCATCAAGCCGCGGTCGAGCACCCGCGTCCGGTCGCGCTCCTGAAATCCCGGTGCGATCCGGTCGGCGGCGAACCGCCGGGCCTGCGAGGCCAGCGCCACCAGGTCTTCGTTCAAATATGGATTCATGCCTCGCCCTCCTTGAGAATTCGAGCGCCGGCGTTGCCGGCGCCGTTCGTCGGCGGGAGAGCGGTTATTTGATGTATTTGCGGAATTCGGGCTTACGCTTCTCCTGCAGCGCCTTGACGCCTTCGCGCGATTCTTCGGTGTCGTAATAGAGCTTAAGCGCATACATCCCCATGCCGGCGATGCCGGCTTGATGCGCGGTGTCCATGTTGAAGCTGCGCTTGGCGATCGCGAGCGCGGTCGGTGAGCGCTCGCACAGTTCCTCGCCCCACTTCTGCACTTCGGCGTCGAGCTCCTCGTGCGGCACGCAGAGATTGGCGAGGCCCATCGCTTCGGCTTCCTTGCCCGAGTAACGACGGCACATGTACCAGATCTCGCGGGCCTTCTTCTCGCCGACGACGCGGGCCAGGAACGCGGTGCCATAGCCCGGATCGACCGAGCCCATCTTCGGGCCGACCTGGCCGAAGATGGCCTTCTCCGAACAGATCGTCAGGTCGCAGATCGTCGCCAGCACATTGCCGCCGCCGATCGCATAGCCCTGGACGCGGGCGATCACCGGCTTCGGCACGTCGCGGATCGCAGTGTGCAGCTCTTCCATCGGCAGCCCGACGGTGCCGCGGCCATCGTAATTGCCGTCGTGGGTGGACTGATCGCCGCCGGTGCAGAAGGCGCGATCGCCGGCGCCGGCGAGCACGATCGCCCCGACGTCCTTGTCGTAACCGGCCTTGTACAGCGCCTTGATCAGCTCGTCGCAGGTGGTGCCGCGGAACGCATTCATCTTGTCCGGACGGTTGATGATGATCCACGCCACGCCGTTGCGGATTTCATAGATCAGGTCTTCGAACTGCATCGGAATCCTCCCGTTATTGTTGATTGGGCTCAGCCGTTCATCGTCAGGCCGCCGGAGACGCTCAGCACCTGGCCGGTGATGAAGCCGGCGTCGTCGCTGCCGAAGAACGCGATCGCGCCGGCGAGATCATCCGGTTTGCCGAGCCGGCCGAGTGGGATCGCCTTGGTGAAGGCCTCGATCAGCTTCTCTGGATTGGCAGCGCCGGAGGTCACGCCGGCGAGCAGCGCGGTGTCGGTCGGGCCCGGGCAGACGACGTTGACGGTGATGCCGTGGCGGGCGTGTTCGCGTGCCAAGGTCTTGGAGAATGCGACGAGGCCGCCTTTGCAGGCGGCGTACACCGCTTCGCCCGACGAGCCGACGCGCGCTGCGTCAGAGGCGATGTTGACGATGCGGCCGTAGCGCCGCTCGACCATGCCAGGCAGCACCGCGTGATGCATGTGCAGCGCGCCGGTGAGGTTGATGGCGATCAGTCGCTCCCATTCGCCGGGTTCGCTCTTGGTGAACGGCTTGAAGATGTCCCAACCGGCGTTGTTGACCAGAATGTCCACCGGCCCAAGTTTGTCCGTCGTCGTCGCGATCGCGGTGTCGACACTTTTGCGGTCGGCGATGTCGCAGCGGATCGCTTCGGCCGCGCCGCCCGCGGCGCGGATATCGCCGGCAATTTTCTCGGCGGCGTCGAGATTGAGGTCGAGCACCGCGACCTTGGCGCCGTCCTGCGCAAACCTGCGACACGTCGCCCCGCCGATGCCGCCGCCGCCACCCGTGATCACTGCCGTTTTGTTCTGCAGCCGCGCCATCCTCGCTCGCTCCTCTTTGATTCTGATCTCTTTTTCCCCAGGAAGCCCGCGGTCGAAGCTGGCAACTAGGACAATATGTTGCTATATTTAGTCAGCGTTGCGAAGATGCGTCAAGATGGACGATGATGGCAAATAAGCGCACTAGCGCCGATAATTCTGCAGATGCGAAGATGGAATTGGCCAACCGGCTGTTCTTCCGTCTCTATCAATGCGCCAATATGTTGCATAAGACAGGCACCCGGGCGGTCGAAGCCGAGGGGCTGACGACGCAGCAATGGGCGGTGCTCGGAGCGCTGTCGCGACCCGCTGTGGCGAACGGCATGAGCATTGGCGATCTGGCGCGCTATCTGATGGTCAGCCGGCAGAACCTCACTGGTCTGATCGGCCGGATGGAGCGCGATGGTCATGTCGCGGTGGTGCCGGACGAGCGCGATCGCCGCTCACGGCTGGTGACGATGACCAAGTCCGGGCGTCACGTCTGGGAGGTGCTCGCGCAGCCGAAGATACGTGCTTATTACGGCGAAGTGCTCGGCGACTTTTCGATCAATGATGTCACCCACGCGCTGCACTACCTGCTCAAGATTCTCGGCAACATGAAGCGCCTCGACGACGGCACTGCAGGCGAGGCGGCGACGGAACTAGAATGACTTTGGTCAAGGCGCGCGGGCGTCATCCAACGTCTATCGGGCGGAAGCGATAACAAGACGAGGGGCGGAGGCGATGAAGGCGGCATTCATGACCGGTCACGGCGGCAACGAGGTGATCGAGGTCGGCGATCGCCCGACGCCGCAGCGTCGCCCGGGTGAAGTGCTGGTGCGGATGCGCGCCGCGACCGTCAACCGCGTCGACCTCTACATGCGCGACAGCGGCGCCGGCATCACCCACAGCCTGCCGCAGATCATGGGAGTAGATGGTGCCGGCGTGATCGAGGAGGCTGATTCGGATACGCCGGAGCTGATCGGGCGACGGGTGACGCTGTATCCGGGCATTGTCTGCGGTTCTTGCGAATTCTGCCGGCGCGGCGAGCCGGTGCTATGCGCCAAGATGAGCCTGCTCGGCGAGCATCGCGACGGCACCATGGCCGAGTATGTCTGCGTGCCGGCGGGAAATGCCCTGCCGATCCCTGACCGCCTTGATTTCGCCCAGGCCGCTGCGCTCGGGGTGAACTATCTCACGGCGTGGCGGATGCTGTTCACCAAGGCGAAGCTGCAACCGGGGGAGACCGTGCTGGTGTTCGGGGTTGGTGGCGGCGTGTCGCTCGCGGCGATGCAGATTGCTGCGGCCGCCGGCGCCCGTGTGCTGGTGACCTCACGCAGCGCTGACAAGCTGGCGCGGGCCCGGGCGCTCGGCGCCGATGCGGTGATCGATGCGCCGGCCGATAAGATCCCCGCCGCGGTGATGGACGCGACCGGCGGCCGCGGCGCCGACGTGGTGATCGAGAATATCGGCGGCGCGATGTGGAGCGCGGCGCTGAAATCGCTGGTGCGCGGCGGGCGGGTCGCGACCTGCGGTGCCACGATCGGCGATCAGCCTCCGGCCGATTTGCGCCGGGTGTTCATCCGCCAGCTTCAGATCTTCGGCTCGACCCTCGGCAACCCGAGTGAGCTTTCCGAGCTGATTGCCTGGTGCGATGCCGGAAAGCTGACGCCGCCGATCGATCTGCACTATCCGCTCGGCGATATCCGCGCCGCATTCGATCATCTCGAATCCGGCAGCCAGTTCGGCAAGATCGCGATCGACATCTGAGCCCCGCGGCGGCGGGGTGCCGTCCGGCCGGTCTCGGCTTTCCCATCGCTAAATTTGATCCGCATCAAATTAATTTTCGCATTCCAATACTAGATTACATTTAAATCGTCGGGCCGGAAAATGGCCGGCAGCGCGACCCCGGCAGAGCCGCCGGGCAGGGAGGACGACCGGCATGCTCGACAGGCCGCATCACACCACGGCGGACATCATCGCCCGTTGCGAGGCGCTGTTCTCCGACCTCAGCTTCACCGCCGCCCGCGAATGGAAGGCCGCAGAGCCCGGCCGCATAGTGGTCGGCTTTCTGCCCTACTACGCTCCCCGCGAACTGGTGCACGCCGCCGGCGGATTGCCGCTCGGGATCTTCGGTGGCGGCGACCAGCTCGAAGTCATCCACGGCGACGCCTACTATCAGAGCTACATCTGCCGAATTCCGCGTTCGACCATCGAGCTCGGTGTCTCCGGCCGGCTCGATTTCGTCGACAGCATGATGTTTCCATCGATCTGCGACGTGATCCGCAATCTTTCGGGGATGTGGAAGCTGATGTTCCCGTCCAAGGGCGCGCGCTACATCGACCTGCCGCACAATTTCGACGACGATCTCGGCGGCGAGTTCTATGTCAGCGAGCTGCGCGAAACCTGCGAATGGCTGTCGAGCCTCACCGGCAAGCCAATCACCTCCGATGCGATCCGCGCCTCGATCGCGGTGTTCAACGATAACCGCCGGCTGGTCCGTGCGCTGTATCAGCTGCGCGCCGACGAGCCGTGGAACGTGCCGTCGGCGGAACTCTATCTGCTGCTCCGCGCCGGCATGGTGATCCCGGTCGAGGAGCACAACCAGATGCTCACCGATTACCTGGCGGCAGTGCGGCTGCAGCAGCGGCCGATCAAGGACAATTCGCGCGTGGTGATCTGCGGCATGTTCTGCGAGCAGCCGCCGCTGAACCTGATCAAGTCGATCGAGCTGTCCGGTTGCTACATCGTCGACGACGACTTCATTCTGGTGACGCGCTGGGAGAATTCCGACGTCGCGCTCGACGGCGATCCGCTGCGGAGCCTCGCCCACGCCTATCTGCACGACTCCAAATCGACGCCGCCGAAATACGAGCCGGACGAAGCCAAGAAGGGGCTGTATTTGGTCGACAGCGTGCGGAAGAACCGCGCCGAAGGCGTGATCTTCGCCATGACGTCGTTCTGCGATCCCGGCCTGCTCGAGCGGCCGATGCTGCAGGCGGTGCTGAAGAGCCACGGCATCCCTCAGATCGCATTCAAATACGCCGAGAACTCCGGCCAGATGCAGCCGATCCGCGAGCAGGCCGGCACCTTCGCCGATTCGATCAAATTGTGGAGCGGAGCATGACCGTCATCGTCGGACCGAAGACCAAGCCGCCGGAAGCCATCAAGGATGCGTCGATGGCGCGGCAGAAGCAGATGGTCAACGCCCACTACGATCGTCTCGCGAGCGCCAAGGAGCGCGGCGAGAAGGTGGCCGCGACCTTCGTGCCGGGCAATCTCAACGAGCTGCTGATGTGCTTCGATATGGTCAACAACCTGCCGGAGGTCAACGCGATCCAGAACGGGCTGCGGCGGCAAAGCGGCGGCTACGTGATGGAGGCGGAAAAGCTCGGCCATTCCGAAGACGTCTGCACCTACGTCAAATCCGACATCGGCATGATGGCCAAGGGCAATATCGGTCCGAACGGCAAGCCGCTGCCCGACCCGGACGTGCTGCTGCTATCCTACACCGGCTGCTTCACCTTCATGAAATGGTTCGAGCTGCTGCGCCGGCAGTACAAATGCGAGACCATCATGTTCCAGACGCCGTATCTGGCCGACGGCCGGATCACCAAGGACATGATTAGCTACATGGTCAAGCAACTCCGGCAGGACGTGATCCCGAAGCTGGAGCGGATCTCAGGCGTCAAATTCGACATCGACCGGCTGCGTGAATATTTGCGCAAATCCGCCAAGGCCGAGGACGATCACGTCTGGGTGCTGCAATCGGCCAAGCACAAGCCGTCGCCGATCGACGCCTATTTCGGCGGGATCTATTACATCGGACCGATCTTCGGCGCCTTCCGCGGCACCGACGACGCGATCGAATATTACAAATTCCTGCGCGCCGAGGTTGAGGAGCGGATCGCGCAAGGTAAGGGGCCGGTGACGCCCGATGGCGACATGGGGCAGGAGCGCTACCGCCTAGTGGTGGAAGGTCCGCCGAACTACACCAATTTCCGCCAGTTCTGGAAGATGTTCTACGACGAGGGCGCCGTGGTGGTGGCCTCCAGCTACACCAAGGTCGGCGGCACCTATGATTACGGTTTCCGCCACGATCCGGATCGGCCGCTGGAGTCGCTCGCTGAATACTGCCTCAATGTCTACACCAACCGCAACCTGCCGATGCGGGTGGACATGCTGGAGAATTACATCAACGAATACCAGGCGGACGGCCTTCTGATCAATTCGATCAAGAGCTGCAATTCGTTCTCCGCCGGCCAGCTCCTGATGATGCGCGAGGTCGAGAAGCGCACCGGCAAGCCAGCGGCGTTCATTGAGACCGATCTGGTCGATCCGCGCTATTTCTCCGCCGCCAACGTCAAGAACCGGCTGGAGAGCTATTTCCAGATGATCGAACAGAAGCGCGCGGGCTTCCGCGGCGCCGCCTGAGGAGCGCAACGATGCGGACTTTCGTCGGAATCGATCTCGGCTCCACCACTACCAAGGCGGTGCTGATGGACGAGAACAAGGAGGTGATCGGGCGCGGCATCACCAATTCTCGCTCGAACTACGCCACCGCGGCGCGCGTCGCCTCCGAAGAGGCGCGGATCGACGCGCGCTTCACGTTGTTCCGCCGCGCTCTGCATGTCGGCGAGGCCGGCCACGAGCATAGCGCCGAGTTTCTGGCGGCGCTGGAGCGCAACTTCCGACTGATTCAGTTTCTCGAACAGCTCGACGATCTGGAGGAGACGTGTCATCGCCAGCTTGAGGCGGATCGCTTCAAGTCGATTGCCGGCCCGCTGCAGGAGGCATTACACGTCATCTTCGCCCGGCTGCGGGAGGAGGCGGCCTCGCTCTATGCCCCCGGTGCCAAGCGCAAGTCGGATTTCTTCCGCGACATCGCCGGTTCGCGGTTTCATGTCCACGCCGAAGCGGTGGCCCGCGAGATGGGCATCGCCCTCGACATGGTGCTGAACGCTTACGACAAGTCGATCATCGAGGTCGAGAACCGGCCGCCGGGCGGCGACCTCAGCGACAAGTTTCGCCGTGCCGTAGCGCGGATGCTGGCTGCGGATTCGCACGCGGCTGATGGCGAAGGCGATTTCGCCGCGATGATCGAGTCGGCGCTCGGGATCGAACTGGAGGAGACCTATCTGGTCGGCACCGGCTACGGCCGGGTGACGCTGCCGTTCTCCAAGGAGCACATTCGCTCCGAGATCCTGTGCCACGGCCTCGGCGCCCACATGATGTATCCCGGCACGCGCACCGTGCTCGACATCGGCGGGCAAGACACCAAGGGCATTCAGATCGACGGTCACGGTATCGTCGAGAATTTCCAGATGAACGATCGCTGCGCTGCCGGCTGCGGCCGCTATCTCGGCTACATCGCCGACGAAATGAACATGGGGCTGCACGAACTCGGCCCGCTGGCGATGCAGTCCAATCGCCCGGCGCGGATCAATTCGACCTGCACGGTGTTCGCCGGCGCCGAACTGCGCGATCGGCTGTCGCTCGGCGAGAAGCGCGAGGACATTCTCGCAGGCCTGCACCGCGCCATTATCCTGCGGGCAATCTCGATCATCTCGCGCTCGGGCGGCGTCACCGATCAGTTCACCTTCACCGGCGGCGTCGCGAAGAATGAGGCGGCGGTGCGCGAGCTGCGCAAGCTGATCCAGGAGAACTACGGCGAGGTGACGATCAACATCAATCCGGACTCGATCTACACCGGCGCGCTCGGCGCCTCCGAATTCGCCCGCCGCGCCGTCGCGGCGTGAATGGTGGGCGCTTGGTTGATCGAACGTACAGCCGGACTTGCGAGGAGGAAACGATGACCATCACGTCGGGGATCGATGTCGGGACCGGGGCCATCAAGGTGGTGGCGTTCGCGGTCGAGGGCGACCAGGAGCGTTGCCTCGGTAAGCGGGTCGAGCGGGTGCGGCAGCGCGATCCCTTGAAGCTCGCCGGCGACATCTACGATGATCTGCTGAAAGAGACGGGTCTGGCGCGTGCCGACGTCGCCTATTGTGCCACCACCGGCGAGGGCGAGGCGCTCACCTTCCACACCGGGCACTTCTACTCGATGACGACGCATGCCCGCGGCGCGATCTATCTCAATCCGGGCAGCCGCGCGGTGCTGGACACCGGCGCGCTGCATGGACGCGCGATCCGTATGGACGAGCGTGGCAAGGTGCTGGCCTACAAGATGACCAGTCAATGCGCCTCGGGCTCCGGGCAGTTCCTGGAGAACATCGCCCGCTATCTCGGCATCGCGCAGGACGAAATCGGTTCGCTGTCGCAGCGTGCCGATAGTCCGGAGAAAGTCTCCGGCATCTGCGCCGTGCTGGCTGAGACCGACGTCATCAACATGGTGTCGCGCGGCATCTCGTCGCCGAACATTCTGCGCGGCATCCATGAATCGATGGCCGACCGGCTCGCTAAGCTGCTCAAGACCCTCGGTAGCCTCGATGGCACGGTGCAGATGACCGGCGGTCTGGCGCTCGATGCCGGGCTGGTGGAGGCGATGAAAGACGCTGTGGTCAAGGCCAAGGTCGACGTCGCGATCGAGAGCCATCCGGACGCAATTTACGCCGGGGCGATCGGCGCAGCGCTGTGGGGAGCCTTCCGTCACAAGAGGCTTGCCGACATGGCCCACGCCGCCTGATAATTGCGATCAGCCTGAAGCCGGGTGGATGCCGATATCGACATTCACAACCGGCGAGCGGAAAGCGGCGTCAAGATCGCTTCCGGACAACCATAAAGGCGATCAGGAGGAAACCATGAATGCCGCAGCGGTCACGCCGCCACCCGAGAAATTCAATTTCGCCGAACATCTGCTGCAGGCCAACCGCGTGCGGCCGGACAAGACGGCGTTCGTCGACGACGTCTCGTCGCTGAGCTTCGCGCAGCTCGAAGCCCAGGCGCGTCAGCTCGCAGCTGCCTTGCGCGCGATCGGCTTGAAACGAGAAGAGCGCGTGCTGCTGCTGATGCTCGACGGCACCGATTGGCCGGTGTCGTTTCTGGGCGCAATCTACGCTGGCATCGTTCCGGTCGCGGTCAACACGCTGCTCACCGCCGATGACTACGCCTACATGCTGGAGCATTCGCGCGCCCAGGCGGTGCTGGTCAGCGGTGCGCTGCATCCGGTGCTCAAGGCGGCGCTGACCAAGAGCGATCACGAGGTGCAGCAGGTGATCGTCGCGCGTCCCGCGGCGCCGCTGGAGCCGGGCGAGGTCGATTTCGCCGCGTTCGTCGGCGCACAGGCGCCGCTGGAGAAGCCCGCCGCCACCCAGGCGGATGATCCGGCGTTCTGGCTGTATTCGTCGGGGTCGACCGGGCGACCGAAAGGCGTGGTGCACACCCATGCCAATCCGTATTGGACCTCGGAGCTGTACGGCCGCCACACGCTGCATCTGCGCGAAGACGACGTTTGTTTCTCGGCGGCGAAGCTGTTTTTCGCCTATGGCCTCGGCAACGCGCTGACGTTTCCGATGACGGTCGGCGCGACCACGCTGCTGATGGGCGAGCGGCCGACCCCGGACGCGGTGTTCAAGCGCTGGCTCGGCGGTGTCGGCGGAGTGAAGCCGACCGTGTTCTACGGCGCGCCCACCGGTTACGCCGGCATGCTGGCCGCGCCAAACCTGCCATCGCACGGCCAAGTGGCGTTGCGGCTCGCATCCTCGGCGGGCGAAGCGCTGCCGGCGGAGATCGGGCAGCGGTTCCAGCGCCATTTCGGCATCGATATCGTGGACGGCATCGGTTCGACCGAGATGTTGCACATCTTTCTGTCGAACCTGCCGGACCGGGTGCGCTACGGCACCACCGGATGGCCGGTGCCGGGCTATCAGATCGAGCTGCGCGGCGACGGCGGCGGTCCCGTTGCCGATGGTGAGCCGGGCGATCTCTACATTCACGGCCCATCGTCGGCGACGATGTATTGGGGCAACCGTGCCAAGAGCCGGGACACCTTTCAGGGCGGGTGGACCAAGAGCGGCGACAAATACATTCGCAACGACGACGGCTCCTACACCTATGCGGGCCGCACCGACGACATGCTCAAAGTCAGTGGCATCTATGTCAGCCCGTTCGAGATCGAAGCGACGCTGGTGCAGCATCCCGGCGTGCTCGAAGCCGCCGTGGTCGGCGTCGCCGACGAGCACGGCCTGACCAAGCCGAAGGCCTATGTGGTGGCGCGGCCGGGTCAGACGCTGTCCGAGACCGAGCTGAAGACTTTCATCAAGGATCGACTGGCGCCGTACAAATATCCGCGCAGCACGGTGTTCGTCGCCGAGTTGCCGAAGACCGCGACCGGCAAGATCCAGCGCTTCAAGCTGCGCGAGGGCGTGTTGGGCTGAACGGGGAGGAGGACGACATGGCGCTGATGATCAACGAGGACTGCACGGCCTGCGACGCGTGCCGGCCGGTGTGTCCGAACCAGGCGATCTCGGCCAGCGACACGATCTACGCGGTCGATGCGCTTCGCTGCACCGAGTGTGTCGGCGCCGAGGACGAGCCGCAGTGCCAGCTCGTCTGCCCCGCCGATTCCATTGTGCCCAATCCGGATTGGCGCGAGACGCCCGAGCAGTTGCAGGACAAGTACCAGCAGCTGCATTCCTGAGATCGGCTGCGCCGCAACGGCGCTGCCGGAAAGCCCGGTCGAGGGCTACGCCCGTCCGGCGGAGGAATGCCGCGCCGCGGCGCCGTTCGGTCCGCGTTCGGTTTTGCGACGCTCGGTATCGATCACCTTGAGCAGCGAGGTGATCGATACGGACCGCAGCGTCGTCATCGCGATTTCGTCGATGTCGCGCAGAACCTTGTGCAGCGCCCGGCTCTCTTCATGCTCGTCCGAGGCGGCCTCCTGCAGGTCGAGGCCGGTGTCTTCGAACAGCGCGATGATATCGAGCAAGGTGACGCGCTTGGGATTGCCGGCGAAGCGATAGCCGCCACCAGGGCCGCGCACCGACTCGATCAGCCGCGCCCGCACCAAGGTGCGCAGGACCTTGGCCAGATGATTGAGCGAGATGTCGTATTTGTCGGCGATGTCGCCGGCCGAAACCTGACGATCCGGATTCGCCGCGAGTTCGAGCACGGCGTACAGTCCACACATCGTCGATTTCTGCAGCCGCATCGGCGTCAATCTTCGTGTTGGTCTCGACCACAAACCGCGCGAGCGTGTCGGGGTGGTGTGATCAGTCGAGATTCTTTTCCATTCCGATGAACCGGCCGACCATCAGGCCCTGACTGCGGAAGAACGCCATGACGAGCTGATTGTCGTGCTCGATCATCGTGCGAACCTTCCTCACCCCCGCCTGAGTGAAAATTAGACAAATCTCTTCAAAGAGTTGCGTGCCGATACTGTTCACCCTTATCGCAGGATCGACGGTCAACGCAAACACCCAGCCGCAGCTTTCCGCACCGAACTCGAAATCCCGCACTTCGCCACAGATGAAGCCGACCACCTCGCCCTTCAGCTCGGCGACTAGGAAGGCGCGACAGCCGGTGCGGATCTGCGAGAAACTCTCAAACAGGCTCTGCCAATACCGCGGCTTGGCTTCGCCGGTCGCAGCCTCGTCGATCGCCGCCACGCGCGCCACGTCCGTCGCAGCGGCGGGCCGGATCTGCACATCGCGGTACGGCTCCGCCGCGGTGATGCTGCTTGCGCCACTCATCGCGTTGTCCTCCCTCGTGGTGCCGCGTGATCCCGGCTCCTGATGCGGATTATGCAGCCGCGGTGCCGGGCGTCGATTGATCTTTGAGACGAGGCGATTCAGACGCCCAGCATGGTTCTGACCATCTCCTGATCGGCGAGCAGTTCGGCCGAGGTGCCTTCGAACACCACCTGTCCCTTGGTCAGCACGACATGGCGGTCGACCAGGTCGACCAGATCGTCGAGGTTCTTGTCGACGATCACGATCGAGATCCCCTTGCGGGCAATGATGCCGAGCGTTTCCCAGATCGCGTCGCGCATCTTGGGCGCAAGACCTTCGGTCGCTTCGTCAATCAGCAGGATGCTGGGATTGCTGAGCAGCACCCGGCCGATCGTCAGCATCTGCTGCTCGCCGCCGGACAGCTGATTGCCCCAGATCCGCCGCCGCTCGAATAGTCGCGGAAACATCTGGTAGATCGCCTCCTGGGTCCAGTCGACCCGGCCGTCAGGACCCGGGCGGGCCGCAAACAGCAGGTTTTCCTCGACCGACAGGTTCGGAAAGATGCCACGTCCCTCCGGCACGAAACCCATGCCGGCACGCGCCTTGATATTGGCCCTCGCATCCGTGACGTCGCGGCCGTCGAGCAGGATTGCGCCGCTCTTCGGCTTCAGTAGTCCCATCAGCGTCCGCAGCAGCGTCGTCTTGCCCATGCCGTTGCGGCCGAGCAGGCTGACCGTCTCGCCGCGGCCGACGTGAAAGTTCACGCCGCGCAGGATGTGGCTGGGTCCGTAGAAGGTGTCGATGCCGCGTGCATCCAGCATCGCCTGTGCCGCCGCGGTCATGCCGACTCCTTCATCTTGGCGTGATGGCCGAGATAGGCTTCGAGCACGGCTTCGTTGCGCCGGATCTCATCGGGGCGGCCGCGGGCGAACAGCTTGCCCTGCACCAGCACCGTCAGCGTATCGGCGGCAGCGAACACCGCATCCATGTCGTGCTCGATCACGATCACGGTGTGGTCGCGCACCAGGTCACGCAACAGCGCCACCACCCGCTGGGTTTCCTCCGGCCCCATCCCGGCCAGCGGCTCGTCGAGGATCAAGAGATCGGCGCCGCTGGCGATCAGCATTGCGATTTCGAGCTGTCGCTGCTCGCCATTCGACATTCGTCCGGCAATGCTGTCGCCGCGATCGGCGAGTCCTGCGACCCGCAGGGCGCGGTCGACCGCGGCGTGTTCGCGCGCCCGATATGGCGCGTCGCGCAGCCGCCACAGCGCGCCCTTATCGAGCTGCGCGGCGAGGACGCAGTTCTCGCGCACGGTGAAGCGCGGGAAGATGTTGGTGCGCTGATAGGAGCGGCCGAGGCCGGCGCGGGCGATCCGGTAGGCCGGCCAACCGGTGACGTCGAGCTCGTCGATCTGCACACTGCCGGCGCTGGCCGGCAGCGCGCCGGACAACAGGTTAGTGAAGGTGGTCTTGCCGGCGCCGTTGGGGCCGATGATGGCGTGAACCTTGTTGGGCTCGAACGTCACGGTGACGTCGCTGACTGCCGCGATGCCGTTGAAGTTCTTGCTGAGATGGCTGGTCGCCAGCGCCTTCGCGGTCTTCGCCGGACGTTGAGGCTCTGCTGCTGGCGGCTGTGCTGGTATTGCCTGCGGCAGCTTGCGCCGCCAGTTCAGCAATCCGGCGAGGCCGTCCGGCGACATCAGCACCGCGGCGATCAGTGTCGCGCCGGTGCCGAGCCGCCAATGGTCGGCGACCAGCGAACCGACGATGCTGGCGGTCTTCAATAGTTCTTCCAGCGACGAGTAGGCGAGCGCGCCGATGATCGGGCCGAACAGCGTGCCGGCGCCGCCCAGCACCACCATCATGATGGCGAGGCCGGATTGATGCCAGTTCAGCAGGTCGGGTGTGACGAACCCATCGATCGATGCGAACAGCGCACCAGCAAGCCCCGCCACCATCCCTGCGATGGTGAAGGCGGCGAGCTTGTAGCGATAGGTATCGTAGCCGAGCGAGCTCATCCGCACCTCGTTGGCGCGGATGCCCTGCAGCACCCGGCCGAACGGCGACCGCACCAGCGCCAGCAGCAGGCCGTAGGCGGCGATCAGCACGACGATGCAGACGTAATAGAACTGCCGGCGGTCGGAGAAATCGAGCAGCGTCAGGCCGCCCAGCGTCAGCTCGGGCTTGACGTTGATGTAGGCTCCGTCCGAACCCTTAGCGATGTCGGTGTCGTGGAACAGCGCGAACAGCATCTGGCCGGCGGCCAGCGTCACCATGATGAAATAGAAGCCGCGCGTTAAGGTCGCGAACGCGCCCACCACCAGCGCGGCGAGCCCGCCGGCCAGCAGCCCGGCGCCGAGCGCGACGATGACGTTGGCGGCTTCCGCTTCCGGCGAGACGAAATACACCGCATAGGCGCCGCAGCCGAAGAAAGCGGCATGACCGAAACTGACCAGGCCCGTGACGCCGATCAGGAGATCGAGGCTGAGCACGAAGGTCGCGATGATCACGATCCGTGTCATCAGCTTGACCGGATACGGTCCGGCGACGAACGGCAGCGCCAGCAGGCAGCCGAGCAGCACCGTGAAGAACAGGACGACGACGAGGTTGGGACGGGTCAGCATCGTCAGGCCCGCCCGAACAGCCCGGCCGGGCGGATCACCAGCACCAGCGCCATCAGCGCGTAGATGATGATGCTGGAGAACTGCGGCAGGAACACCTTGCCGAACGCGTCGGCCATGCCGATCAGCAGCGAGCCGATGAATGCGCCGCGGACCGAGCCGATGCCGCCGATCACCACGACCACGAAGGAGATGATCAGCACGCGGTCGCCGATGCCCGGATAGGCGCTCTCGATCGGGGCCGCCAGCATTCCGGCGGTCGCGGCGAGTGCGACGCCGGTGGCGAACACCATGCGGAAGATCAGCCGCGAGTCGAAGCCGAGCGCCTCGACCATCTCACGGTTGGATTCGGCGGCGCGGATCAGGCGGCCGATCCGGGTCTTCTGAATCACCAGCGCCATCGCGATAGCCAGCGCGACGCAGATCGCCATCAAGGCCAGCCGATATACCGGATAGCTGAGGCCTTCGGTGAGCCGGACGCTGTGCGCCAGATAGCCAGGCGCTGGGATCGAGTGCGGATATGAGCCCCACACCACCTGCTGGAATTCGTTGAAAATCAGGATCAGCGCGAAGGTCAGCAGCACCTGCTGCAGGTGATCGCGATCGTAAAGGTGGCGGATGAACAACCACTCGATCGCCAGACCGAGTAGGAAGGCAAGCGGAATGCCCGCGACCAGCGCCAGGAAGACGTCCCCGAACATGCCGGTCAGCGACAGCGCCAGATAGGCGCCGAGCATGTAGAACGAGCCGTGCGAGAGATTGATGACGCCGAGAATGCCGAACACCAGTGTCAGGCCGCTGGCGGCCAGAAAGATCACCAGTCCGGTCTGAAGGCCGTTCAGCGCCTGGATCAGAATGAGACTCATGGGAACCGGTCACCGATGTCGGTCGGGCAGGGCCGCGGACGGCGACGATGCGCCGGCCGCTGCCGAACCCTCAGTCGGGCAGTTGTCAGCTCAGCTTGCAGCCGATCGCTTCGTCGGCCACCGCCGGTGCGGCGAGGCCGAGATTGACGCTCTTGCCGCCCTTCAGCTCGCGCAGATAGAAGTTCTGCACCGGGTTATGCGCGGCCGACAGTTTGAACGGTCCGCGCGGGCTGGCGAAGCTCGCCGCCGCCATCGCGGCATTGAGCTCCTTGCGCTTAGCGACGTCGCCGCCGACCGCCTTGAGGCCGGCGTCGAGCAATTGCCCGGCGTCCCAGCCCTGCACCGCGAAGACGTCCGGCGGGATCTTGTAGGCGGCCTCGAACGATTTGACGAAGGCCTGGTTCTCGGCGTTGTCGAGGTCGCTGACGTAGTGCAGCACGGTCTTGATGCCGTCGCCGGCCGGGCCGGCCGCGGCTTCGACGCCATCCGTGAGGAAGCCGGGGCCCCACAGCGGAATGCCGAGATTGGCCGCCGCATAGTCCTTGATGAACTTCAGCGCGCCGCCGCCGGAGAAGAACGCATAGACGCAGTCCGGCTTCAGTGACGCGATCTCGGCCAGCGCCGACTGGAATTCGACGTCGGGAAACGCGATGGTGATGTCCTTGACCACTTCGCCCTTGCCGGCAGTGAACGACTTCTTGAAGCCGGACACCATCTCTTCGCCTGCCGCATACTTCCAGGTGACCGTCACAGCTTTTTTCAGGCCGGCTTTGATCATGGCGTCACCGGTGGCGCGGCCGATCTGGCCGTTGGCAAACGAGGTGCGGAATACGTTGGGGGCGCACATCGCGCGGGTGATGATGTCAGCTCCGGCGTTCGGCACGATGGTCGGAATGCCGTCCTCGCGGGCGATCTTCACCATCGCCATCGCCACGCCGGAATGCACCGTGCCGATCAGCACGTCGGCCTTCTCGCTCTGGATCAGCTTGGTGGTGAGTTCGGTGGCCTTCGGCGGCGCGGATTCATCGTCGACTTTGACGAAGCTGATGCTCCTACCGCCGAGCTTGCCGCCCTGCGATTGCACATACAGCTCGAGGCCGCGGGTGATGGCTTCGCCGAGCGGCGCATAAGTCCCGCTATAGGGCAGCAGCAGGCCGACCTTCAGGGCGCCGGCTTGCGCGTAGGACGGGCGAATAAACGGGCCGCAGGCCAGCGCGGCACCAGCCGACGCTCCGAGCGACAACAGACGACGTCGATCGATCATGGTAGTCCTCCCCTCGGTCTTCCCTTCGCGAGCGATCAGCTCGTCATTTTGCTTTTTCGGTACTTTATTGCGACTATTACATCGGGCCAGATCATTTTGCGAGACGCCAATGAGGCCGATGGTCGCATCGTCAGTCTTGCTGATATTGCGCTGCACCCGCAAGCGCCGACTTGGTTGTCATCGTCCGCTGCCGGCGGCAGCGCGTCCATAGACCGCGCGGTCAGCGCGCGTGTTTTCTGTTGCGTCAACTCCGCCGAGCGTCATCTCGCGCAGCAGATAGCGCTGCAGCTTGCCGCTCGATGTCTTCGGCAGATCGTCCATGATCTGAATCCAGCGCGGATACTTCCAAGGCCCGATCGCGGACTTGACGTGGTCTTTGAGCTCTTCGAACAGTGCGCCGGGATCGACCTCGGCGCAGCATGACAGCACGACGAACGCCTTTGGCTTGACCAGCCCGTCGACGTCCTCGGCGGGGATCACCGCAGCTTCCAGCACCTTGGAGTGGCTCATCAGCGCCTGTTCGATTTCGAACGGTGACACCCAAATGCCGCTGACCTTGAAGATGTCGTCGGTTCGTCCGCAATAGGTGTAAACGCCGTCGGCACGCCGGTGATATTTATCGCCTGTCCGGGTCCACTCACCGACGAATGTAGTGCGTGTCTTGTCGCGCTGATTCCAATAGCCTGCGGCGGCCGAGCGGCCGTTCACCAGCAATTCGCCGATCTCGCCGTCGGCCACGTCGTCTCCACTCTCGTTGACCAGCCGTAGCCGGTAGCCGTCGACCGGCACTCCTGACGTTCCGTATTCCACGGCGTGTGGGAGGTTGGTCAGGAACAGGTGGCCCATCTCGGTCGAGCCAACGCCGTTGACGATGTCGCGGCCGAAACGATTGCGCCAGTTGAGCCCGACCTGCGCCGGCAGCGGTTCACCGGCAGAGACGCACAGCCGCAGCCGGTCCGGGAGTGCCTCGGTGCGCGAGCGCGGATCGGCCAGCATGGCCGCATAGAGTGTCGGCACCGCGAACAGCATCGTCGGCTGGTGCGCCTGCAAAGTATCGAACACCGAGTCGGCAGTCGGTCGCTCGGGGTACAGCACCGAGGTGGCGCCGATTCCCATGGTGCAGAACATCGCGTTGCCGAGCCCATAGGCGAAAAACAGCTTGGCCGCCGAGAACACCACGTCGTCTTCGCGGTAGCCGATCCGCCGGCCGGCATTTTCGGCCATGACGCGCGGACTCGAATGCACGTGCATCACGCCTTTCGGCATCCCCGTGGTGCCCGAGGAATATTGCCAATAGGCGATGTCGTCCGCGCAAGTCGCAGCGGGAGCGCCGCCTTCGTCCTCGGCGGCGAGCAGCTCAGTAAGCTGCAGGGCTGAGTGCGGAGCGTCGTCCGCTGCGACCACCGCGCGCAGATGTGGCAGATCGGCCGCGGCCTCCTCGATCGCCGGCAGGAATTCCGAGGAGGCGAACACCGCCTTGGATCGCGAATCTTCCAGCAGATAGCGATACTGATCCGCGTTCAGCCGGGTGTTGAGCAGCACCGGAACGATCCCGGCGCGGATCGCGCCCCAGAACAGGATCGGGAAGTCGACGGTGTCCTTGAGCACCAGCGCAATGCGGTTTTCCTGCTCGACGCCGAGGCGTGCCAGCATCGGACCGACGCGTGCGACGGCGTCGCGCAGCTCCCCATAACTCAAGCTGCGCTGCGGATCGATGAAGGCGATTTTGCCGCCCCGGCCCTCCGCAACGTTGCGGTCGACGAAATCGACCGCCGCGTTGTAGTCGCGTAGCGGCATGGTTCCCTCCAACGTCTATGAATTGGAGTGATCTAAGCGTTCGCCCGGAGTGATCTCCTTGATTTTTGCTAAGCGCTTAGTCGACTATTGCGGCGTGACGATCGCTTGACTTTGGTCATGGATGCCGTCCTCCCGCGCCGACAGTCTTGCGGCGAGGGAGCGACCCATGGATGAAACGATGCTGCGACGCCGCAAGCGGCTGCTCGGCCTGAACGTCAATGGCCGATGGCGCGAGGACGCGGTTACCGACGACATGTTGCTGGTCGATTACTTGCGCGACATCGCAGGGCTCACCGGCGTCAAGACGGGATGCGACGGCGGCGAGTGCGGCGCTTGCACCGTGCTGATCGACGGCGAAGCAACTCCATCCTGCTTGGTGCTGGCTGTGCGCTGCGAGGGACGCCACGTCGAGACGGTCGAGGGCCTGGCGGCGAATGGGCGGCTGCACCGGCTGCAGCAGACATTTCACGAGCGGCTCGGGGCCCAATGCGGCTTCTGCACGCCCGGCATGATCATGGCGGCCGAAGGTCTGTTGCGCCGCAATCCGTCGCCGACCGACGACGAGATCAGGACGGCTCTGTCTGGTAATCTCTGCCGCTGCACCGGTTACGCCAAGATCGTCGAATCGGTGCAGGCCGCCGCGGAGATCGCGCCATGAGCGGTCCTGTGTTTCAGGGAGGCCTCGACCGTGCCGGCGTTCCGCTGGTCGATGGCATCGACAAAGTCACCGGGCGAGCGCGTTATACCGCCGATCTCGATCATGCTGGCGCACTGGTCGCGCGCATTCTGCGCAGTCCGATCAGTCATGGCGAAATCGCCCGGCTCGATATCAGCAAGGCGCTCGCGCTGAGGGGCGTCGCGGCGATCGTCACCGGTGAGGACTGCGCAATCACCTACGGTGTTCTGCCGATCGCGATGAACGAATATCCGATGGCGCGCGATCGGGTCCGGTATCGAGGCGAACCGATCGCCGCGGTGGCTGCTGTCGACGAAGAGACGGCACAGCGCGCGCTCGACCTGATCGAATGCGAGTTCCGTAAGCTCCCGGCCTACTACGAGTCCGAGGCTGCGCGCGCCCCGGATGCCTGGCTGCTGCACGACAACAAGCCGGGCAACATCGAACGCGAAGTTCACAACGAGTTCGGCGATCTCGCTGCGGGCTTCGAAACCGCTGACCTGATCCGTACCCACACGCACCATTGTGCGGAGGTCAACCACGCCCAGATCGAGCCGCATGCCTGCCTGATGGATTACGATCCGGCCACCGGGAGGCTGACCGCCCAGAGCGTGTCACAGGTCGGCTATTATCTGCACCTGATGCTGGCGCGCTGCCTCGAGATCGATCCGTCGCTTGTGCGGGTGATCAAGCCGTTCGTCGGCGGCGGCTTCGGCGCGCGGGTGGAAGTGTTGAATTTCGAGGTGATTGCCGCGCTGCTCGCCCGCAAGGCCGGCGGCAAGGTATCGATGCGGCTAAGCCGTGAAGAGACCTTCATCACCCATCGCGCTCGGCCGCAGACCGACATCACCCTGACGATAGGCATGCGCCGCGACGGCCGGTTCTCAGCCTGTTCGTGCGAAGTGGTGCAGCGCGGCGGCGCCTATGCGGGGTACGGCATCGTCACCATCCTGTATGCCGGCGCGCTGCTGCAGGGGCTGTACGACATTCCCGCCGTCAAATACGATGGCTACCGCGTCTATACTAACTTGCCGCCGTGCGGCGCGATGCGCGGGCACGGCTCGGTCGACGTCCGTCACGCCTTCGAGAATCTGGTCGACCGGATGGCGCGTGAGCTCGGCCTCGATCCGTTCGTGGTGCGCCGTGCCAATCTGCTGGCGGCGCCGACGCGCACGCTCAACGATCTGATGGTCAACAGCTACGGCCTCGCCGAGTGCCTGGACAAGGTCGAGCACGCCAGCGGCTGGCGCGAGCGGATCGGCCGGTTGCCGCCGGGCAAAGGCCTCGGCATGGCTTGCTCGCACTATGTCAGCGGTTCGGCCAAGCCGATTCATTTCACCGGCGAGCCCCATGCGGTAGTGGCGCTGCGGCTCGATTTCGACGGTGGCGTCACCGCGCTGACCGGTGCCGCCGACATCGGCCAGGGATCGTCGACCGTGGTGGCGATCACGGTCGCCGAAACGCTCGGCATCGCGCTGAACCGGGTCCGGGTGATTTCCGGGGACTCCGCGATCACTCCGAAGGACAATGGCGCGTATTCATCGCGCATCACCTTCATGGTCGGCAACGCCGCCATCGATGCGGCGACGAAGTTGAAACAGATCCGGGTCGCGGCGGCAGCCCGCAAGCTTGAAGCCGCGCCCGAGCAGATCGAGTGTGCCGGTGAGAGCTTCTTCATCGGCAGCGGTGCCCCGGCCGTACTCGGATTTGCCGAAGTGGTGAAAGCCGCGCTGGTCGACGAGGGCGCCCTCACGGTCAAGGGCACTTTCACGTGCCCGCCGGAATCGCAGGGCGGCAAACATCGCGGCGGCGCCGTCGGTTCGACCATGGGATTCAGCTACGCCGCCCAGGTGGTCGAGGTCAGCGTTGATGACGCGACCGGCCTGATCACCGTCGATAAGGTCTGGGCGGCGCTGGATTGCGGCCGCGCCATCAATCCGCTCGCGGTGGTCGGGCAGGTGCAGGGCGCGGTGTGGATGGGGATGGGGCAGGCAATGTGCGAGGAGACGCGCTACCTCGACGGGCTGCCCGCGCACGCCAGCTTTCTCGAATATCGGATGCCGACGATGATCGAATCGCCTCCGATCGAGGTCGCTCTCGTCGAGAGCGTCGATCCGTTTGGGCCGTTCGGCGCCAAGGAGGCCAGCGAAGGAGCGCTCGCGGGCTTTCCGCCGGCGATGGTCAACGCCGTCGCCAATGCGATCGGCATCGATCTCGATGATCTGCCGGCGACGCCTGATCGCGTCGTCGAGGCGCTGGCGCGGAGGCGGCGCGAAGCGAAGCGGGCAGTGGCGGTGAGGGCCGCCTCATGACTGGCCTGAATGCGTTGAATTTGCTTCGTCCGGGCTCGATCGATGAGGCGATCGCCGCACTGCTGGCGCATCCGGGAGGACGGCTGCTCGGCGGCGGCACGGATCTGCTCGTCAACATGCGGCGCGGCATCGCTCAGCCTGAGACGCTGATCGACACCACCGGCATCGCCGAGATCAAGCGGCTCGTCGCCGATGGCAGCGGCGTGACCATCGGCGCCGGAGTCACCGTGGCGACCCTCGCCGCCGACGGCTTGGTCGCGGCCCGCTATCCGGCGCTGAGCCAAGCTGCTCGCAGTGTGGCGGGACCCGGTCATCGGAAGCTCGGCACCCTCGGCGGCAATCTCTGCCTCGACACCCGCTGCATCTACTACAATCAGACCGAATGGTGGCGCGCGGCCAATGCGTACTGCCTGAAGAACCGCGGCGAAACATGTCACGTCGCACCAAAAGGCAACCGCTGCCACGCCGCCTTCAGCGGCGATCTCGCGCCGGCCCTGCTGGTGCTCGGCGCCGAGGTCGAGATCGCCGGGCCCGGCGGCCGGCGCCGCATCGCGCTCAGCGAATTGTATGTTGAAGATGGGCGGGCGCATCTCGCGCTGCGGCCAGGCGAGGTCCTTGCTGCGGTGTGGGTGCCGCCCGACCCACTTGCGTCGCGCTACGTCAAGGTGCGGCAGCGCGGCGCAATCGACTATCCGCTTGCCGGCATAGCCGTTGCGCTGACGCGTTCCGGGCCCAAGATCGGGCAGCTTCGCATCGCGCTGACGGGGACCAATTCAAGGCCGTTCCTGCTCGCCGAGACCGCCGCCTTTTCGCAGCGGCCGCTCGACGATGCTCTGCTGCGCGAGATCGATCGGCTGGTGCAGAAACAAGTGCAGCCGATGCGGACGACGCTGATGCCGGCCAACTACCGGCGCGTCGTCGCGGCGGCCCTGGCGAGCCGCGTGACGGCCGAGCTGTTTGCTTCGTTGGCGCAGGGCTGAGGCGGCCGTTCGCGAATGAGCGCTTAGCGTACGGCCTGCAGCTTACCGCGCACCGCACTGCGGCCGTCGGTTGCCAGCTTGCGCAACCTTGCGACATCGCGCACCGCGACCTGCGAAGCCTCGACGGTGACGCCGATGCTGCGCAGCTTGGCGAAGGCCCGCGACAGCGATTCCGGCGTCAACCCCAACTCACCGGCGATCAGCGCCTTGTCGTAGGGCAGCACCAGCGCGCACGCGCCTTGTTCGGCGATCGCCAGCGAGGCGAGGAATTCGGCGAGCCGCTGCACCCCGCTCTGCGCCTTGAGCTGTTCGACGCGCTGCACCAAATGGTGCATGTGCTGGCAGATCGAGGCGATCATCGGGACCGATATATCTGGGTTGGCTCGGATGCAGCGGACCAGATGATCAGCAGGGATTCGCGCGACACGCGCGTCGGTGACGGCTTCGGCATTGGCCAGATAGCGGTGGCCGGTCAGTGCCGCGGCTTCGGCGAAGCTGCCGCCACGGCTCATGATTTCGATCACGGCTTCGTCGCCGGCCAAATTGCTGCGAAACAGCTTCACCCAGCCGCCGACGACGATGAAGAACGCGGTCGCCGGTTCGTCCTGGCGCACGATCGACTCGCGCGGCCGCAGGCTGATCGCGGTGGCCGGCGCGATCATGTGCGCGACGGTCTCCGCCTTCAGTCCGCGAAACACGGCGATCCGGGTGATGACCTGTAGATCACCACCGGTCAGCTTCGAAGCCATCGAGAGCGTTTCCAATTTTGATTAGGGCAACTACACCCCATGCGGGTTTCGCGGTTCCTTGATCGCCATCAACTATTTTGTGCATTCCGGTACGAAATTGTGTTGCATTGCAGCGCAATGGTGCAGGGCAATCACCCGTGCTGCGCCGCGGAGGCGCGTTGAAAACCTGCGAGCCGCTGCTAACCTACGAGGCATGGACATTCGGGCGGCGGTGTTTAGAGAGATTGGCGCGGCGCTCCGCGTCGAGCGGATCGTTCTGGATCCGCCGCAGCCGACCGAAGTTTTGGTGCGGCTCGCTGCCATCGGCCTGTGCCGAACCGATTATCACGTGATGCGTGGCGAGCGCCGTGTTGCGATGCAGCCGATGGTGCTGGGTCATGAAGCCGCGGGTGTCGTCGAGGCGATCGGCGATCAGGTGCAGGGCGTCTCGCCGGGCGATCACGTGGTGCTCACCTTCATTCCCGGCTGCGGCCGTTGTCGTTGGTGCCAGCGCGGACTGCATCATCTGTGCGCCGAGGGGCCGCGCATCACGCATGGGCTGCAGCTCGACGGCAGCTTTCGCCGACGCGATGCCGAGGGCCACGACGTCGGCGCGTTCTGCATGATCGGGGCGTTTGCCGAAGCCACGGTCGTCGATCAGGCCTCGGTGCTGGTGATCGAGAAGGATATTCCGCTCGATCATGCCAGCCTGATCGCGTGTGGCGTGCCGGCCGGTGTCGGTGCGGCGCGCCATCGCGCGCGCGTTAAGCCGGGAGATACGGTGTTGGTGGTCGGCTGCGGTGGCGACGGCATGAACGTGGTGCAGGGCGCAAAACTCTGCGGCGCGTCGACGATCATCGCTGCCGACATCGTCGCACAAAAGCTGGAATGGGCGCGGAGCTTCGGCGCCACCCACGGCACCACGGCGCAAGGTGACGAGCTGATCAGCACCGTGCAAGCGTTGACCGAAGGCGTCGGTGTCGATCACGCCTTCGTCTGCATCAACCCAGCCGAAACGCTGCTGCCGGCGTTTCGTGCCACCGCGAAGGCCGGCAACGTTGTGGTCACTGCGATCACGCCCGACACCATCAAGCAGATCGACGTGCCGCCTCTGGAACTGTTCGCCACCCAAAAGGCGATCATGGGCGCGGTGTACGGCTTCGCCAGCCCGCGTCTGCAGATCCCCGAACTGCTGGGCCTGTATCGCCGCGGTCATCTTAAGCTTGGTGAGCTGATCAGCCGGACCTATCGGCTCGACGAGATCAACCAAGGTTATGCCGACCTCGATGCCGGGCGGAACCTGCGCGGCGTAGTGCTGATCGATTAAAGTCAGTGCGCAAGGCCGATGACAAAAGGAAGAACAATGGCAGGCTTGACCCCGACTGGTACGCTGGCAATCGAAGACGCCCAATTGGAATATCGCTTCGCTGGTCCGCAGCCGGACGTCGCGCCGACCCTTGTGTTGCTGCACGAAGGTTTGGGCTCGGCAGCGCTGTGGGGCGATTTTCCGGACAAGCTCGCGGCCGCGACCGGTGCCGGCGTGTTCGCATATTCCCGCGCCGGCTATGGCCGCTCCACACCTGCCGCGTTGCCGCGCCCGCTCGAATACATGCATCGCGAGGCTTTGCAGGTGTTGCCGCGGGTGCTTGATCAGATCGGCTTTCGCCGCGGCTTGCTGGTCGGCCACTCCGACGGAGCTTCGATTGCGGCGCTGTATGCGGGTGGTGTCGCTGATCACCGTGTCCGCGGGGTCTCGCTGATCGCGCCGCACTTCATCGTCGAAGACATTTCGGTGGCGTCGATCGCGGCGATTCGGACGACGTACGAGACGACCGAGCTGCGTGCCAAGCTGGCGCGCTGGCACGACGACGTCGACAATGCCTTTTACGGCTGGAACGATGCCTGGCTCGATCCGGCGTTTCGCGCCTGGGACATCGCCGACTCGCTCGCTTACATCCGGGTGCCGCTGCAGATCGTGCAAGGCGAGAACGACCAATACGGAACGATGCGGCAGATCGAGATCGCACGTTCGGAATGCTATTGCCCGCTCGAAGTCGAGCTGCTCGCGGGAGCGGGGCATTCGCCGCATCGCGAAGCCGCCGACGCGACGCTGCGCCTGATCGCCGGCTTCGCGGACCGCATTCTGAGCGGCCATGCCGAGGCGACAGACGGTCGCGCGGCCTGATCAGCCCTCACAACGGACCAAGCCGATCGCATTAAAATGCATCAAAGTCGCATTTGCGGCTGGACTCTCCGGCGAAACATGAATTATAATGCATATTAGAAGCAAGAGGAAAGCGCAGGGAGCCGCCATGGCCGAGGCCGCAGACACGCGCCCGCTCGCGAACGGAGCTGTGCGGGTCGATTTTCAGACCGAGCCGTCCCGCTACCGGCATTGGAAGCTGACGGTCGATGGCGAGATCGCAACGCTCACCCTGGACGTCGACGAGAACGGTGGTCTGTTCGAAGGGTACCAGCTCAAGCTCAATTCCTACGATCTCGGCGTCGACATCGAACTCGCCGACGCGATGCAGCGGCTGCGGTTCGAACATCCCGCCGTGAAGGTGATCCTGCTACGCTCCGCCAAGAACCGGGTGTTCTGCGCAGGCGCCAATATCCGGATGCTGGCCGGGGCCAGCCACGTCCACAAGGTCAACTTCTGCAAGTTCACCAATGAGACCCGCAACGGCATCGAGGATTCGTCGCAGCATTCCGGTCAGCGTAGCATCGCGGTGATCAACGGCACCGCGGCCGGCGGCGGCTACGAACTCGCGCTGGCCGCCGATCACATCATCATGGCCGACGACGGCTCCGCAGCGGTCGCGTTGCCGGAAGTACCTCTACTCGCGGTGCTGCCCGGCACCGGCGGCCTGACCCGCGTGATCGATAAGCGCAAGGTTCGCCGCGATCATGCCGATGTGTTCTGCACCATCGAGGAAGGCATCAAGGGCAAGCGCGCGGTGCAGTGGCGGCTGGTCGACGACATCGCCGCGACCACCAAGCTCGACGCCAAGGTGGTTGAGCGCGCCCGCGAACTTGCTGCCGCCTCGCCGCGGAACGGAGGCGACACGGGCGTCCAGCTGACGCCGCTGCAGCGCCAGTTTGACGATACCAGCGTCCGCTACGGCTTGGTCGGCATCGAGATCGATCGCGGCGCTCGGATCGCGACCATCACGCTGAGCGGCCCGGACGCGGCGCCGCCGACCTCGATCGAGGCGCTGCAGGCGCAAGGCGCGGCGTTCTGGCCGTTGCAGCTCGCCCGCGAACTCGACGACGCCATTCTGCATCTGCGGCTGAACGAGCCGGAGCTGGGACTGTGGGTGTTCAAGTCCCATGGCGATGCAAACCAAGTGCTGGCTTACGACGCGCTTCTCGAAGCACACAAGGATCACTGGCTGGTCAATGAGATCCGCCATTTCTGGAAGCGCGTGCTGAAGCGCGTCGATGTCACGTCGCGCTCGCTGGTGACGCTGGTGGAGCCTGGCTCCTGCTTCGCCGGCACGCTGGCGGAGCTCGTGTTCGCCGCCGACCGCAGCTACATGCTGATCGGCTCGCGTGACGGCGACAACCGCCCGCCGCCGATGCTGACGCTGTCGGGACTCAACTTCGGTGCCTATCCGATGAGCCACGGTCTCACCCGGCTGCAGTCGCGCTTCCAAGCTGATCCGGCCGACCACGAGGCGGTGCAGAGCAAAACCGGCGAAGCGCTCGATGCCGAGGCCGCAGAAATGCTCGGTCTGGTCACGTTCGCGCTCGACGATATCGATTGGGACGATGAGGTTCGCGTCTTCCTGGAAGAGCGCGCATCGTTTTCGCCCGACAGTCTCACCGGCATGGAAGCGAACCTGCGCTTCGTCGGCCCCGAGACCATGGAGTCGAAGATCTTCGCGCGCCTCACCGCCTGGCAGAACTGGATCTTCCAGCGCCCGAACGCGGTCGGCGAGGTCGGCGCGCTTCGCCGCTACGGCAGCGGGCAGAAGCCTCAATTCGATATGACGAGGGTCTGACACGAGCGATCAGCTCGATGTAGTGCGCTCTCGCTGAAACGAGACACCTGCTTCGTCATTGCGAGCGAAGCGAAGCAATCCAGGACCGCGCGCGAGGTAGCTGGATTGCTTCGTCGTTCCGTTCCTCGCAATGACGGTGATTGATACCGCGATCAACCCGGGAGCCGCCCATGAATATGAACATCATGCACGTCGACTATTCGACCAAGATCCCCAACAACGTTGATCTCGGCTCCGATCGCCAGGTGCTGAAGGCGCTCGAAGGATGGCATCCCGGCTACATCGACTGGTGGAACGACATGGGGCCGGAGGGCTTCCAGGAGTCGCTGGTGTACTTGCGCACGGCGTATTCGGTCGACCCGCGCGGCTGGGCGAAGTTCGACTACGTCAAGATGCCTGATTATCGCTGGGGCATTCTGCTGGCGCCGAAGGAAGAAGGCCGTGTCGTGCCTTTCGGCCAGCATTACGGCGAGCCGGCCTGGCAGGAGGTGCCGGGCGAGCACCGCGCGATGCTGCGGCGGCTGATCGTGATCCAGGGGGACACCGAGCCTGCCTCGGTCGAGCAGCAGCGCCATCTCGGCAAGACCGCGCCATCGCTCTACGACATGCGCAACCTGTTCCAGGTCAACGTCGAAGAGGGCCGCCATCTGTGGGCGATGGTGTACCTGCTGCAGAAATACTTCGGACGCGACGGCCGTGAGGAGGCCGACGGTCTGCTCCGCCGCCGCTCCGGCTCGGACGATGCGCCGCGGATGCTGGGTGCGTTCAACGAGGCGACGCCGGACTGGCTGTCGTTCTTCATGTTCACCTACTTCACCGATCGCGACGGCAAGATGCAGCTGCACAGCCTGGCGCAGTCGGGCTTCGATCCGTTGTCGCGCACCTGCCGCTTCATGTTGACCGAAGAAGCGCACCACATGTTCGTCGGCGAGACCGGCATCAGCCGGGTGGTGCAGCGGACCTGCGAGGCGATGCGCGCCGCCGGGATCACCGATCCGACCGACATCGACAAGGTCCGCGCGCTCGGCGTGATCGACTTGCCGACGGTGCAAAAGAAGCTCAATCTGCACTACTCGCTGTCGCTCGATCTGTTCGGCTCGGAAGTTTCGACCAACGCTGCCAATGCGTTCAATGCCGGCATCAAGGGGCGCTTCCACGAGACTCAAATCCAGGACGACCACAAGCTCGAGCACGACACCTATCCGGTGCTGAAGCTGGTAGACGGCGAGATCAAGCGTGTCGACGAGCCGGCGTTGACCGCGCTGAACATGCGGCTGCGCGACGACTACTCGCAGGATTGCGTCAAGGGTCTGCTGCGCTGGAACAAGGTGATCACCACCGCCGGGTACGACTTCCAGCTCAAGCTGCCGCACGTCGCGTTCCACCGCCAGATCGGCGAGTTCAAGGATGTCGAAGCGACGCCCGACGGCGTGCTGATCGATCCGGCGACCTGGGCCAAGCGGCGCAACGAATGGCTGCCGTCGAAGGATGATGGCGAATTCATCGCCTCGCTGATGGTGCCGGTGTCGGAGGCCGGGCAGTACGCGCCGTGGATCTCGCCGCCGAAGGTCGGCATCGACAATCGCCCGGGCGATTTCGAGTACGTCAAGATCGAGACCTGAGGCGCGCGGGAAGCTCTAGCGCTCTCATTCTTAGACCTATGTCTAAGGCCGCCCGACGAAAGCCGGGCGGCCTTTTGCATGCCGGTCATGCATGCGGAACGTCGGGTGAAGACTCGCTTGCTGCCCGTCAGCGCCGGTCAATAGCGCACAAATCAGCCGAATCCGTCGATCGTCACCCGAGTGGACTGCGTGCGCCGGCAACCGTGCGGCGCCGGACCGGACATGACCGAAGTCAAATCAATTTGGCGCTCGTTGGCTATTTTGAGCCGCTTTCCCCTCACCTCTCGATGCCGTTCGCCGGCCTCGGACCAATCTGTGCTGTCACCATGTATCGTATTGTTCGACGCGAGCAGTTCTCGGACGCGACCTTCCTGTGGGACGTCGAGGCACCGGATATCGCGGCTTCTGCCGAGCCCGGCCATTTCGTCATGCTTCGTCTCTACGACGGTGCCGAGCGCATTCCGCTCACCGTCGCCGATTTCGATCGCGACAAGGGGCTGGTGACGGTCGTCGTCCAGGCGCTCGGCAAGACCACGCGCGAGATGCGCGACAAGTTCAAGGAAGGCGAAGCATTCGAAGACTTCGTCGGTCCGCTCGGTCTGCCGCAACACATCGACAAGGTCGACCACGTGGTGTTCGTCGGCGGCGGCCTCGGCGTCGCGCCCATCTTCCCGCAGCTCCGGGCCTTCAAACAATCCGGCGCGCGCACGACCGCGATTATGGGCTTCCGCACCAAGGATCTGGTGTTCTGGGAGGACAAGTTCCGCGAATTCGCCGACGAGCTGATCATCTGCACCGATGATGGCAGCTACGGCGAGCCCGGCCTCGTCACTGCGGCGCTGGAGCGCATCATCACCCAGCAGAAGCCCGACAAGGTGGTGGCGATCGGCCCGATGCCGATGATGCACGCCTGCGTCGAGACCACCCGTCCGCACGGCGTCAAGACCATGGTGTCGCTCAACACCATCATGGTCGACGGCACCGGCATGTGCGGTTCATGCCGGGTCACGGTCGGCAATGAAGTGAAGTTCGCCTGCGTCGACGGCCCGGATTTCGACGGTCATAAGGTCGACTTCCACGAGCTGCACGCCCGCCAGAAACGTTTCAAGACCGAGGAAGACAAGGCGAACGAACACTTCGCCCATGTCTGCAATCTCGAAAAGCAGCTGATCGTCGAGGGCAAGCGCAACTACAAGAAGCTGGCGACGCTGCCGCCGCATCAAACCCCGATGCCCGAACGCAACGCCCACGAGCGCGCCACCAATTTCAAGGAAGTCAATCTCGGCTATTCGGTCGAGGAAGCCCTGCAGGAAGCCGAGCGTTGCATTCAGTGCATCACGCCGACCTGCGTGGCGGGCTGCCCGGTCGGCATCGACATTCCGGTGTTCATCCGCAACATCCTGTTCCGCGACTTCGACGCGGCGCTGGAGACGATCTATCAGTCGAGCATCTTCCCCTCGATCTGCGGCCGCGTCTGCCCGCAGGAGACGCAGTGCGAAGCGCAGTGCATCATCCGCAAGTACAAGAAGCATGAGCCGGTCGCGATCGGTCGTCTTGAGCGCTTCATCGGTGACAACGCGCGGGCGCCGAAGAGCAAGCCGATCGATCTGTCCAAGACGATCGGCAAGGTCGCGATCGTCGGCTCCGGCCCGGCGGGCCTTGCCGCCGCGGCCGATCTCACCCGCTACAATGTCGAGACCACCGTGTACGAGGCGCTGCACGTGCTCGGCGGCGTGCTGCAATATGGCATTCCGTCATTCCGGCTGCCGCGCGACATCATCGATCGCGAAATTCAGCGGCTGAAGGATGTCGGCGTCAAGTTTGAGACCAACAAGGTCGTCGGCAAGACCTTCACCATCGAACAGTTGATGCGCGACCGCGGATTCGACGCGGTGTTCGTCGCGGCCGGCGCCGGTGCGCCGACCTTCTTGGGTATTCCCGGCGAGTTCGCCGGCCGGGTCTATTCGGCCAACGAATTCCTCACTCGTATCAATCTGATGGGCGGCGACCGCTTCCCGTATCTCGATACGCCTGTCAGCGTCGGCAACAGCGTCATCGTGATCGGCGCCGGCAACACCGCGATGGATTGCTTGCGTGTCGCCCGCCGTGTCGGCGCCGAGACTGTGCGCTGCGTCTATCGCCGGTCGGAAGCCGAGGCGCCGGCCCGCATCGAAGAAATCCGCCACGCCAAGGAGGAAGGCGTCGACTTCTTCTTCCTGCATTCTCCGGTGGAGATTCTCGTCACCGAGAGCGGCGACGTCCGTGCGGTGCGGCTGCAGAAGATGGAGCTCGGCGAGGCCGACGAGCGCGGTCGACGCAAGCCGGTGCCGCTCGACGAGTTCATCGAGCTCGAATGCGACACGGTGATCTATGCGCTCGGCACCAAGCCGAATCCGATCATCGGCCAAGCGACGCCCGGCCTCGCGCTCAACAAGTGGGGCAACATCGCAGCCGATGACGACACCCAGTCGACCAACATGCCGGGCGTGTTCGCCGGCGGCGACATCGTCACCGGGGGCGCCACTGTGATCTTGGCGATGAGCGCGGGCCGCCGCGCCGCCAAGTCGATCGCCGCTTGGCTGCGTCTGAACAAGACCAAGTGGCCCATCACCGCGCAGGATGCCGACGATTTCGTCGCCGGCAAGCTGGCATCGCCGATCGAGGAGGATGGCGTGGCGCATTGCCCGAAGTGTCACCAGCCGCTGGAAGGCTCCGAAGAATACATCTGCTGTGCCGGCTCCGAGCTGCAATGGCGCTGCGACGACTGCGCCAAGGTCAGCGAAGGCTTCGCGTTCCCTTACGGGATGTGCCCGCATTGCGGTGGCAAGCTGCAGCCGCTCGACCGCGCCGGCGTCAACGACGAGGCCGGGCTTGCGGCGATCCGCACCGCGTTCGAGATCGAACTCGGCGGCCGCGCATTCTATGCCCGCGCCGCGAAAGAAACCTCCGATCCGACATTGCAGGAGCTGTTCCTTAGCTTCGCCGCGATGGAAGAGGAGCACATGACCACGCTGGCCAATCGCTACCATGTGGCGATTCCGCAGGCGACCGAGGGCTTCCATCTCGGCACCGCGGCGATCATGGCGGGTGTCAAAGGCCGGATCGGCGATCCGACCACGCTGTTCGAAGCCGCGATCGAGTTCGAGCGGCGCGCCGCCTCGTTCTTCAAGACCCGGGTCGGCGAGACCCCGGACGGTTCGGTCGAGCGTCAGCTCTATCGCGAACTTGCCGCCGAAGAGGACGAGCACGTCTCAGTGCTGCAGACCGAATTCGCGCGCTGGAAAGAAGGCAAGCGCGGGCTGCTGACGTAATACCCAGCAGCAGGCCGTCATGCCCGCGCTTGTCGCGGGCATCCACGTCTTGAACGCCGTGCAAGACCAAAGACGTGGATGGCCGGGCCTTCGCCGCGCCGAAGGCTACGTCCCCGCAGGCGGGATGAGCCCGGCCACGACGCATTGATGGCTGAGATCAATAGCCTCGGCATCAGCGGGCGGCTTGCGAGCAGCGTCGGCTACTTCACCAGCCGCACGCCCTTGGTAGTGAAGCGCTGTGGCTTTGGTCCATCGCCGCGCACCGGGCGGCGGGTGCCGGCGGCCTTGCCGGTGCCGGGCGGCTGATGCGCCGGCACCAGCTGATCCGGCCGTGAGCCGATCAGGTCGGCGCGTCCCATCGCTTTCAGCGCCTCGCGCAGCACCGGCCAATTGTCCGGATCGTGATAGCGCAGGAACGCCTTGTGCAGCCTGCGCTGCCGCAGGCCCTTGATCGCCTCGACCGGCTCGCTGGCGCCGTGGCGGACGCCGCGCAGCGGGTTGACGCCGCTGTGATACATCGCGGTCGCAGTCGCCATCGGTGACGGCAGGAAGGTCTGCACCTGGTCGGCGCGGTAGCGATTGCGCTTCAGCCACAGCGCGAGGTTCATCATGTCCTCGTCGGTCGTGCCGGGATGCGCCGCGATAAAATACGGGATCAGATAGTACTGCTTGCCGGCCTGCTTGGCGGCGGCCTCGAACATCTGCTTGAAGCGGTGATAGGCGCCAATGCCCGGCTTCATCATTTTGTCGAGCGGCCCGCGCTCGGTGTGCTCCGGCGCGATCTTCAAGTAACCGCCGACGTGATGGCTCACCAACTCCTTGATGTAGGCCGGGCTCTTCACCGCCAGATCGTAGCGTACGCCCGACGCCACCATCACCTTCTTGATGCCCTTCACCTCGCGCACCTTGCGGTACAGCCGGATCAGGTCGTCGTGCGAGGTGTTGAGGTTCGGGCAGATATCCGGGAACACGCAGGACGGCTTACGGCACGAGGACTCGATCGTCGGGTCCTTGCACGCCATCCGGTACATGTTGGCGGTAGGGCCGCCGATGTCGGAGATCACGCCGGTGAAGCCAGGTGTCTTGTCGCGGATCTTCTCGATCTCCTGCAGGATCGAGGCTTCCGACCGGCTCTGGATGATGCGGCCTTCGTGCTCGGTGATCGAGCAGAAGGTGCAGCCGCCGAAGCAGCCGCGCATAATCGTCACCGAATTCTTGATCATGTCCCACGCCGGGATCTTGGCATTGCCGTAGGACGGATGCGGCGCACGGGCGTAGGGGAGGTCGTAGACCGAGTCCATCTCTTCGGTGGTCAGAGGGATCGGCGGCGGATTGAGCCACAGGTCGCGATCGCCATGGCGCTGGACCAGCGGTCGCGCATTGCCGGGATTGCTTTCCCGATGCAGCACGCGCGAGGCGCGGGCATAGGCTTCCTTGTCCTGCTCGACCTGCTCACAACTCGGCAGCCGGATCACCACGTCGCCGCGCACCTGCCGCGCGCCTTCATCGGCGGCATCGAGGTCGTCGGCGTGCAGTTCCGTGTAGTTGTCCGGCACGCGGCGGAACAGCGCGACGCCGCGGATGTCGTCTAGCTCGCGCGGTGCTTCGCCGGCAGCTAACCGATGCGCGACTTCGACCACCGCGCGCTCGGCGTTGCCGTAGAGCAGCAGATCGGCCTTGGCGTCCGCCAGCACCGAGCGCCGAACCTTGTCGGACCAGTAATCGTAATGCGCGATCCGGCGCAGCGAGGCCTCGATGCCGCCAAGAATGACCGGCACGTCTTTGAACGCTTCGCGGCATCGTTGCGCATAGACCAGCGTGCAGCGGTCCGGCCGTTTGCCGCCTTCGCCGTTCGGCGTGTAGGCATCGTCGTGGCGCAGCCTTCGGTCCGCCGTGTAGCGGTTGACCATCGAGTCCATGTTGCCGCCGGTGACGCCGAAGAACACGCGCGGCTTGCCAAGCGCTTTGAACGGCTCGGCGGATTGCCAATCCGGCTGCGAGATAATGCCGACGCGAAAACCCTGGGATTCGAGGAGCCGGCCGATGATCGCCATGCCGAAGCTCGGATGGTCGACATAGGCATCACCAGTCACCAGCACGACGTCGCAGGCATCCCAGCCGAGCTTATTCATCTCGGCCCGGCTCATCGGCAGGAAAGGCGCGGGCTTGTGCGGTGCCGCGCTGGAGCGGAACCGGGTCATCAGCGGCGGGGCCGTATCAATGGATGTCTGCATCGCCCAGGCATAAGACCGGGGGACGGTAAGTTCAACGGCAAGGGCCGTGCCGTCTCGCCGCTGTGATCACTCCGGCAGTGGCGGAAGATCGCCGACGGCCAGGTTCCGGGCTTCCTCGCGCGACACCCCGAGGCCGACCAGCACCCATTCCACGGTCTCGGCAGCCGCGTCGACCCACGTGCGGTGGCCGTCGAGACTTGTAAAAATGGCACCCAGGATCGCGCCCGAGATGAAATTAGCAGCCGAGGCGATCTGCGCGGGACCGAGGCTGTGGCCGCGTTGCGACAGTCCGGTGGCTAGGTCGTCGAGCGGACGTCCGTCCCAGACCACCCGCAGAGTCGTCGAACTCATGCCGAACCGGCAGACGAACCGGCCGAGCCGTGGCTCTTCATGCGCCTGGCGGATCAGCAGTCGCATCCAGGTCGCGAGCCGCCGCACCGGCTCATGACACTCCGCCAGCGCCACGGTCAGCCGGGGATTCAATTCGGTGGCGAGATTGGTAACCACTAGGTCGAACAGGCCGGTGAGGTCGCCAAGGTTATTGTAAACTGTGCCCCGCGCGACACCGGCCGCCTGGGCCAAATCGGTTACGCTGATCTGCGTCAGTCCGCGCTCGGCGAATAATTGCATCGCCGCCAGGTAGATCTGTCGCTGCGCCGGGCTGGACACGATCTTGGACACACTTGATCTGATTTGAACAATTGTGTTCAATACCGCGAACGAGCTTCGCGGACAATCCGTTTCAAAGCGGAATTGGCCTTTAACGAGCGGAGGGATAGCTGAGGCGGGGGCGCTCACTGTTCAGTCCGTGATTCCGGAGCCGTATGATGACGATCTTCCACCCGACCCGCCGTGGTGTCCGGCTGTTCAGCGCCCTGTGTGTCGGAGCCGGCATTTTGGCCGGCCCGCTTCCCGCTCACGCCGACGATAAGTTCGACAAGCTGATCCAAAAGCTGATGCCGAAGCGGCTGCCCGCGGGCTTTGCCTCGGCCAACGGCCGGCTCGAATCCGAACAGGTCGAGATCGCCACCAAGCTGGCGGGCCGGATCGCCGAAGTCCTGGTGAAGGAGGGCGACGAGGTCGAGAAGGGCCAGCTTCTGGTGAAGATGGACGTCTCCGACATTCAGGCCCAGCTCCTTGCTGCCGAAGCGCAGGAGCGCCGCGCCGTGCAGAGCAAGGCGGTCGCTGAAGCGATGGTGCTGCAGCGGGAAAGCGAACAGAAGCTCGCCGCTCAGCAGCTCGGCCGCGCCGAAGCGCTGTTCGAAAAAGGCTTCTCCACCGCCGAAATCCGCGACCAGCGCCAGGCCGCGCAGAACGTCGCCGACGCGGCGCTGATCGCCGCGAAGGCGAGCCTCAGTGACGCCACGGCTGCGATTGATGCCGCCCGCGCCGAAGTGGCTCGGATCAAGACCGTGCTGGACGATATGCAGCTGAAGGCGCCGCGCCGTGGCCGCATTCAGTACAAGCTGGCGCAGGCCGGTGAAGTGCTCGGTGCCGGCTCCCGCGTGCTGACGCTGGTCGACCTCACCGACGTCTACATGACGGTGTTCGTGCCGGCGAGTGTCGCAGCCGCGTTGGCTTACGGTTCCGACGCCCGGCTGATCCTCGACGCGATCCCGCAATATGTGGTGCCGGCGAAGGTCACCTTCGTGGCCAGCGAAGCGCAGTTCACGCCGAAGGCGGTCGAAACCAAGGACGAGCGCGAAAAGCTGATGTTCCGCGTCAAGCTGACGCTGCCTCCGGACCTGCTGCGCAAATACGAGCGCGAGGTGAAGACCGGCGTGCGCGGGATGGCGTATTTGCGCACGGACAGCGACAAGCCATGGCCGGATAACCTGCAGGTCAAGCTGCCGCAATGACCGGCTTCGCCGCGCGTCTCACGCATGTCACTCACGCCTACGGCGCGATACATGCTCTGGACGACGTCACGCTGGAATTACCCGCCGGCAAGATGGTCGGCCTGATCGGGCCCGACGGCGTCGGCAAATCGACGATGCTGGCGCTGATCGCCGGCGTGCGCCGGATCCAGAGCGGCGACGTGCTGGCGCTGGACGGCGATATGCGCGATGCGCGTCATCGCGCCGCCAGTGCGGCGCGGATCGCCTACATGCCGCAGGGCCTCGGCCGCAATCTGTATCCGACGCTGTCGGTGTTCGAGAATCTGGATTTCTTCGGTCGGCTGTTCGGCCAGGGCACGGCCGAGCGCAAGGCGCGCATTGCAGAGTTGCTGCGCGCCACCGGCCTGTCGCCGTTCGGCGATCGGCCTGCCGGCAAACTGTCCGGCGGCATGAAGCAGAAACTGTCGCTGTGCTGCGCGCTGATTCACGATCCGGATCTGCTGATCCTCGACGAGCCGACAACCGGCGTCGACCCGCTGTCGCGCCGGCAGTTCTGGGAACTTATCGATCGCATCCGCAAGCGGCGGCCGCAGATGAGCGTGCTGGTCGCCACCGCCTATATGGAAGAGGCCGAGCGGTTCGATTGGCTCGCGGCTCTCAACGACGGCAAGGTGATTGGTGCCGGTGCTCCGGCCGAACTGCGGGCGCAAACCAAGCAGCCGACACTGGATGCAGCCTTCATCGCGCTGCTGCCGGCCGAGATGCGCGCCAACTATGCCGATGTTGTGCTGCCGCCGTTGCCGAACAGCGGAGACGGCTACGCGATCGAAGCCGAGAACCTGACCTGCCGGTTCGGCGACTTCACCGCGGTCGACCAGGTTAACTTCCAGATCAAGCGCGGCGAGATCTTCGGCTTCCTCGGCTCCAACGGCTGCGGCAAGTCGACCACGATGAAGATGCTAACCGGCCTGCTGACGCCGACCGAAGGCGAGGCGCGGCTGTTCGGTGAAGTGCTCGACGCCTCCGACATGGCGACCCGCAAGCGCGTCGGCTACATGTCGCAGAGCTTCTCGCTGTACTCCGAATTGACGGTGCGGCAGAACCTGCTGCTGCACGCGCAATTGTTCGAACTGCCGAGTGCACAAATTCCCGATCGCGTCGCCGAGATGCTGGCGCGGTTCGATCTCGCCGATGTTGCCGACTCCCGACCCGACAGCCTGCCACTCGGTCTGCGCCAGCGGCTGCAGCTTGCGGTCGCGGTGATCCATCGCCCCGAAGTGTTGATTCTCGACGAACCGACTTCCGGCGTTGATCCGGTGGCGCGGGATTCGTTCTGGCGGATGCTGATCGGGCTGTCGCGCCAGGACGGCGTCACCATCTTCATCTCGACCCACTTCATGAACGAGGCTGAGCGCTGCGATCGGATTTCGTTGATGCACGCCGGCAAGGTGCTGGCGGTCGGCGCGCCGCACGAGCTGGTCGAGCGCCGCGGCGCTGCCGATCTCGAGCAGACCTTCATCGCCTATCTGGAAGAGGCGACTGGCGTTCAACATGACGGTGAAGAGGACAGCTTCGCCGCGCCGCGCGAGGCGATCACCAAGCAGCACTGGTTCAACCCGGCGCGGCTCTGGGCCTACGCCCGCCGCGAGACGATGGAAATTCTGCGCGACCGGCTGCGGCTCGCTTTTGCGATCCTCGGCCCCTTGGTGCTGATGCTGACCTTCGGGTTCGGTATCTCGTTCGACGTCGAGAACCTCACCTACGCGGTGTACGACCAGGACAACACGCTGGAGAGCCGCGAACTTCTCGAGAGTTTCTCCGGGTCGCGATACTTCCAGCAGGCGCCGGATATCAAATCCGCGGCAGACATCGATCGGCGGCTCGCCAGCGGTGAATTGAAGCTGGTGATCGAAGTGCCCCACGGTTTCGGACGCGACCTGTTGACCAACAAGTCGCCGGAAGTGGCGGTGTGGATCGACGGTGCGATGCCGTTCCGCGCCGAGACCATTCGGTCCTACGTCACCGGACTGTCGCAAGCCTATCTGGCCGAGCAGTATCGGCGGCATGCGATGGCGTCACCCACCGCGCCGATCAACATCGAGACCCGGTTCCGCTACAACCAGGCGTTCAAGAGCGTGTACTCGATCATTCCCGGCGTGATTACGCTGATCCTGATGCTGATCCCGGCGATGCTGACCGCCGTCGGCGTGGTCCGCGAGAAGGAAGTCGGCTCGATCACAAACTTCCGGTCGACGCCGGTGACCGCGACGGAATTCCTGCTCGGCAAGCAGATCCCCTACGCGCTGCTGTCGTTCTTCAGCTTCGTGCTGTTGCTGCTCGGAGCGATCGTGATCTTCGGCGTTCCGGTGCGAGGCTCGGTCGTCGCACTCGTCGGCGGCGCGCTGCTCTACGTGTTCTCCACCACGGCGCTCGGCGTACTGTTCTCGTCGTTCCTGAGCACGCAGATCGCCGCGATCTTCATCGTCGCGATCATTTCGATCATCCCGGCCGTCAACTTCTCCGGCCTGCTGGTCCCTGTATCGTCGCTGTCGCAGACCGGGCGGTGGTTCGGTGAGGCGTTCCCTGCGGCCTGGTTTCAGGAGGTCAGCATCGGCGCCTTCACCAAAGGCATGAGCTTCTGGATGCTGGCGCCGAACCTGCTGATCCTGTTCGGGTTTGGCTTGGTGTATTTGATTGGTGCGATCCTTGCGCTGCGCAAGCAGGAGGCGTGACGATGGGCTCGATGCTACGGCATATCTATCGTCTCACCGGCAAGGAGCTGCGCAGCCTGTGGGCCGACCCCATCCTGCTCGGCTTCATCATCTACGTCTTCAGCGTCGCGATCTACACGATCGCCACGGGTGCCAAGCTGGAAGTCGAGGCCGCGCGAGTTGCGGTGGTCGATGAGGATCATTCCGAACTGTCGCGCCGCATCGCCGCCGCGATGCTTCCGCCGCTGTTCCGCACCGCCGAACCCATTGCTCCATCCGAAATCGATTCTGCGATGGACACCGGTCGCTACGTGTTCGTCGTCGAGATCCCGCCGAAATTCGAATCCGACGCGCTCTCCGGCAAGAACCCGACCGTGCAGATCGATGTCGACGCGACCGCTATGGCGATCGCCGGCAATGGCGCGGTCGATATCCAGAATATCGTGCTGAATGAAACCGCAGCTTACCTGCGCAAGGATTCCGGCTCATCCAACGCGCCGGTCAATCTGGTGATGCACGCCAAGTTCAATCCGAACCTGAACTCGGCTTGGTTCACCTCGGTGATGCAGGTGATCAACAACATCGCGACGCTGTCGATCATTCTGACAGGCGCCGCGCTGATCCGCGAACGCGAGCGCGGCACCATCGAGCATCTCCTGGTGATGCCGGTGAGGCCGCTCGACATCATGCTGTCGAAGATCATCGCCAACGGCGCGGTGATTATCATCGCTGCGCTGCTGTCGCTGCAGTTCATGGTGAAAGGCGTGTTGAGTGTGCCGATCATCGGCTCGGTGCCGCTGTTCACCTTCGGCATGGTGCTGTTTATGTTTTCGGTGACGGCGCTTGGTCTGCTGCTGGCGACCTACGCGCGCACGATGCCGCAGTTCGGCCTGTTGGCGATCCCGGTGATCGTCATTCTCTATCTTCTGTCCGGCGCCAGTACGCCGATCGAGACGATGCCGCCTTGGCTGCAGTTCGTCATGCAGTTCACGCCGAACACGCAGTTCGTCTCGTTCTCGCAGGCGGTGCTGTACCGTGGCGCTGGGCTCGATCTGGTCTGGCGACAGCTTCTGGCGTTGCTCGTCATCGGCGTTGTCACGCTCGCGATCTGCCGCATCCGCTTCGCCAAGACCATCTCGTCCCAGGACTAACGTCGCCTCAGGCGGACCAGCAGTCCTGCTCTTCGCGATACGCCTGCTCGTTGAGGCGGTCGGCGATATCGTCGGCGAGCTTCTTGCTCTTGGCTTCGGCGATCGGCTGACCGTCGCTGGTCTTCAGCGCGGTCTGATCGGTCTCGATCGGGAAATCCTGCGGCTCAAGTTCCTTGCGTTCGCTCATGGCGGGTCCTCCCGCCTGTCAACGCCCCACGCCCGGAATCGGTTGCTTCCGAGGGGTGAGCTGTTTTGTCCACATAATGGACGCGATCGCATTCAATTCGCAATAAATTGGACAATTAAGAAATTCTTCCCGATACTTGGAATATGACTGGCACCGCGCGCATCCGCCCAACATTCATGCCCAGCCCCTCCGCCGAACCCATCCTCGCCGACAGCGCGAGCGATGGGGCGTTTGCGACGACGCTCGCGAAGGGACTTGTGGTGCTTGAGGCGTTCGAGGGCGGTGGGCTGCTCGGCAATATGGAGATCTCGGTCCGCACCGGGATTCCGCGGCCGACGGTTGCCCGGCTGACGCATACGCTCGCCGAGCTCGGCTACCTGAACTACGACGCGCGCATTGCCAAATACGCGGTGGGCGCGCGCGCCCTGCGGATGCTGCATCCGCTACTCGCTGGTATGCCGTTTCGCCAGCTGGCCCGGCCGCTGATGCAGGATCTCGCCTACAGCGTACGCGGCACCGTTTCGATCGGCCTGCTCGACGGGCCGTCGATGGTTTACGTCGAAACCGCGCGATCGGGCGATGTCGGGCCGCACACGCCCGATATCGGGATGCCGATTCCTGTGGTTCGGACCGCGATGGGTCGGGCGGCTGCGTCGATCCTGCCTGAGGCCGAGGCCGCAAGGCTCGAACAGCAGCTCGAAGCCGCCGATGGGGCGATGTGGGCGAGCTATCGCGATCTCTTCCACGACGGGCTGCGGCAATGCTCCGACCGGCAATTCTGTACCTGTTTCGGTGAATACCTGCCCGCGATCCATGCCATCGCGGCGCCGCTGTTCCGGCTGCGCGATCGCGCGTTTGCGATCAATTGCGGCATCCCGGCGTTTCGACTGCAGCCGGGCCAGCTCGAAAACGAAATCGGACCGCGCGTGCGTGCGCTGGCGGAGAGCATCCGCGCGCTCGTCGTGCATCCGGAGCCTGCTGCGCCGCGCGAGCGGCCGGCCAAAACTAATACGAGGTGAGACGACGAACGCCCGCCGCTGCCTGGGCAGCGGCAGGTGCATGGTCGGACATCGCCCTGCGGGAGAGACACCCGAACGTCGCGCTGTGCAGGAGTTGCGGCCGCGTTCATGCTTGGACTGACGTCGTGCCAGCGGCGTCGAACCATAGGGAGGGACGCCATGCCGATCACCCGCCGCCTGCTACTTGCCGGCACCGCCGCGGCCTGCGCGGCCCCATGGCCCGTGTTTGCTGCGCCCGACTGGCCCGCCCGCATCGTCAAGACGATCTCGCCTTACGGTGCCGGCGGCGCCAACGACATCTCGCTGCGGATCATCAACGATTTCCTCGAGCGCGAGCTGCACCAGCAGTTCATCGTCGAAAATAAGCCCGGTGCCGGCACCCGCTTGGCTAACGAGATGGTCGCGCACAGCCAGCCTGATGGCTACACCTTCCTGTACGCCGCGGCGCCTTACGCAACGGCGGAGGCGCTGTTCGGCAAGCTGAACTATCAACGCAGCGAATTGCGGCCGGTGGCGATGGCGGCGTTCGCGCCGATCTTCCTGATCGTCAACGCCAAGTCCGATTTCAAGACGCTGCCGGACCTGATCGCCTACGGCAAGTCGAAGCCTGAGGGGCTGACGTTCGGCTCTCCAGGGCCCGGCTCGCAGCCGCATCTTGCGGCCGAGCTGCTGTTCAAGACCGCGGGCGTCAAAGGCCTCAACGTGCCGCTGCGCGGCGATGCCGCCGCCTATACCGAACTCCTTGCAAGACGCGTCGACGCCACCTTCACGGCGATCAGCTCGGCACTGCCCCACATCCAGGCCGGGAATTTCCGTGTGCTTGGCGCCGGCTCGGCCCAGCGCAGCGCGATCTATCCGGATGCGCCGACGCTGGTCGACCTTGGCTTTCCGCAGATCGTCGCCACCGGCTGGTATGGCTTCATGGCGCCGGCCGCAACGCCTGCGCCTATCATCGACCGGATGCAGGACGCGGTGCTGCGGGCGCTCGGCGATACTGAGGTGAAGAAGAAGCTGATCGCCCAAGGGCTCGAAGCGCACGGACTGAATGGCTCGGAGTTCGCGGCCGTCATCGATGCCGAGACCGCGAAGTGGAGCCGCGTGATCGAGGAGGCCGGACTGCGAGAGAACTGACCGGACCGGCGCGATAACGCCGGCCGCTCCAACAAAATCAAGCACGAGGAAACGACATGAGGAAAGTGGCAGCAAGCTTCGCCGCATCGATTGTGGCGTTGGCGGTGTCGGCATCGCTCGCCGCCGCACAGAAGGCTTACGACCCCGGCGCCAGTGACAGCGAGATCAAGATCGGCCAGACCGTGCCGCTCTCCGGCCCCGCGTCGGCTTACTCGTCGATCGGCAAGACCCAGGCCGCTTACATGCGGATGGTGAACGATCAGGGCGGCATCGGCGGCCGCAAGATCAACCTGATCCAATATGACGACGCCTATTCGCCGCCGAAGACCGTCGAACAGGTCCGCAAACTGGTCGAAGGCGATGAGGTACTGGCGACGTTCCAGATCATCGGCACCGCGCCTAACGCTGCGGTGCAGAAATATCTCAACGTCAAGAAGGTGCCGCAGCTGTTCGCGGCGACCGGCGCGGCGCGCTTCACCGATCCGAAGAACTACCCGTGGACGATCGGTTTCAACCCGAGCTATTTCGTCGAAGGGCGTATCTACGGTCAGTACATCCTGAAGGACTATCCGAAAGCCAAGGTCGGCGTGCTGTATCAAAACGACGACCTCGGCAAGGACTATCTTGCCGGCATCAAAGCGGGGCTCGGCGACAAAGCGGCCAAGATGATCGTCGCCGAAGCCTCGTACGAATTGTCCGAGCCGACGATCGATTCCCAGCTGCTTAAGATCAGGGATTCAGGCGCCGACCTTCTGTTCAGCGCCGCGACGCCGAAACAGGCCGCTCAGGCGATCAAGAAGCTGTACGAGATCGGCTGGCACCCGGTGCACATCATCGACATCAACGCCGGATCGATCGGTGCGGTGCTGAAGCCGGCCGGATTGGACGCCTCCAAGGGCGTGATCAGCGTTGGCTACGTCAAGGAGCCGGACGATCCGCAGTGGGCGAACGATCCCGGCAACAAGCGCTACCTCGATTTCATGGCGAAGTATTACCCGGACGGCGATCGAAATTCGAGCTTCAACGTCTACGGCTACATCACCGCGCAGTTGCTGGTTCACGTGCTGAAAGCCTGCGGCGACAATCTCACCCACGACAATGTGATGCATCAGGCGACACACCTGACCAATGTGCCGCTCGACATGCTGCTGCCCGGCATCACCGTCACCACCACGTCGACCGACTATCGTGTCAACAAGCAGTTCCAGATGGCGAAGTTCGACGGCGAGAAATGGGAGCGCTTCGGCGACATCATCGCCGATCAGGGCAGCGAGTAGGTCGCGCCAGCGAGCGGCAGGTTGGCTTTCCATCGTTGGAAGGCGCGTCTAACCGTTATTGCGAGCTCCGCGAAGGAATCCAGAGGCTCGCACATCGAGCTGGATTGCTTCGTCGCTTCGCTCCTCGCAATGACGGTAGGCAGGCCGATGCTCGTGCCAATCAGACGGCAGCTACCACATCGACGCCTTGGCGCGTTCCGGCCAGGCGCGGTCGTAGGCTTCGCCGCCGACGCGGCCTTCGGTCATTGAAGCGAGGATTTCGCCGGGCGTCGGCAGCGATTCCTGTGCGACCTGCTTGCTCGGGTCCCATAGGCAGGAGCGGATCAGCGCTCGGCCGCATTGGAAGTAGATTTCCTCGACCGTCATCACGATCACGGTGCGCGGCGCCTTGCCTTCGACGTCGAACGACATCCGCAAGGCCTCGTCGGCGGTGACGTAGCCGCGGCCGTTGATGCGCAGGGCGTTGATCGAGCCGGGGATCAGCAGCATCAGCCCGATGCGCGGATCGCGCACGACGTTGCGCAGCGAGTCGATCCGGTTGTTGCCGCGGCGGTCGGGGATCAGCAGCGTGGTGTCGTCATGCACACGAATGAAGCCGGGGACGTCGCCGCGGGGCGAGCAATCGAGTCCTTCGGGTCCAACGGTGGCGAGCGCTGCGAACGGCGACTTCTCGATCAGCGTGCGATAGGGCGGCGTGATCCAGTGCGCTACCTTTTCGGTGGAGGCGTCGTTCGGCACGCCATAGATCGCCTCCAGCGCCTCGACCGTGTCGAGCGCAGGGAAGGCGGTGCGGGGAGCGTCAGGGCTGCGGGCGTCCATGGCGGATGATCTCCAACAAGTCTTGGGCGTGGGCGATCGGATCGCCGACATTGCTGATGGTGACGTCGGGATGCGCCGCAACGCTGCGCCCGACGCGATCGGTGATGCTGCCGTCGCTGGCGCGAGCCCGCGCCGCGATTCGGGCGGCCAGCACCTCGGCCGGCGCCGTGATCAGCACGACGACGACCTTGGCGTAAGCGGTGCGCGCAGGGTCGATCACCATCCGGGATACATTTGCCACCACGGTCCGTCCGGCGCGGATGTCGTCATCGAGACTGCGCGGCAGACCGTAGGCATGGCCGTGGGCGCGCCAAGACAGTGCGAACTCGCCGATGGCTTCGAGGCGGCTGAATTCGTCCGGCGTGACCTGCAGATTGTCTTCGGCCGCAGAGGCTTCACGGGTGACGACGCGGCGCGCAAATACGATCGCCGTATCGTCGGCACCGAGCGAGCGGGCGGCATTGATCAGCGTGTCCTTGCCGGCGCCGGATGGGCCGACCACCAGCACCAGCCGCCCCGGGCCGATCAGTTTCGTCGTCTGCTCCGCCACCGCGATATCGGTCATGCCACGCGCTGTCCTTCGCGCCAGACGCTGCGCACCGCCGGCACGTCATGCGCGACGTGAACGCGGATCAGGTCGGCGCGCTTGCCCTTGGAGATCTCGCCGCGATCATTGAGCCCGACCGCTTCGGCCGGTGCCTTGGTGACGGTACGGATCGCGGCGGCAAGGTCGATCGCCGGCGCGCGCATCGGCAATTGCAACGCCGCGATCAACAGGCTCGACGGGATGTAGTCCGACGACAGGATGTCGAGCAGTCCCTCGTGCGCCAGATCGATCGCCGCGATATTGCCGGAGTGCGAGCCGCCGCGCACCACGTTCGGCGCGCCCATCAGGATGTCGATGCCGGCCTGGTGCAGTTCGCGCGCCGCTTCCAGCGTGGTCGGGAACTCGGCGACCGCGACCCGGTCGCGGATCGCGTCTGCGACGTTCTCCGGCGTGGTGTCGTCATGGCTCGCCAGCGGAATCTCGTAGCGATGCGCCAGCTCGACGATCGCCCGCATGTTGGCGTCGGCGTAATTCTCCTTGCAGTACACCCGGCGTGCGAACATCACGTCGAGCTCGGCATCGGTCATGCCGGCACCCTTCCCGCGGTAGTAATCGCGCAGCTTCTCCTCGTCGCGGAACTGGCGCTGGCCCGGCGTGTGATCCATCAGGGACATCAGCCGGATGTCGGGGCGGTCGATCAGCTCCTTGGCCTCCGCCACCACGTTCGGCATCGGGATTTCACAGCGCAGATGCAGAAAGTGATCGGCGCGCAGCAGCTGCGCGTCGCGCGCCGTCGAGATCGCGCCGGCCAGCACGATCGCCTGGCCATCGACCTCCTCGGCACCTTCCTCGCGCCACACCCGGAGCGAGTCGAGCACCGTGGTGATGCCGCAGGTGGCGAGCTGGCCGTCGTAGGACACCACGGCGGCGACCGGATTCCACTGCACCTTGGGGCGCGGCGTGTAGTGCGCCTCGAGATGATCGGTGTGCAGCTCGACGAGGCCGGGCATCACCAGATCGCCTTGCATGTCCTTGGCGCCGTTCGGCGCGTCGCCTTCGCCGACTTCCGCGATCACGCCGTCGGCGATCGCGACCCAGCCGTGCTCGATCACCCGGTCGGCCAACACCAGCCGGGCATTGCCCAGCACCATCTCCTGCGAATTGTTCATGGTCTCGTTCATTCCATTGGTCATGCTGCGGCGGCAAACGAGGTCACGTCGACGATGCGGTCCGCGATGATCTCACGGATCTCGTCGTCGTGCACGATGGCGATGATCGCGGCGCCCTGCGCTTTGCTCTCCGCGATCAGTTCGACCACCACGGCGCGATTCTTGGCGTCGAGCGATGCGGTCGGCTCGTCGAGCAGCAGGATCGGCGTGTGCGAAATGAAGCCGCGGGCGATGTTGACGCGCTGTTGTTCGCCGCCCGAGAACGTCGCCGGCGGCAGCGTCCACAGCCGCTCCGGAATATTGAGCCGGCGCAGCAGCACGCCGGCCTGTTCGCGCGCCGCCTCGCGGGCCGTGCCCTGCACGATCAGCGGTTCGGCCACGACGTCGAGCGCCGCGACGCGAGGGACGGCGCGTAGAAACTGGCTGACATAGCCGATGCTGCCGCGCCGCGCGGCGAGGATCTGCCGCGGCTGCGCGGTGGCGATGTCGAGCGTATCGCCCTCATGGGCGATACGGATCGCGCCGGAGTCGCAGCGATAATTGCCGAAGATCATTTTCAGGATCGACGATTTGCCCGCGCCGGAGGGGCCGGACAGCACGACGCATTCGCCGGGCTGAACCTGGAAGCTGACGCCGCGCACCACCGGCAGCGTGACGCCGCCCTGCAGATGCATGACGAAACTCTTCTGGGCGTTGTCGACGACGAGAGCGGGAGTTTGGGTCATGGTCATCACGCCGGCAGGATCGAGGAGACGAGCAGTTGCGTATAGGGTTCGCGCGGATCGTCGAGCACCTGGTCGGTCAGCCCGGTCTCGATGACGCGGCCGGATTTCATCACCAGGATCCGGTGCGACAGCAGCCGCGCCACCGCGAGATCGTGGGTGACGACGATCGCGGCAAGCCCAAGTTCGGCCACCAGGCTGCGGACCAGATCGAGCAGCCGCGCCTGCACCGAGACGTCCAGTCCCCCGGTCGGCTCATCCATGAAGACGAGGCGCGGATCGGTGACGAGGTTGCGGGCGATCTGCAGTCGCTGCCGCATGCCGCCCGAATAAGTGCGCGGCGCGTCGTCGATGCGGCCGGTATCGATCTCGACCCGCTCCAGCCATTCGCTGGCGACGCTGCGGATCTTGCCGTAGTGATTCCAGCCGACCGCCATCAGCCGCTCACCGACATTGGCGCCGGCGGAGACCGCCATGCGCAGGCCCTGTGCGGGATCCTGATGCACGAAGCCCCAATCGGTGCGCAGCAGCAGCCGGCGTTCGGCTTCGCCGAGTTCGGCAAGATCGCGCAGGATGCCATCGCGCATCCGATAGGACACGCGACCGGCGCTCGGCGTCATCTGTCCCGACAGCATCTGCAGCAGGGTCGATTTGCCGGAGCCGGACTCGCCGACGATCGCCAGCACTTCGCCGGGGAAGAGCTCGAACGACACGGCGCGACAGGCGTCTATCCGGCCGTAGCGTTTCGACAGGCCATCGGCGATCAGCAGCGGCTGATCGGCCGCGGTGAAGGCGTCCGGGGCGGGGGATGAGACGCGGTCAAGCATGGACGCTCTCCATCGGTGCGGTTTCGCTGCCGGCGTGGCCCTGGGCGCGGCGGCCTTCGCAATAATCGGTGTCGGAGCACACGAACATCCGGGTGCCGGCGTTATCGGTGACGATCTCATCGAGATAGGAATCGTCGGCGCCGCATAGCGCGCAGCAGCCGTCCTGGCGATAGCGCGTGAACGGATGGTCCTCGAAATCCAGTGACACCACCTGCGTGTAGGGCGGGATTGCGTAGATCCGCTTCTCGCGGCCGGCGCCGAACAATTGCAGCGCCGGACAATTGTCCATCTTCGGATTGTCGAACTTCGGTGTCGGCGACGGGTCCATCACGTAGCGGCCGGCGACCTTCACCGGGTAGGCATAGGCGGTGGCGATGTGGCCGAACTTGGCGATGTCTTCGTACAGCTTGACGTGCATCAGGCCGTATTCGGCGAGCGCATGCATGCGCCGCGTCTCGGTCTCGCGCGGCTCCAGAAAGCGCAGCGGTTCCGGGATCGGTACCTGATACACCAGCACCTGGCCTTCATGCAGCGGCGTCTCGGGAATACGGTGCCGGGTCTGGATCACGCTCGCGGCTGGCGTCGCCGTCGTTGTCGCGACGCAGGCCGTCTTGGCGAAGAACTTGCGGATCGAGATCGCATTGGTGGTGTCGTCGCTGCCTTGGTCGATCACCTTCAGCGTATCGTCCGGGCCGAGGATCGACGCCGTCACCTGCACGCCGCCGGTGCCCCAGCCATAAGGCATCGGCATCTCGCGGCTGGCGAACGGCACCTGATAGCCGGGGATTGCGATCGCTTTCAGGATCGCCCGGCGGATCATCCGCTTGGTCTGCTCATCGAGATAAGCGAAGTTGTAAGTCGCCTCGGTCATTCCGCAGCCTCGCGCAGCTCGGGTTGGTCCTGGTTGAATTCGGCGCGCAGCTTGCGCAGCAGGCCGAGTTCGGACTGGAAATCGACGTAGTGCGGCAGCTTCAGGTGCTCGACGAATCCGGTCGCCTGGACGTTGTCCGAATGCGACAGCACGAACTCCTCGTCCTGAGCCGGCGCCTTGACGTCCTCGCCGAGTTCGCCGGCGCGCAGCGCGCGATCGACCAGGGCCATCGACATCGCCTTGCGCTCGCTCTGGCCGAAGGCGAGGCCATAGCCTCGGGTGAAGCGCGGTGCTTCGGTCGCCGAGCCCTTGAACTGATTGACCATCTGGCACTCGGTCAGCGCCACGCTGCCGAGCGGCACCGCGAAGCCGGCGTCTTCGGCCTCGAAGAACACCTCGACTTCGCCGAACCGGATCTCGCCGGCGAACGGATGGTTGCGGCCGTAGCCGCGCTGCGTGGAGTAGCCGAGCGCCAGCAAAAAGCCCTCGTCGGCGCGGGCGAGGTTCTGCAGCCGCAGGTCGCGCCCGGCCGGAAAGTTCAGCGGCTCCCGGGTGAGGTCACCGACCGCGCTGTCGTCATCCGCAATCGGCGACTCTTCAATTAGCCCGTCCTGGCGCAAGATGTCGGTCACCCGCGGCGTCTGCGCATCACTGGCTTCCGCCGTCGCCGGCTCGGCCGGATCGCCGCCCTCGGCGAGCTGCGGATCGAGCAGCCGGTGGGTGTAGTCGAAGGTCGGGCCGAGGATCTGGCCGCCCGGAACGTCCTTGAAGGTCGAGGAAATGCGCCGACGCACGGCCATTGCGCCGGTGTCGACCGGCTCGGACGACCCGAACCGCGGCAGCGTGGCGCGGAATGCCCGCACCAGGAAGATCGCTTCGATCAGATCCCCGCGCGCCTGCTTGATCGCCAGCGCCGCAAGCTCGCGGTCGTACAGCGAGCCTTCGCTCATCACCCGATCGACGCCGAGCGCGAGCTGCTCGGAGATCTGGTCGAGCGTCAGCTCCGGCACGTTGCGATCGCCGCGGCGGGCGTCGGCGAGCAGCCGGTGGGCATTGTCGATGGCGCGTTCGCCGCCTTTGACTGCGACATACATCGGTCAGCTCCCTTGGCTGAGGCGCGTGGTGCGCGGGATCGCCACCACCTGATCGCCGCTCACCAGCACCACGTCGAGGCCGCGCGGAAACAGCGCTGCGTTAATACTCAGGCGATCGAACAGGTCGACCGGCTGCAGCGATGCCTGCAGCAGCGTCTCGCCATCGATGCCGGGTCCGTGCAGCCGGAAGCCGTCGCCGGAGCCGAGCGCCTGCGCTTGAATAATGAGTGTGGTCGACCGGTCCGGATATTCGGGCGTGCCGAGCGCGAACCGCTCGAGCGGCAGCAACGCTGACCCGTCCCCGATCAGCGCGAACGCCGCGGAGGAGGGATCGCCGGTCAGCGGCGCGCCGGTGTGAAACTTCAGCCACTGCGCCACGGTGCCGTCCGCCGCGATCGTCTCGTCGAGCCAGATCGGCGTGTCGTGATCGAACAGCGTCAGCGCCAGTGCGGCGCTGCCGTGCATCAGCGGCGCCGGTGTGCCGGCTTCGACGCTGATGCGTTGGATGCGGCCGGGCCGCGCCATCGCTTCCATCACGGCACGGAAGGTCGATTGCGCTCCGAGCACCTTGTCGGCAAAGCCGGCGGCAAGTTCGGTGGTGGTCATGGTCAGCCCTCGCCTCGCACCAGCGTGTAGAAATCGACCTTGGTGGCAGCCGTCTGGGCGGCCTTTTCGGCGCGTGCGGTCTCCACCTCGGTGCGCAGCGGCGCGATCACCTCGGCCTCGACCGCAGCTGAATAGTCCGCCGATTGCAGAAGCGCGTCGCACAGCGCGATCAGCTTCGCCTTGGTACGATCTCGTCCCAACGTGTAGCCGAACCCGACCTCGCCGCTGGCGAGCCGCACCGCAGCGCGCGACACCGTCGCCTCGCCGACATTGAAGGCGGCCCCATCGCCGCCGATCCGGCCGCGCAGCATCACCAGTCCCTGTTCCGGCTCGCGCAGCAGCGTGAACGCCGGCGGCGCCAGGGCTCCGACGCGGGCGTCGATCGCTGCGGTATCCGACGCAGCCAACACCGCCATCGCGGCGCGCCGGCGCGCGATCGCAGCTTGTTCGGGGAGGTTCGTGGTTTCGGCGTGCATCGCCATTGCCCAGTTCAAGTTGTCTATGTTAATAGACAACTTGATAGAGGCACAATGTGAAAACTCGATGACGACGAATTCCGTGGCGATGATCACGAAAGCGTTCCTGTCATGACCGCCGAGGCACTCTCTTCAGGCGTCGCGCTGTGGCGTCAGGTCGCCGACGGCATCGAGCTGGCAATTGCCGACGGCCGCTATCTGCCCGGCGGCAAGCTGCCGGGAGAGACCGAGATCGCCGAGAACTACGGGGTCAACCGCCACACGGTGCGGCGGGCGCTTGCGGCGCTGGCGGAACGTGGATTGGTGCGCGCCGAGCGTGGCAGCGGCACCTTCGTCCGCAGCCGGCGGATCGCCTATCCGCTGCGCACCCGGACGCGGTTTTCCGAGATCATCAATGCGGGCGGCCGCGAGCCGCGCGGTCAATTGATCGCCGCGGAGCGCGAGGCCGCGACCGGCGCGTTGGCCGGCCAGCTCGATCTCGACATTGGTGCACCACTGTTCCGGATCGAGGCGCTGCGATCGGCGGACGGCGTGCCGATCAGCCGCGGCACGACCTGGCTGTCGGCGGTGCGATTTCCCGATGCGCCCAAGGTGTTCGCGGCAAAACGCTCGATGACCAAGGTGCTGGCGCATTACGGCATCAGCGATTATCGCCGGCTGTCGACCCGGATCACCGCCTCGGTGGTCGATGCCGCCGATGCGGCGCGGCTCGATCTTGCGGCCGGCCGGCCGGTGCTGGTGGTGGAGAGCATCGACGTTGCTGCCGACGGCACCCCGCTGCTGACCTCCCGCGCCCGCTTCGCCGCCGAGCGGGTCGAATTCGTGATCGAGCCGGATTAGGGCCCGCCCTGCGCTCACGTCATCGCCCGCGCAGGCGGGCGAACCAGTATTGCAGAGAGTTCGCGGCAGAGCACGGACGCTCTGGCATACTGGATCCTCCGCTTGCGCGGAGGATGACGGCTGGGAGTTGGGCGGCGGCGGTGCCGGTGAGCGACGCGTTGCGTCGCTCTTAAGCGACCGCCTTCCGGCCGATGATCGCAAACCGCAGCTTGCTGGAGATCCAGTCGATCGCCGCCACGGTGACCAGGATCATCAGGATCAGGAACGACACCTTCTGCCACTCCAGCACGCGGATCTGCTCGGCGAGCTGCAATCCGATGCCGCCGGCACCGACGATGCCGATGATGGTGGCGGAGCGGGTGTTGGATTCAAAGAAGTACAGCACCTGGCTGGCCAGGATCGGGACCACCTGCGGCAACATGCCGAAGCGGACGCTGTGGACGTGCGAGCCGCCGGTCGCCTTGACGCCTTCGCTCGCCTTTTCGTCGGCGGCCTCGAAGGCCTCCGAGAACAGCTTGCCGAAATTGCCGAAGTCCGAGCACATCACGGCCAGAATGCCGGCGAACGGGCCGAGCCCGACGACGCCGACCCAGATCAGCGCCCAGATCAGCGTGTCGACGCCGCGCACCGCATCGAGCAGGCGCCGCGTCAAGAGCTGCAGCGGACGAATGCGTAGCACGTTGCGCGCCGCCAGGAACGACACCGGAAACGCCAGCAGTGCGCCGCCGAGCGTGCCGAGAAAGGCGATCGCCAGCGTTTCGCCCATCGCATGCAGATAGACTTGCGCGAGCTGCCACGATCCCGGATCGGGCGGCAGCATCAGGCCGAGAAACTCGATCAGGCGGCCGATGCCGCTGAATAACCTGTCGAACGGGATTTCGAGCCGGATCAGGCCGAACACGAAGATCGCTGCAGCCAAGGTCAGGCCGCCGATCAGCTTGGCGCGGTTGATCCAGTTGGGGCGGAAGTGTTCGGGAAAGCGGGCGGCGATGCCGGCTTCGTCGCCGAAGCTCAGAGTGCGGCGGGCGGTGCTCATCGTCGCTCCTGACCGATCAGACGGCGGCGCACGCCTTCGGTGAAATAGTCGATCGCCATCACGGTGACGATGATCAGCAACAGGATGGCGCTGACGTCGCTGTAGTAGAATTTGCGCACCGCCTCGATCAGGTCCTGGCCGATGCCGCCGGCACCGACGAAGCCCATCACGGCCGCGCCGCGGACGTTGATCTCGAACCGCAGCAGCGCGTAGCTGACGAAGTTCGACAGCACCTGCGGCACCACCGCAAACCGGACCATCTCGAACCAGTCACCGCCGGACGACACCACGCCCTCCAGCGGCTTGTCGTCGATGTTCTCGACCACTTCGGCGAACAGCTTGCCGAGCGCGCCGGCGGTGTGAATCGCGATCGCCAGCACGCCGGGCAGCGGGCCGAGCCCGAACGCCAGCACAAACAGCAGCGCGAACACGATCTCCGGCACGGTGCGGCAGAATTCGAGGAAGCGGCGGGTGACGAAGACCAGTATGCGCGAACGCACCAGATTGGCCGAGGCGAGAAAGCACAGCGCAAAGCCTGCGAGCGCCCCGAGCAGCGTGCCCACATAGGCGATCAGAATCGTATCGAGCAGCAATCCGGTCCAGCGCTTGATGCCCCAGAACCAGTCGGCGAGGTCGGTCCACAGCGTCGCGAGCGCGAGCTTCGGCGCGATCGAGATGAAGTAGGACGGAAACCGCCAGAAATTCTCGGCCAGCTTGACCAGGTCGACTTCGCCCATCCAGGCGGCCGCGGCGATCGCGGCGATCAGGATCGCGCCGCCGAGCGCCAGCCGCCGCCGCTTCGCCGCCACCGCCGCATCGTAGTGATCGGCGAGGGCGCGGAGCTGCGGTTCGGGGAGTTCTGTGACGGCTGCCTGCATTCGGTTGTCCGACATGACGACGCGGGCGACCGTTTGGCCGCCCACGTCCGATGATGTGCTGGGATGTGTCAGGACTTCGACTTGCGCAGGCTGTCGACAAACTTGATCAGCTCGACCACCGGCTCGTAGTCCTTGTGGCTGGTCGCCGCGTAGGGCTTGGCCTTGCCTTCATAGATCTTGTTGAAGGTTTCCGGATCGTTGGTGGCGAGATCGAGCACCGCCTTGCGGATCGCCGCCTTGAGGTCTTCCGGCAGGTCCGACAGATAGGCCATCGGCGAGTTCACGATCAGGTCCGACTCCAGGATGATGCGGAAGTCCGCGGCCTTGACCATGCCCTTGCGGTCCATCCGCAGCAGGTTGGATTCGTCCTCGGTGTTCCACCAATTGAACGCCGCATCGCAGGTGCCCTGGGCGACGCCGATCACCGCGTTCTCATGGCTGCCGGCGTAGATCACCTTGGCGAAGAACTTGTCGGGATCGATCGACATCTTGTTCATCATGAAGCGCGGCACGTTGTTGCCGGAGGTCGAATTTGGATCGACCAGGCAGAGGTTCTTGCCCTTGAGATCTTCGATCTTCTGGTAGGGCGAGTCCTTCTTCACATACAGCACCGAGTGATAGCCCTTGGAGCCGTCACCGTTGACCTCGATGGCGAACGGCTCGACCTTGGCGCCGACCAGATAGGCGCGGGCGTAGGACGCCGGCCCATACATGCCGATGTGGATGTTGCCGGCGCGCTGGCCTTCGATCACCGCGGCGTAGTCGTTGGCAATGCGCAGCTTCACCGGTACGCCGAGCTGCTTGGTGAGATAGTCAGTCAGCGGGGTCCAGCGGGTGGTGGTGCCCGAGGCGTTCTCGTCCGGGATCTTGCCGAACACCAGCTCGGGATATTTCGCCTTCCAGTCCTGCGCCGGCGCGGCGTGCGCGGTGAACGCCAGCGCGGCAGCGGCGGCGACGAAAGTACGGAGCTTGATCATGAGGTTTCCTGTCTCTTCAGTCGGTGAACGGTCGAAACACGGCGACCGCACGCGGACGCGCCGCGGGCGGTGCCGGATAGGGGAGACGGCGAACGATCGCCGCCGGGATCAGGCCACGGCGACGCCGGCCAATGCGGGGGCGGGAAGGCCGTGCGGAACGTGCGGCGCAGCGCCGAGCACTTCGTCGGCTTCGAGATCGTAGAGTTCGCGCGCGATCTGGTCGGTCAGCGCGGCCGGCGCGCCGTCGAACACCACGCGGCCCGAAGCCATGCCGATCAGCCGGTCGCAATAGGTTCGGGCGAGATCGAGCGAATGCAGATTGCACAGCACGGTGATGCCGAAGTGCTTGTTGATGCGCAGCAGCGCATCCATCACGATCTTGGTGTTGCGCGGGTCGAGCGAGGCGATCGGCTCGTCGGCGAGCACGATGTCCGGCTGCTGCACCAGGGCGCGGGCGATCGCGACGCGCTGCTGCTGGCCGCCGGAGAGCTGGTCGGCGCGCTGCGCCGCGTAGGACGCCATATCGAACTGATCGAGCGCCGAGATCGCGAGCGCGCGATCCTGCTCCGGCCACATCTGCACCAGCGAGCGCCACGACGGCACTTCGGACAGCCGGCCCATCAGCACATTGGTCAGCACGTCGAGACGGCCGATCAGGTTGAACTGCTGAAAGATCATCGCGGAGCGTGCGCGCCATTGTCGCAGCTCGCGGCCCTGCAGCGCGGTCACATCGACGCCTTCGAACAGGATGCGTCCTTCGGACGGCTCCGCCAGCCGGTTCAGCATGCGTAGCAGGGTCGACTTGCCCGCGCCGGATCGCCCGATCACCCCGACGAAGCTGCCGCGCTCCACCGAAAACGATGCGCCATCTACGGCGGCTTTGCTGCCGAAACGGCAGGTCAGACCCTCAACTACCAGCATGCGCTGCTCCCGAAACAGGTTCGGGAGGAATCGCTAACGCTGTTGTTTTGCAGCCGTGTGACAGTCGATGTAGTTCCGCCGACATATCAAGGTCTTCGCTGCGTCATCGATGCGTCACGACGGCGTCATGAGCGGCGCCGATGACAGGTCTCATCCCAATCATCGCGCACGAGACTCCCATGGCCGCGAAACTGCTAACGGTCGCGCCGACCGTCGATCCGACCGCCAAGCTGCACGACGTCACCCTCGGCGCCTATTGCGAAGTCGGCGCCCGCACCATCCTGAACGAAGTGGCGATGGGCGATTACTCTTACGTCGTCAACGATTCGCAGATCACCTACACCAGCATCGGCAAGTTCTGCTCGATCGCGGCGATGACCCGGATCAACCCCGGCAATCACCCGATGCAGCGCGCCACCCAGGCGCACTTTACCTATCGCGCCAGCACCTATTTCGAGGGCGAGAGCGACGACGCCGAGTTCTTCGCCTGGCGCCGCTCGCATCACGTCGAGATCGGCCACGACGTCTGGATCGGTCACGGCGCCATCGTGCTGCCGGGCCGCAACATCGGTCCCGGTGCGGTGGTTGCTGCAGGCGCGATCGTCACCCGGGACGTGCCGGCCTACACGATCGTGGCCGGCAACCCGGCCCGGCCGATCCGCCGCCGTTTCTCCGAGCAACAGGCGGAGCGTCTGGTCGCGCTGGCGTGGTGGAATTGGGACCACGAAGCGTTGCGCAACGCGCTGCCCGACTTCCGGAAATTGTCAGCGGACGAATTCCTCGACCGATATGAAGGTGCGGCGAAAGTGCAGTCGCCGGACCGAGAGCCGGCAGCAGAACAGCAGGTGATGGGATGAGCGAGATCGCGATCGAAGGTGGCCGGACGCTGCTCGGCGACGAGATTGCCGAGGCCTCGCTGCAGATCGCCGGCGGCGCCATCGCCGAGGTCGGCTCCGCCGCGAGCAATGCGGCAATCCGGATCGACGCTCGCGGCCTGCTGGTGCTGCCCGGGATCGTCGATCTGCACGGCGATGCCTTCGAGCGGCAAATGATGCCGCGGCCGGGGGTCGATTTTCCCATCGATGTCGCGCTGATCGACAGCGACCGCCAGGCGATCGCCAATGGCCTGACCACGGTCTTTCACGCCGTCACCTGGTCGTGGGAGCCCGGCCTGCGCAGCGCCGACAACGCCCGCCGGATGCTGGATGCGATCGATCTCACCAAGCCGCGGCTTTCCGCCGACACCCGAATTCATCTGCGCCACGAGACATTCAATCTCGATGCGGTCGATGAGATCGCGCAGTGGATCGGCGACCGCCGCGTCGATCTGTTCGCCTTCAACGATCACATGGACTCGACGCTGGCGAACCTCGCCAAGCCGCAGAAGCGGAACCGGATGGTCGAGCGCACCGGCCTGTCCGACGGCGAATTCGACCGGTTGGTCGAGCGCATCGCGGCGCGTGGCGACGAAGTGCCACAGGCGAACCGGCGCCTCGCCGCCATCGCCCGCGAGGTATCTATGCCGATGCTGTCGCACGACGACGATACCCCGGCGATGCGGCAGGGTTATCGTGATCTCGGCGTCGGCATCGCCGAATTCCCCACCACCGAGGAGACCGCGCGCGATGCGGCGCTGCACGGCGACTTCATCGTGTTCGGCTCGCCGAACGTAGTGCGCGGCGGCAGCCACACCGGCTGGACCAAGGCGGCCGACATGATCGCCAAAGGACTGTGCTCGGTGTTGGCGTCCGACTACTACTACCCGGCGCCGCTGCTCGCCGCATTCCGCCTGGTGCACGACGGCATCCTGCCGCTGGAACAGGCCTGGAAGCTCATCTCTGAGAACCCCGCCCGCGCCGCAGGTCTCGCCGAGCGCGGCATGATTGCGAGCGGCCAGCGCGCTGACGTTCTGCTGGTCGATGATCGGGTCGCGTTGCGGCCGCGGATCGTCGCGGTGATCGCCGGCGGCCGGCTGGTGCATGTCGACGATCCGGAGCGCTTCGTGATCATGCGCAAACTGCCGCATCCGGCTGGCGTTGCCGCCTGATCTGACGCTATCATCACCGGCGATGTCGAATTTTCCACGTTACGCGATTTACTATCTGCCCGCCGCAGGCAGCGCTCTGGCGCAGTTCGGGGCGACGATGCTCGGTTACGATGTCATCTCCGGCGAAGACGTGCCGTTCGCTGCGCATACGGCGGCGATTGCGGACTGGCGCGACATCACCGCAGACCCGCGCGGCTACGGCTTTCACGCCACTCTGAAGGCGCCGTTCGGATTGATCGGCGGCCGCAGCGAAAGCGACTTGCTTTGGGCCTGTGCGACCTTTGCCGAAACGCCGCGGGCGATTCCGCGGATCGCCCCGGTGATCAGGCCGATCGGCGGGTTCATCGCGCTGGTGCCGGAAACGCCCTCCGAGCCGCTGCAGCAGCTCGCGGCCGATTGCGTTCGCGACTTCGATGAATTTCGCGCGCCGCTGTCGGCGGAGGATCGCGCCCGGCGCAAGCCGGAACGGCTGACGCCCGAGCAGGTCGGCTATCTCGATCGCTGGGGCTACCCCTATGTGATGGACGAGTTCCGGTTTCACATGACGCTGACCGGTTCGCTTGATCCGGCTCGCCACGACGAATTGTTGGCGGTGCTGCGGAGACAATTCGCGGCCACCGGCATGGATCGGATTGCAATCGATCGGATCGCTGTGCTGCGCCAGGACGCGCGAGGTGCGCGGTTCAAGAGCATCGCGCAATTCGAACTGCGCAGCGCCGACTATTAGCCGCCGAGGATAGAGCCGAGCCAGTCGCTGACCGCCTCGGGCATGGCGGTGACCCGGCCGGGCCAGGGGCCGGTGGCGAAGCCGACATGTCCGCCTTCATCGGGTTGCCAGAGCGTCACCATCGTGCCGACGTCGTCTGGTGCCGGCAGTGAGGCGGCCGGCACGAACGGATCGTTGCTCGCGTTCACGACCAAAGCCGGGATATTGATCTTGTGCAGATGCGGCTTGGACGAGGCACGGGTCCAGTAGTCATCGACACCCGCAAAGCCGTGCAGCGGCGCCGTGAAGGCGTCGTCGAATTCGCGCAAAGTCGTTGCCCGTTGCACCCGTTCGCGATCGAACAGTCCCGGATGCTGCTGCCATTTCGCGAGCGCGTTCGGAATCATCGTGCGCAGGAAATGCCGGGTGTAGATCAGGCGGTTGACGCCGCTGTCGATCGCGGCGCCGGCGGCCACGAGATCCAGCGGGGCTGAGACCGCCGCCACTGCGCGCGCGATCTCCGCGGCGCCGCTGCCGGCCTCCTCCGCCCAGCGCAACAGCGCGTTGCCACCGAGCGAGACGCCGGCGGCAAGCACAGGCGCATCGGCGCGGTCGCGAACTCGCGCTAGCAGCCAGCCGACTTCCTGGAAGTCGCCGGAGTGGTAGGAGCGCGGTGCGAGATTGAGTTCGCCCGAGCAGCCGCGAAAGTGCGGAATCGACAGCCGCCAGCCGCGCGCGAGCGCGCCCTGCGCAAATGCGATTGCGTAGCGGCTCGCCGACGATCCTTCGAGGCCGTGAAACAGCACCAGCCACGGCGCATGGTCGGGCCCGGGCAGATGATCGATATCGATGAAGTCGCCGTCGGGCGCTCGCCAGCGTTCGCGGACGAGCTTGATGGCTTGCGAGGCCCGTGGCTGCGCGAACAGCGTCGGCCAGATGGTTTGCAGATGGCCGCCGGGCAACCACCACGGAGCGCTATAGGATCGCAGATCAGTCATGTCGAGCAGAATCGAAGGAGGGATAAACACACACAGGTCGGACGAGTGTGACGCAGCTATCGACCGCGATGGTGGCCACTGCAACCGGGTGCGTCAACATCGCATTAGCTTTGCATTTGCAACTAACGTTTGCGACGGCCGGATATGTCGCAGTTGTTGTCGGGCCGGCATCGCCCTAAGCTGATCTCCATAACGACAAGCGATCGGAGCCGAAGCAGCCGGGATCGCCCTATGAGGAAATCGCCATGAAGGTCGCCGACCCAGCTCCCTTCCGCAACCTGTCGCCCGATGAGTTGGAATGGCTCGCCGCCGCCGAATGGGCGCAGGCCGAATCTCTCAGCGATGCGCCGAAAGGCCTCGTGATGCAGTCCGCCACCGAGATGCATGCACGCGCCAAGCTGAAGCGCATCCTGCTCAGCCAGGTCCCGACCAAGCATTAGGATCGTGTTCTCGATCAGTTTGATCGGGGCGGGTGTGTGTGAGGTAACTTCGTCCGCTTTGCGCGCCACAAATATCTAGAACTTTCGTCGACGTTAGCGCGCCGCGCCCCTCGAATCTGCATTCGTCATTCGAGCGTCCCGTTCATGACGTGAGTTGTGGCGCGGGGGATCAGCGCCAAAGATTGTTTTCGATTGAATCGTTGCGTCGTCATTCCGGTGAATCGATTAGCAATCGAGAAAAGGCCGGTCGCATAAGCCAAATCCGTTGGCGAGGCGCTTGCCGTTCAGCGCAAGACAGCTCCCAAAATCGCGCCTGCGATCAGGTCGCCGTCCAGTCTTCGTTCGGCCTGGCCTGCGCACCAAGCGCCGGAATTATTTTAATCGTTGTGTAAAGATCGCGGTCCTACCACGGGCGTCATCAGCGGATTTTACACGCCACTGTGGAATGACGATCCAGCGATGCGGGTCGTGAGTGCCGAGGTACATAGAATGAGTAACGCCCAGCGCCGCCCCTTTCGTTTCACCATCGGTCTGCGATTTTCGATCGCGCTGGCTGCCAGTGTGGTGACGGCTGTCGCCGCAACCACGATCAGTAACATTGTGTTGTCAGCGCGGATGACCGAGCAAGCAGCTGCACGCGAACTGAATGGGCTGCAGGATTCGCTCGGTCAGCAGATGGCGGCCTCACAACAGCGCGCCGCTTCGCTGGCGGCTTCTCTGGCGAGCAACACCGCGATCCAGGATGTCTTCGCGAGCCGCGACCGCGACGGGTTGATCCGCATGCTGCAGCCGAGCTTCCTGCAGTTACAGGCGACACACGGCGTCGTGCAGATGCAATTCCATACCGCGCCAGCGACGTCGTTCCTGCGGCTGCACAAGCTGGAAAAGTTCGGCGACGATCTGTCGGCGATCCGCAAGACTGTCGTGGCCGTCAACGCCAGCGGCAAGCCGGTGAGCGGACTGGAAAATGGTGTCGAGGGACTCGGTATCCGCGGTGTCTCGCCAGTGTTCCAGGACGGCAAGCCGATCGGTTCGGTGGAGGTCGGGATGACGCTCGGCAGCCGCTTCTTCGATGCTTTCAAGAGCGGCACCGGCGCTGACGTCGCCTTGTATTTGAAGACTCCCAACGGCTTCCAGCGATACGCCTCAACCTTCGAGACCGACCCGGTGATCGGCGCCGAGCAGATGGCGGCTGCGCTGCGCGATAAGTCGGCGCAGCAAGCGATGCATATCGGCTCAATGGATCAGACGATTATGCTGGCCCCAGTGCGTGATTATGCCGGCGAAGCCATCGGCGTCTCGGTGCTCGGCGTCGACCGCAGCGCCTCTGTCAAGGCGATGCAGGAGGCGCGCGAATGGGCGCTGGCCATCGGTCTTGGGGTCCTGGTCCTGACCCTCGGTGCCGGCGCATTGCTCAGCCGCAGCATCTCGCGGCCGCTGCGTTCGCTCACCGAGGGAATGAACCGGCTCGCCAACGGCGATTTCACGGTGGTGCCCCCGGGGCTCGGCCGCAGCGATGAGGTCGGCGAAGTTGCCCACGCCGTCGAGATGTTCAAAGAGAAGGCGGTCGAAAAGGCCAAGCATGACGCCGAGGCGCAGGAAGCCGAGCGCGCCCGGATCGAGGATGCTCAGAAGGCGAAGGTCAACGAAGCGGTCGAGGCATTCCGGTCATCGATCGAGGACATGCTGCGCGCCGTGACCGACAACGCTGCGACGATGCGCAACAACGCGCAGTCGATTGACGACGTCGCCGCCGAGGCCTCCGGGCAGGCGGCGGCTGCCGCCGGTGCATCGCAGCAGGCCTCCGAAAGCGTGCAGACCGTTGCGTCCGCGGCGGAGGAGCTATCGGCGTCGATCGGCGAGATCGCACGCCAGATCGCCAAGGCGACCGATGTGGTGCGGACCGCCGACAGCCGGACCGAGCGCTCAGTCAACGAGATTGAGGGGCTGGCGGCGATGAGCGAGCGGATCGGGGCGGTGGTCGGGCTGATCCAGGCGATCGCAGCGCAGACCAACCTGCTGGCGCTCAATGCCACGATCGAGGCGGCGCGGGCCGGCGAGGCCGGTCGCGGGTTTGCGGTGGTCGCCGCCGAAGTGAAGGCGCTGGCGGAGCAGACCTCCAAGGCGACCGCCGATATCTCCAGCGAGGTCACGGCGATCCAGACCTCGACCCGGAGTGCGGTCGAGGCGGTCCGCGACGTCGGCAGCGCCATGCGTGAGATCAGCGCGGTGACCGCGACGATCGCGGTGGCGATCGAGCAGCAGGGCAGTGCGACGCGCGAAATCTCTGAAAACGCTCAAAGTGCGGCGCGCGACAACTCGATGCTGGCCGACAACATTTCGACCGTCAGCGAGGCGGTGGGGCAGGCCAGCCAGTCCGCCGCCAGCGTGCTGCATTCGACCGGCGATCTCGCCGAGCAGGCCGGTCGGTTGTCCCACCAGGTCACCGAGTTCTTCCACAGCCTGCGCACCGGCGTGCTCGATCGTCGCAAGACTCGCGACGCCGGCTATACCGGCCCCGAACGTCGCCGGGCGCGGGACAAGGGGCAGTCGCAGGCCGCGTAAGCCCACGGTTGACCGGCCGGCGCCGGTGCGCTCACAACGACCCGATGACCAGTGTGTCGCTCTCCGCCTGTCCGGCCGGCCCCGGCGCCTATGTGGTGGCGATCGCGATCGCGGCGCCGCTCACGGTGCGGCTCGGCGGCGGCCTGTCGGCGCGGCTTCGGCCCGGGCGTTATCTGTATTGCGGTTCGGCCTATGGTCCGGGCGGACTTCAGGCCCGGCTCGCGCGGCATTTTCGCAAGGACAAATCGATCCGCTGGCATGTCGATCAATTGACCACGGCCGGCGAGGTCAAAGGCGCCTGGGCCGTCGCTCTCGGCAATGAATGCGAACTGGTGGAACGGCTGGGATTTCTTCCGGTACCGATCGACGGATTCGGCGCTACAGACTGCACGCACTGCCGCAGTCATCTGCTGCGCTGGCCCCCGCGTGTATCTGCCGGCACCATTCGCGCCGCGCTCGCCGTGAGCGGCGAGCCGCCGGTGTGGTTGCGAGTGAGCGCTATGCGCCGGTCTCGCGCCTGATCCAGCCGAGATACTTCTCCGCGCCGGCGGTGACCGGGAGCTGGATGATCTCCGGGGTATCGTAGGAGTGCAGCGAGGTGATCAGGTCGCGCAAGGCGGCGAACTTCGTCGGCAGTGTCTTGAACAGCAGCAGTTGCTCGGCGTCGCTGGTGATCTTGCCGTCCCACCAATAATGGCTGGTGATGGCCTGGATTTGGACGCAGGCGGCGAGCCGGGCTTCGAGTGTTGCGACTGCCAAGCGTTCCGCTTCCCCCTTGTTCGGCGCCGTCACCATCACCACGCAGGCCTCGCCCTGATCCATCGCGTCCCTCCTTGGCTTCGATTTGATCCGACGCGTTGCAGGTCGCGCCGGTTGTTTGCTAGGCGCAAGTGGTTCCCAGTCAGCTTCGGAAGGTCCGTCATGCCGATTTACGGCTTCGTCTGCAACAAATGCGGTCACCAGTTCGAGACGCTGCTGTTCTCCGGTGAATCCGCGGTCTGCCCGTCCTGCGAGAGCACCAGCCTCGAGCAGCAATTGTCGCTGATCGCCAAACCCGCCAAGGGCGGCCCGGAGGCTCCGATGTGCGACGGCAAGGGTGGCTGCGGCGGCTGTTGCATGCCGGACGTCTGCGCTTAGCCGGCCGGCGGCTCCCCACTCGGGACGCCGTGTCTGCCCGAAAGGAACGATCCTGCGCTTCAGGTCGTTTGCACGCCGACGAGCAACCCTCCGAGGCATGCCAGACATGACGCAGATCACTCGTACCTTCGACAGCGCCACACAGGCCAAGGCCGCAGTCGCCGAACTCAAGCAGCGCGGCTTCAACCAGGTCGAACTGGTCGAGGTGCCCGATCGCCGCGGTCCGAGCGGCGGCGGGGCTGTGGTTCGGGTCGAGCCGCCGTTCGGGTCGGCGCTCGTGGCCAGCGGCATTCTCGAACGGCACGGCGGCAAGGAGGCGGGTGCGACGAGCACCGCTGGCTCTGCGGCGCCGGCCCCCGCGCAGCCGGTGAAGACTGAAGCCCAGCCGGCCCCCGATCCTGCGGCGCAGGCGGTCAAGTCGGCGCCAGCTGCATCACCGGCGCGGCTGGCCCCGCCTCAGGCGCGGCGTGAGGAGCTCCGCAGCGGTCCGCGGACCGTGTCGGAATGGCTCGGGATTCCGCTGCTGATCAATTCCAACACCTTCTTTTCCGGTTTTCCGCTGCTGCTGAGGCCGTCCCGCAAGGCGCCGGCGGCCAAGCCGGAATAATCGGCGGATTTGTCGCCGGCCTTGAGCCGCGCATGAGCTTCCGTCGCCCGTTTTGGCTTGCTAGCATCGCGTCGCCTCGCCGCCCGGCGGGGACCACGACATCAGCGACCCGATGACGTGCGCTGCGCGCCAGCCGGCGTGCGCGCCCGCATGCGGCAGGAGTGCAGGCCATGAAGCTCACCAGTCCCGACATCGCCGAAGGCGCAACGATCGCCCACGAGCAATTGTTCAACAGCTTCGGCTGCACCGGCGCCAACGTCTCGCCGGCGCTGAGCTGGAGCGACGCGCCCGCCGGCACCAAGAGCTTCGCGGTGACGATGTACGATCCGGATGCGCCGACCGGCAGCGGCTGGTGGCATTGGGTGGTGTTCAACATTCCGGCCACGACGACGTCGCTGCCGAAGGGCGCGGGCGATATCGCGAAAGGTTTGATGCCCGAAGGCACGATCCAGGGCCTGACGGATTTCGGCGTGCCCGGTTACGGCGGCCCGTGCCCGCCGCCGGGCGACAAGCCGCACCGCTATCAGATCACGGTATTCGCGGTCGACGTCGAAAAGCTGCCGAACGCCGGCGCCACCGCGATGCCGGCGCTGGTCGGCTTCGACCTCAACTTCCACACCCTGGCGAAGACGACGATCACCGGACTGTTCGGGCGTTAAGCCCGAGCGGATGCCATCCTGTTCGCTGCTGATGCCGGATTGCTTCGGTCATCAGCAACGACGGGATTGAAGCGTAAAGGCCAGGACGACCGAGACCGCGCCGGTTGTCTTGAAGGCGCTGTGATCAGTTGCTGGCTTCTGAGCTTCGGCTCGATGAGCTCCGCGTAATCGCGGCGGCCGGTCCGCTCGAAAGGCAGGGAATCGGGCGCCATGATCCGTCGGGGGCGCGTTCGTAGGAGCTGCATCCCGACGCCGTCGCTGCGGCCTCGCCGGCGTTGCGCTGATCCTGCTGGCCGCGCGCCAGCGCCGGTGCGGCAGAGAGGCTCGACGCGACCAGCGCGCCGGCAAACAAAGCGGTCGTCCAAAGGTTGGTAGTTCGCATGTCCGGTCCTCCGTTATCGGAAACGCGGACGGAGTCCTGACGCGCGAATGTGACGATTTCTTGCAAATTGCGGCCGTCGCCGCGATCTTGCCTTAACGATCAACAAACAGCGCGGACACTCAGTGCGCCCGCGCACCGATGGAACTCAGCGCGACAGCACAATGCGGCCCGCGGTGGTGCGGTCCTGCCAGTGATGGCGCACCAGTTCCGGGTCGACGTGGTGTTCCACCGGCCAGCCGACGCACAGATAGGCGATGAACTTCCAGGTCGCCGGCACGTCGAGCTCGGTGGTGATCGCCTCTGGATCAAGGATCGACACCCAGCCGACTCCGAGGCCGAGCGTCCGCGCGGCGAGCCAGAACGTCTCGATCATCGCCACGACGGAGTAATCGAGCGCTTCCGGCATGGTCTGGCGCCCGACGCCGAGACCCTGCGCCGTCTCGCGGTCGCAGAACAGCGCGAACTGCCGCGGCGCGACGTCGATGCCTTCCAGCTTGAGTTTGGCGTACAGCGCCGCACGTTCGCCCTGATACGCGCTCGCCGCCACCTCGTTGCAGCGCAGGAAGTTGGCGCGGATCCGCGCCCGCGTTTCGGCCGAGTCGATGCTGATCCAGCGCCACGGCTGGCTGTTGCCGACCGACGGGGCGAGCTGGGCGAGGTCGAGGAGCTGATCGATCAGCTCCGGCGCGACTGGATCGGTCTTGAAGCGGCGGACGTCGCGGCGCCACGCGATCAGCTCGGCGAACTTCTCCCGAAACGCTTCGTCGAACACCGGCGGGTTGGCGTTGGCGGCTGCGATCTCGGCCGGATCGGTCATCGCCGCCATTTTGTTCAGCACCGTACTCACAGCTTGCCCGCCAGCACGTCGGCGAGATCGGCGACGTCGGTGAGTAGCCGCGAGGCGGCGCGCACCAGCGGCACGGCGAGAATCGCGCCGGTGCCTTCGCCGAGCCGCAGCCGCAGATCGAGCAGCGGGGCGGCATCCATCGCCTGAAGCGCAAGGTCGTGGCCGCGCTCGGCCGAGCGATGGGCGAACACGCAATAGTCGCGGGCTTCCGGCGCCAGCCGCACCGCGACCAGCGCCGCGGCCGTGGCGATGAAGCCATCGACGATCACCGGCCGGCGCTGCGAGGCGGCGCCCAGCACAGCGCCCGCCATCATGGCAATCTCCAGCCCGCCAAATTCGGCCAGCGCCTCCAGCGGTGCGGTGGCGGGGCTGCGCATCGCCGCCTTTTCGATCGCCGCCTTCTTCTTGGCCATGCCGTCGGCATCCTGGCCGGCGCCGATCCCGATGCTCTGATCGAGCGGCGCCGGGCCGAGGCGGTGCAGCAGCAGAGACGACGAAGCCGTGTTGCCGATCCCCATTTCGCCGAGCGCGATCACGTCCGCCCCCGCGGCGATCTCGGCCCGCGCCAGTTCGGCGCCGCGATCGAGCGCCTGGCACGCCTCCGCGATGCTCATCGCCGGCTGACGCGCCGCGTTGGCGGTTCCCATCCGCACCTTGGCGTCGATCAGATCGGGATGCTTCGGCAGCTCGGCGGCGACACCGGCGTCGATCACCCGGACGTCGACATGGTTGGCGGCTGCGAATGCATTGGCGGTGGCCTTGCCGGCCAGATAGGTCATTACCATCGCCACCGTCACGGCGGACGGATATTGCGACACGCCTTCTTCGGTCAGGCCATGGTCGCCGGCGAACACCATCAGCACCGCATTGTCGGCGCGCGGCGGCTGCGGATGTCGCATCAAGGCCAGTTCGATGGCGAGGTCTTCGATCCGCCCGAGCGAGCCGAGCGGCTTGGCCTTGCCGTCCACCCGCGCCCGCAGGGTTGCTTTCAGCGACGGGTCGACCGGGGTGATCGACGGCGGCTGCCAGGTGACGAGGGTTTCGGTCGGCATCGGATGGTCCTTTGGTTCGGCAAGGCGCGCAACTGAGGCAAACGCGCAAGCCCGGTCAACACCACCTTCGCGTTGTTGACCCGCAACAGCGTCGCAGCTAGCGTGCCAGACGATGGTCCTTCCGCAAGGAAGGTGAAAAGGGAAGCCGGTGGGAGACGCGGTGCGTCTCGATCCCGGAGCTGCCCCCGCAACTGTAAGCGACGAGCCATCGCCGAGGCCACTGGGAATTCCTGGGAAGGCGGCGAATGGCGGCGACTCGCGAGCCAGGAGACCTGCCATCGCGTATTGTGCTTTGAAGGGTCGTCGGGGCGGGGTGCACCGGACGGAAGCAGTGCGGACGGCAAAGGCCTCTCCCGCGCGTTCCGACAAAGCTCGATAGCTGACGCGATGATTCGAGCCCGATGGATTCCGAGCCCCCTGCCGATGTGAGCGCCGATCCGCCGCGCGTGCTGCCTGGCGCGCCGGTGATGGTCAGCGTCTGCACCACCTGCAAGACGATCGACGGCGTCGCCGTCGGTGCGCCGATGCTGGAAGCCGTCCGCGACGCGCTGGCCGGCGCCGGCGGAGCGCAGGTCCGCGCCGTGCAGTGCCTGTCCGCATGCAAACGCGCCGCCACCGTCGCAGTGTCGAGCGAAGGCGGCTACACGTTCGTATTCGGCGATCTCGACGGCGCCGGCGGCGCCGACGCGGTGGCGGCGTTCGTCGCCTCCTATCAGGACAGTCACTACGGTCTGGTGCCGTGGCGGCAGCGACCGGAAGTCCTGCGCAAGGGTACCGTCGTCCGCCTGCCGCCGCCGCAATGGTCTCCCGACGATGGGCGGGCGCCGGCATGAGCGCGCTGATCTCTACCCTGGTGCTTGGCGGCGCGCGCTCCGGCAAATCGGTGTTCGGCGAACGGCTGGTCGCCGAGAGCGGCCTCGCCAGGATCTATCTCGCGACCGCCACCGCCAGCGACGACGAAATGTCCGATCGCATCGCCCACCATCGCGCCCGCCGCGGCGAGGGCTGGACTACGATCGAGGAGCCGCTCGGCTTGGTCGATGCGCTGACCCAGCACGCCGGCCGCGGCCGCGCCGTACTGGTCGATTGCCTGACACTGTGGCTGTTCAACCTGATGGAAGCCGGCCGCGATCCCGAGGTCGAGGCGAGGCGGCTGGCGCGCTATCTCGGCGTCGCCGCCGGACCGATCGTGCTCGTCTCCAACGAAGTCGGCCTCGGCCTGGTGCCGGAGACGCCGCTCGGCCGCGCCTTCCGCGACGCGCAAGGTCGCCTCAATCAGACCATCGCTGCCGCCGTGCCCAACGTCGCCTTCATCGCCGCCGGCCTGCCGCTGTGGCTGAAACGCCAATCAGGAGAGTAGTTCATGACCGCCCGCGTTCCCGTCACGGTGCTCACCGGCTTTCTCGGCGCCGGCAAGACCACGCTGCTGCGCGCGCTGCTCAATCAGTCGAGCGGCCGCCGCATCGCGGTGATCGTCAATGAATTCGGCGATGCCGGTTTCGACGGCTCGCTGGTCGAGGATTGCGGCGCGTCGGTGTGCGCACCGGGCGATATCGTCGAACTGACCAACGGCTGCATCTGCTGCACGGTCGCCGACGATTTCATCCCGACCATGGAAAAGCTGCTGAACCGCGACACGCCGCTCGACGCGATCGTGATCGAAACCTCCGGGCTCGCACTGCCGCAACCGCTGCTGAAGGCGTTCGCCTGGCCGGCGGTGAAGACCCGTGCGACCGCCGACGGCGTCGTCACGGTGGTCGATGCGTTGGCGCTGTGCGAAGGCCGGGTGCCGCTCGACGACGACGCGGTGAAGGCGCAGCGCGACGCCACGCATGACGATCCGATCGAGGAAGTGTTCGAGGATCAGCTCGCCTGCGCCGATCTGGTGGTGCTGTCAAAGAGCGATTTGGTGACGCCCGACCAGCTTGCCGCGCTCGAGGCCAAGCTGGCGAGCCGGGTACGTCCGAACGTCCGCATCGTGCGGTCGCATGGCACGCTGGCGCCGTCGGTGCTGATCGGTCTCGATGCCGAAGCCGAGAATGATCTTGCATCCCGCGCCGGGCATCACGCCGAAGGCGAGGAGCACGATCATGACGATTTCGACTCGCTGGTGATCACCCCGCAGCCGGCAGAGACGCTCGACGCGATGAAGGCGCGGGTCGGCGATGCGCTGGGGCTCCAGGGCGTGCTGCGCGTCAAAGGCCATGCCCGTGTCGCCGGCAAGCCGGCCCCGGTCGTGGTGCAGGCGGTCGGCTCGCGCATCGATCTCGCCTTCGCCCGCCCCGATGCCGAGCGTCCCGACCATCTAGTGGTAATCGGCCTCAAAGGCTTCGACGCCGACGCCGCCCGCCGCGCACTGGCGGGGTAGTCCATGTCGCCTTCCGTCATTGCGAGCGAAGCGAAGCAATCCAGCCCTGTGCTCGGAGCTGGATTGCTTCGTCGCTTCGCTCCTCGCAATGACGGGAAGGGCGCGTTGCTGGTGCCACCAAGGCTCCTCGCATGCACCTGAAGCTCGACACCAGCGCCGGCATCGACGACGGCGACGTTGCGCGCGATCTTGGTCAGGCGACGGCCGATATCGTGGTGTTGTCGGCGGCCGACAGCGATCTGGCGGCGTTCGGTGCTGCGCGCGCCGGGATGCCGGACGACTATCCGACGCTCCAGCTCACCAATTTTCTGGCGCTCGGCCATCCGGCCTCTGTCGATCTTTATGTCGAGCGCACGCTGGCGAAAGCCAAGCTCGTCATCCTGCGGATGCTCGGTGGCGAGGCCTACTGGCCGCATGGCGTCGACAGCCTGCGGCGCGATGCGCTGGCGCGCGGCGCGCAGTTCGTCTGCATTCCGGGCGAGATGGAATGGAATGCGGAGCTGGCCGCGCGTAGCACCGCCGATCTCGACGATGCTCACGCGCTGTGGCGCTATTGCAGCGAGGGCGGCGCCGAGAACGTCCGCTTGGCGCTGCGCTACGGCGCCTGGATGATCTTGCGTGACGACTGCCCGCCGCCGCCGCGGCCGATGCCGGCCGCAGGGTTCTGGCCGGCCGAGCCGCCGCCATCGCAGCGCCGCCGCGCGTTGGTGATCTTTTATCGGGCGCTGGCAGCGAGCGGCGATACGGCGGCGATCGAGGCGCTGCGTGACGCCCTGGCCGCGCGTGATTTCGATCCAACCTGCATCTTCGTGACCAGCCTGAAGGATGCGCGCTCGATCGCGTTCCTGCGCAGCGTGCTTGCCGCGACGCCGCCGGACGTCATCATCAACGCCACCGCGTTTGCGACCGCCACCGCCACGGAGGACTCCGGGGTACTGGCGTCGGCGGACTGCCCGATCCTGCAGGTGGCGCAGGCGGGGGTGACGCGCGAGCATTGGGAGCAATCCGGCCGGGGTCTCAATCCGCGCGACCTCGCCATGCATGTCGTGCTGCCGGAGGTCGACGGCCGTGTCTTCGCCGGCGCCGTGGCGTTCAAGCAGCGCGGCGGCGATGCCGAATTCGCCCCGACCGTGTATCAGCCGCTGCAGGACCGGATCGATGCGGTGGCGGATCTGGCGCAGGCCTGGGTGCGGCTGCGGCATCAGCCGCGCGACCAACGCCGCGTCGCCATCGTGCTCGCTAACTATCCGAATCGCGACGGCCGGCTCGGCAACGGCGTCGGCCTCGACACCCCACAATCGCTGCACGATCTGCTGTTCACGCTGCGGACGGAAGGCTATCTCACCCGCGAGCTGCCGGCCGACACGGCGGCGCTGATGGAGCGGCTGCAGCGCGGCCCGACCAACGAACTGAAGAGCCGATCCGATCGGGACGGCGGCGTGAGCTGGCCGGTGGCGGACTACGCGGCGGCGTTCGCGGAGCTGCCGCAGGCGGTGCGGGACGCGGTGACAGAACGGTGGGGGGCGCCGGAGCAGGATCCGCATGTCGCGAATGGGGCCTTCCGTCTCGGCCTGCATCGCTTCGGCAACATCCTGGTCGGGGTGCAGCCGGCGCGTGGCTATGCGATTGATCCGAAGTCCAGCTTCCACGATCCCGAGCTGCCGCCGCCGCATCACTACGTGGCGTTCTATCTGTGGCTGCGGCAGGTGTTCGGCGCCGAAGCGGTGATCCACCTCGGCAAGCACGGCAATCTCGAATGGCTGCCGGGCAAGAGCGCCGGGCTGTCGCGCGACTGTTTTCCATCCGCGCTGCTTGGGCCGCTGCCGCATCTCTACCCGTTCATCGTCAACGATCCCGGCGAGGGTATCCAGGCCAAGCGGCGCAGCGCCGCAGTGATCGTCGATCATCTGACGCCGCCGATGACCCGTGCCGAGCTGCACGACGAGATGGCGCGGCTGGAAACGCTGGTCGACGAATATGCGATGGCGGCCGATCTCGATCCGACCCGCGCGGACGCGATCGCCGAGGACATCATTTCGCTGGCAAGAGCGACGCGGCTCGACGAAGACGTCGCGATCGATCGCGACACCGCAACGCTCGATGCGTTGCGGGCGATCGATGCGCATCTGTGCGATCTGAAAGAGATGCAGATCCGCGACGGGCTGCACGTATTCGGCCGCACGCCGCTCGCCGCGCAGCGCGACGAGCTGTTGGTTTCGATCGCGCGTCTGCCGCGCTCCGAACTGAAGCCGCAGGATGCCTCGCTGCATCGCGCGCTGGCACGCGACCTCGGACTAACCAACCCCGACGGGACCGAATTCGATCCACTGACCCGCGATCTGGCTGTGCCCTATGCCGTCCCACGGCCAACAGTCCTCGCCGAGCTGAGCGATCGGCCATGGCGGACCCATGGCGACACCGTCGAGCGCGTCGAAGCGCTGGCGCTGCGACTGGTGTCGGCTCTTCATCAAGCTTCACCCTCTCCTGCGGGCGATGAGGAGAGACTGCCTCACGCTCAGCCCGTGCTCGACTGGATCGCCACGTCGCTGCGTCCGGCGATCGAAGCGTCCGGCGATGCCGAGCGCGACGCGCTGCTGCGCGGGCTCGATGGGCGGTTCATTCGGCCGGGGCCCTCCGGCGCGCCCACCCGCGGCCGGCCCGATGTGCTGCCGACGGGGCGTAATTTCTTTGCGGTCGATGTCCGCGCGGTGCCGACGCCGTCGGCGTGGCGGATCGGCCAGCTCGCCGCCGAGCGCCTGATCGAATCCTATTGGCAGGAGGCCGGCGAATGGCCGCGCTCGATCGCGCTGTCGGCGTGGGGCACCGCCAATATGCGCACCGGCGGCGATGATGTCGCGCAGGCGCTGGCGCTGATCGGTGCGCGGCCGACCTGGGAAGATGCAACCGGCCGCGTCACCGGCTTTGCGATCGTGCCGCTGTCCGAGCTGCGGCGGCCGCGCGTCGACGTCACGTTCCGCGTCTCCGGACTGTTTCGTGACGCCTTCCCGGTGCAGATGGACCTGATTGCCAGCGCAATTGCAGCGGTCGCTGCGCTCGACGAACCTGATGACGCCAATCCGATCGCCGCCCAGGTCCGCGTCCGCAGCGAACAATTAGTTCGAACGGGTGTCGATCCCGAGCTGGCGAAGAAGCAAGCCGGCGCGCGGGTGTTCGGCGCGAGGCCGGGCACGTACGGCGCCGGGCTGCAGGCGATGATCGATGACGGCGGCTGGACTAGCCGCGATGATCTCGCCGGCGCTTATCTTGCCTGGGGCGGCTATGCCTATGGGGCGGGGCAGGACGGCGCCGAGGCCGCCGATGCGTTCGCGGCGCGGCTGAAAGCGGTCGATCTGGTGGCGCAGGCGCAGGACAATCGCGAGCACGACATTCTCGATTCCGACGATTACTACCAGTTCATCGGCGGTCTCGCCGCAACGGTCGAAAGTCTGCGCGGGCAGGCACCGCGGATCGCCCATGTCGACACGTCTCGGCCCGAAGCGCCGCTGCCGCGGACGCTCGCGCATGAGATCTCTCGCGTGGTGCGGGGCCGCGCCGCCAACCCGAAGTGGATTCAGGGCGTGATGCGCCACGGCTACAAGGGCGCCTCCGAGATCGCCGCCACCGTGGACTATTTGTTCGGCTTTGCGGCTTCGACCGACGCCGTCGGCAATCGTCATTTCGACCTGCTGTTCGCCGCTTATCTCGAAGACGACGCGGTGCGCGAGTTTCTCCGCGACGCCAATCCGGCGGCGCTGCGCGATATCGTGGCGCGGTTCGACGAGGCGATCCGCCGCGGGCTGTGGACGCCGCGCTCCAACCGAGCGGCCGACCTGCTCGCCGAAATTCTCACTCCCAAGGAAGCTGCATGACCGATCCTCTGCCCGCCCGCGACGAAAACGTCCGCCACGCCGAAAAGGCGAAGAAGCGGAAAGCCGCGCACGACAAGAAGCTGGAGGGCATGACCGACAGCAAGGGGCTGATCATCGTCCACACCGGCACCGGCAAGGGGAAGACCTCAGCGGCGCTCGGAATGGTGTTCCGCCATATCGGCCACGGCATGCCGGTCGGCGTGGTGCACTTCACCAAGTCGGAGAAGTGGAACACCGGCGAGGCCAAGCTGCTGGCGAAGTTTCCGGAGCTCGCGACGCTGCACATCATGGGCGAGGGCTTCACCTGGGAAACCCAGGACCGCGAACGCGACATCGCCGCGGCGCGCGCCGGCTGGGAGCGCGCCAAGGAATTGATCCGCGACGACCGTCATCGCATGGTGCTGCTCGACGAGCTGAACATCGTGCTGCGCTATGATTATCTGCCGATCGAAGAAATCGTTGCGGTGCTGCTCGACGAGAAGCCGGCCGACAAGCACGTGGTGATCACCGGCCGCAACGCCCACCCGGCGCTGATCGAGATCGCAGACCTCGTGACCGATATGACCTTGGTGAAGCACCCGTTCCGGACCGGCGTGAAGGCGCAAAAGGGCGTGGAATTTTGAGCGCGCGACCGAAGGTCGAGTGTCATTCCGGGGCGCCGCGCAGCGGCGAACCCGGAATCCAGAAGTGCAGAGCACCTCGAGATTTCGGGGCCGCGAAGTTCGTTCGCGCCCCGGAATGACGTCGTGAGGAGTGACGCGGTATGACGCAGGTGACCCCCGCGCTGATGATCCAGGGCACCTGCTCCAATGCCGGCAAGTCGACGCTGGTGGCGGGGCTGTGCCGGGCGCTGGTGCGACGGGGGCTCAAGGTAGCACCGTTCAAGCCGCAGAACATGTCGAACAATGCTGCGGTGACGGTCGATGGCGGTGAAATTGGTCGGGCGCAGGCGGTGCAGGCGCGCGCCGCCAGACTGCCGCCGACGGTGCATATGAATCCGGTGCTGCTGAAGCCAGAGACCGACACCGGCGCGCAAGTGATCGTACAAGGCAAACGGTTTGGCAGGCTCGGCGCGCAGCACTTCCTCGACAAGAAAGCGGCGCTGCTGCCGCACGTACTCGACAGCTTCGCGAGGCTCGCACGCGAGGCCGACATCGTGCTGGTCGAAGGCGCCGGCTCGCCGGCGGAGATCAATCTCCGCGCTGGCGACATCGCCAATATGGGGTTCGCCCAGGCCGCGAACGTGCCGGTGGTGGTCGCCGGCGACATCGAGCGCGGCGGTGTGATCGCGAGCCTCGCCGGCACGCATCTGGTGCTCGACGATGCTGAGCGGGCGCTGGTGGCGGGCTATCTGATCAACAAATTCCGAGGCGACGTCCGGCTGTTCGATCATGGGCTGACGGCGATTACCGAGCTGACCGGCTGGCCGTCGCTTGGCGTTGTGCCGTGGCTGCCGTTGGCCGCACTGTTGCCGGCTGAGGACGCGGTCGATCTCGACCGGGCGCAAGCATCGACCGCCAAGCGCGTCATCGCCGTGCCGATGCTGGCGCGGATTGCCAATTTCGATGATCTCGATCCGCTCGGCATGGAGCCGGGCGTCAAGCTGGTGTTCGTGCCGCCGGGCACGCCGATCCCGGCCGAGGCCGACGTTGTGATCATTCCCGGCAGCAAGTCGACGCTCGGTGATCTCGCATTTCTGCGTGCACAGGGCTGGGATATCGATATCGCCGCGCATGTCCGCCGCGGCGGTCATCTGCTCGGGCTGTGCGGCGGCTATCAGATGCTCGGGCGCAGCATCGCCGATCCGGATGGCGTCGACGGCGCGCCCGGCACGGTCGAAGGGCTCGGTCTGCTCGACACCGTCACGATCATGCGGGGCGACAAGTCGACCACGCTTGTCCGCGGCGTCCATGTTGCGACCGGCGCACCGGTCGAAGGTTACGAGATTCATCTCGGCCGCACCGAGGGCCCTGATTGCGCGCGGCCGGTGGTGACGATCGACGGTCGGCCCGACGGTGCGATTTCAGGCGACGGCCGGGTGCAAGGCACCTATCTGCACGGCCTGTTTACGAACGATGAGTTTCGCCGTGCGTGGCTCGCCGGTCTCGGCATCGCCTCGCAGCTCGCTTACGAGTCCCAGGTCGAAGCCGCTCTCGATGCGCTAGCCGATCATCTCGAAGCGCATCTCGATGTCGACCGGATGATCAGAATGGCGCGAAGCCGTCAGAGTACGAACGCCAGCGCCGCGTAGATCGCGGCCTGCAGTGCGCAAGCTGCAATCATCACCCGCAGCGCGCGGCCGATATCGGCCGGGGTTGCTTCGCTGCGCGCTTCGGCGTTGAGATAAGGATCGTCGGTGATCTTGCCGCCGTAGCTGCGCGGGCCGGCGAGCGCGACGCCGATCGCCGCAGCCATCGCCGATTCCGGCCAGCCGGCATTCGGCGAACGATGCTTGCCGGCGTCGCGCCGCATCACGGCGATTGCTTGCTTGACCGAACCACGGACGATCGGTGCCACCAACGCGATCAGCAGGCCCGACAGTCGTGCCGGAATCAGATTCAGCACGTCGTCGAGCCGCGCCGCGGCCCAGCCGAACGACCGGTGCAGCGGCGTCAGATGTCCGATCATCGAATCGGCGGTGTTGATGGTCTTGTAGATCAGCAGACCCGGCAGCCCGAGCAGCGCCAGCCAGAACACCGGCGCGACCACGCCGTCTGAAAAATTCTCGGCGCTGGATTCGATTGCGGCGCGGCAGACACCGGCTTCGTCCAGCGTCTGCGGATCGCGGCCGACGATCAGCGATACTTTTTCGCGGGCTTCCTTCAGGCCTCCGGACGCGAAGGCGTCGCGCACCCGTGCGACGTGGTCGTACAGGCTGCGCTGCGCGATCAGCGTTGCGGCCAGCACGGCCGCGATCACCCAGCCGCCAGGCAACTGTCGCAGCGGCGCTTCGAGCAGCAGCCCGACCAGGCCGGCGACCGCGATCAGGAACAGGACTGCGACGATGCCGGCGACTTTCTTGGTCGTTTCCGACCAATCGTCGCGGTTGAGCGTGCGGTCGAGCCAGCCGATCATCGTGCCGATCAGCACCACCGGATGCGCCAGGCGCTTCCACAGCCAATCGGGATCGCCGATCAGCGCATCAAGCACCAGCGCCACCACGACGATCAGCAGCGCGTGGGAATCCAGCAACATGTCAACGCTCCACGCGGATCAGTTCCTCGGTCAGCCGGGCGAGCGCGTCAGCGAGCATCGGCCCGCCGCACACCGTCAGCCGCTCCGGCACCGTAATGCGCTTCGACGGCGGATAGAAGCGCTGCAGCGCCGGATGCAGCACGAAGGCACGGCCTTCGTCCTCGGCGAAATCGCTGTCTTCCGAGATCAGCAGAAAGTCCGGCCGTAACGCCACCACCGCTTCCAGCGACGCGAAGCCGCCGCGTTGCAGGCCGAGGCCGCTCGCAGCATTGCGCAGCCCGACAGTGTCGAGCAGCGTACTGATCAGGCTGTCGCGCCCCGATACCCAACCGCGCCGCGCCAGCGGCAGCACGGTGAGCTTCGTTCGCGACGCGGCCTGTTTGGCGCGCGCCACCGCAGCGTCAATGCGAGCGATCGATGCGTCGGCCCGCTCAGGATGGCCCAGAAGATCGGCCATCTGCCGGATCTGCGCTTTGGACTCGTCGATCGTCTTCACCGAATCGAACTCGACGATGCGTTGGCCCATCTGCTTCAGGAGTTCGCGCGTCGCGCGTTTGGTGTATCGGCCGCCGACCACGAAGTCCGGCTTCAGCATCAGCACGTCTTCGGCTTCGCCGGACAATTGCGGAAATCGAGCCGCTTGTGCGGCAAGGAAGGAGCGATCGGCGTCGCGTGCATAGGGGCTCAGCCCGAGGATCTGATCGGGATCGGCGAGCGTCAGCAGCAACTGATCGGTGCAGGCATTAATCGACACCACCTTGGGCGCAGCGGCTGCGCTCGCGTCAGTTGCGAGGCTCGCAACTAACAGCATCATCAATCCGGCTAAAAAGCCGCCGAGCCTCTCGCGCTTTGGTCGCGATGGTGGCAAGACACGGTGATGAAGCACGGCGGCGATCTTACAGCGGCGATAGCGCGGCATGGCGGCGATGCTGCCGACTGGCTCGATCTCTCCACTGGCATCAATCCGCGTCCCTGGCCGATCCCAGACGTTGCCGCGGATGCTTGGGAGCGTCTGCCGTCGCAGGCCGACGAGACTGCGCTGTACGATGCCGCGCGCCAAGCCTACGAGGTGCCGGAGGAGTCGGGCATCGTCGCTGCCGCCGGCACGCAAGCGCTGATTCAATGGCTGCCGTATCTCGCGGCGCCGGGCGGTGTCGCCATTGTCGGACCGACTTACGCGGAGCATGCGCTGGCTTGGCGGAATGCCGGGCGCGAGCTTGTCGGCATCGCGTCGCTCGATGAGATTCCCGAGCAGGCCCGTCACGCGGTGGTGGTGAGTCCGAACAATCCGGACGGCCGCATCGTCGAACCCGAGACCTTGCGCCGTGCCGCCGCGCAGCTGCGCCGACGTGGCGGTTGGCTGGTGATCGACGAAGCCTTTGCCGATGTCGATCCGTCTTTCACTGCGGCCGTCCTGACGCCCGAGCTGCCGATCGTCGTGCTGCGCTCGTTCGGCAAGTTCTACGGCCTTGCCGGCGTCCGTCTCGGGTTTGCGATCGCGGGTGAGGTGATTGCGAGGCGGATCGCGCTGGCGCTCGGGCCGTGGAGTTGCTCCGGGCCGGCGCTGCGGATCGGCGCTGCGGCGCTGCGCGATCAGGCCTGGGCGATCGAGATGCGCGACGAGTTGCGCGAACAGGCGGCGCGGCTCGACGAGGTGCTGCGCGGCGCCGGCCTCGACACCGTCGGCGGCACGCCGCTGTTCCGGCTGGCGCGTCACCCCGAGGCGCATCGGTTGCATGAGGTTTTGGCGAAGCAGCGGATCTGGTGCCGAAGGTTCGACTGGGCGGACGATCTGCTCAGGTTCGGCCTGCCTGCCGATACCGCCGGGCTCGATCGGCTCGCTGCCGCCCTCGCCGTGGCGCTGTAGCGGCGGCACCGTCAGGTTCCGGACCACGGAAGGATCACGCCAGTGTCCTGATACTGTGCCCGGTAGGCGCTGACGCGAAACACCTGCTGCATGATCTCGTCCGACAAGGCTTCGCTCGGCGCGCCATGGGCGGCGAGCCGGCCGCTCGCCATCACCAGCACGGTATCGGCAAAGCGCGCAGCGAGGCCGAGATCGTGGGTGACGACGATCACCAGCGTGCCGGCGTCGGCGGTGGTTCGCAAGGTCTGCATCACGTCGAGCTGGTAGCGCGGGTCGAGCGAGGCGGTCGGCTCGTCGGCGAGCACCACCGGCGCCTCGACCGCCAGCACCCGGGCGAGCGCGACGCGGCTGCGTTCGCCGCCGGACAGTTCGGTGACGATGCGGTCCGCGAACTGCGCGACGTCGGTCTCCGCCATCGCCCGCGCCACCGCCTCGGCGTCATGCGGCGACAGCCAGGCCGGATCGGTGGCGCCGTGCGGAAACCGGCCGAGCGCGACGACGTCGCGCACCGGTAGCGGCCAATGCACCAGATGGCCCTGCGGCAGATAGCCGAACCGCTTGGCGCGCTCGCGCAGTGGCATCGTCGCCAGCGCCTCGCCGCCGATGGTGATCTCGCCTTGGGCGTCGACCAAGCCGGCGAGGGCGCGCAGCAGCGTGGTCTTGCCGGCGCCGTTTGGGCCGACCAGCGCCACCAGATGCCCGCGCGTCAGCGACAGCGACACCCCACGCAGCACTTCGCGGCCGGAGAGCGAGACGGCGAGGTCGCGCGCGGTGAGGAAGGCGGCACTCATGCGACGCCTCCACCCAGCGCGCGGCGTTCGCGCACGATCAGATACAGGAAGAACGGCACGCCGATGATCGAGGTCAGCACCCCGACCTTGATGTCGGTGCTGGCCGGGATCAGCCGCACCGCGATGTCGGCGGCGAGCAGCAGCGCCGCGCCGGCGAGCGCGCTCGGCAGCAGCACGCGGGCGGGATCGTGGCCGATCAGGGGGCGCACCAGATGAGGCGCGACCAGGCCGATAAAGCCGATCGTGCCCGACACCGAGACGGCGCCGCCGACGCCGAGCGCGGTGCCGGCGATTACGATCAGTCGCAGCCGGCCGACGTCGATGCCAAGACTCTGCGCGGTCTCTTCGCCGAGGCTGAGGGCGCGGAACGCGGCGCGCTGGCTGAACAGCAGTACGCCGCCGGCGACGATGAACGGCAGCGCCAAGACGACATGGCGGAAGCTGCGGTCTTCCAGCGAGCCGAGCAGCCAGAATGCGATTTCCAGGCTGGCGAATGGATTGGCCGACAGGTTCATTACCAGCGCGGTGGCGGCGCCGGCGAGCGCGGAGATCGCCAGCCCAGCGAGGATCAGCAGCAACAGGCTGGCGTTGCGCCCGGCGATTGCCAGCAGCACGAACACCGACACGAACGCCATCGTAATCGCCGCCACCGGCAGTGCGAAGGAGCGGACGTCGGCGAGCCCGAGCGAGATGATCAGCACCGCGCCGAACGCGGCCGATTGCGGTGCGCCGAACAGCGACGGCGACGCCAGCGGGTTACGGAGCAGGCCCTGCAGCGCCGCGCCGGACAGGCCCAGAATGCCGCCGATCGCCAGCGCCAGGATGGTGCGCGGCAGCCGGATCTCCTGCACGATGATCTGCTGCACCTCGCCGCCGAGCCCGACCAGGGCCTGTACCACGGTCAGCGGCGACAGCTTGACCGGTCCCACCGCGAGCGATCCGATCGCCAGCAGGGCCACGAGCACCGCGAGCGCCGCGGTGACCACCGCCGCGCGCGAATTCGGTCCGGAACGTCGGGTCATACCGCGCTCATTTCTGCACGGCCGGGGCGGCCTGGTCGAGCCGGTGATAGCCGTTGAGGCGATAGATGATGGTGGACACGATCCAGCTCGCCACGAACAGCGCCACTATGCCGTAGCCGAGCGCGCCGAAATTGGAGTTGAGCTCTTCGATCCACTCCCAGAACGCGCCTTCGAGATGAAAGCGCCCGGCGAGCAGCCCGAGCGTCTCGATGCCGCCGATCAGCAGCGCCACCAGCACCGACACGGTGGTGATGGTCATGTTGTAGTACAGCTTGCGGATCGGGTTGCGATACGCCCAGCCATAGGCGCCGAGCATCAGCACGCCGTCGAGGGTGTCGACCAGGGTCATGCCGGCGGCGAACAGCGCCGGGAACACCAGGATCGACCAGTGTGAAATGTTGCCGGAAGCGTTGGCGGCCAATCCGAACAGGCTGATCTCGCTGGCGGTCTCGAAGCCGAGCGCGAACAACAGCCCGATCGGAAACAGCTGCCAGCTCTTGGAGACGAAGCGGAACAGCGGCCGGAACAGCCGCGCCAGCCAGCCGCGCTGCTGCAGCAGTTCGTTGATGTCGTCGTCGTGCACGATCTCGCCGGCCTTGGCCTTCTTGAACGCGCGATACACGCCGCTCAGCACCGACAGATTGGCGATGGCGATCGCGAACAGAAACAGCGCCGACGCCGAGGTGCCGATCACCCCGCCGATTTCGCGATAGCCCGAGAACCGCTCGGTCAGCGAATTGGCCGCGATCGCGATTGCCAGCGACGCCACCAGCACCACGGTGGAATGGCCGAGCGCGAAGAACAGCCCGACCGCGACCGGCCGCTTGCCCTCCTGCATCAGCTTGCGGGTGACGTTGTCGATCGCCGCGATATGGTCGGCATCGAGCGCGTGGCGGAGACCGAGGCTATAGGCCAGCACCGCGGTGCCGATCAGCACCGGCTCGCCCGCGAAGGCGGTCAGCGCCCAGGCCCAGGCGGCGAGATTGGCGAGCACCAGCCCGCCGAGCACGGCGATCAGGCGGAGGCGGAATCCATCGGAAGAAGCGGGCAGAACGAGATCGGTCATGGCGGTCTCCGGCCGGTGAGCAGCATCCTGTCACCTGTGCGGCGGACCGCTCCAGCCGCGCGCGCCGCACGGTGGAAGATGACGTGCTCAGGCCGGTCTCCTGGCTCACGGGTCGTCGCGATCCTTCGCCTTCCCGGGCAAGTGCCGCCCAGTGGCTGATTGAAGGATCGCTCGCCGCTCACAGTTGCGGGCGCAGCGCCGGATTTGGGTTTGCGGCCATAAGCTTGGCCCGCACCGGCTTCCCTGTGCCGGACGATTCCCGGCACACCTGAACGGGCGCGATCAAATGGAAGCGGGCCTGCTTTGTCAATCGCCGCCTTGGTCGGGCGGCCGACGGTTCAGGCGGGCGTGCTGAGCTTCAGCCCGATCATGCCGGCCACGATCATCGACAGGCACAGCACCCGCACGCCGCTGGCCGGCTCACCGTAGAGCGTCATCCCGACCACGATGCTGCCGGCGGCGCCGATTCCGGTCCAGACTGCATAGGCGGTGCCGAACGGCAGCGATTTCAGCGCGATGCTCATCAGGCCGAAGCTGGCCAGGATCGCGGCCAAGGTCACGACCGCGGGCCAGAACCGGGTGAAGCCCTCAGAATGCTTCAGGCCCAGCGCCCAGACGATCTCCATCAGGCCCGCGGCAAACAGCGCGAGCCAACCGGTCATGGCTTGTTGCGCGGCGGCAGCGTCAGCACGGCGCGCTGCGCATAGCCGCGATATGGCCGCTCGAACCGCAGCCCGGCGCCGGTACGGGCCGCGACCTGCATCAGCACGGCTTCCAGGCTGTCGCGCGGGGTGACGTCGAACAGCGTCAGCCAGCGCCGCAGCAGGTTGCGCGCCACCGAAGGCAGGCCGCGCTGGTCGCCGAAATCGACGATGTGCAGCTTGCCGCCGGGCTTCAGATTGGCGACGGCGCGATCGATCACCGCGGTCCAGTCCGGGATCATCGACAGGCTGTAGGAGATCATGACGTGGTCGAAGCTGACCGCCTGGCCGAACACCGCCTGCGCGGTGAAGGCGGTGGCGTCGCCGTGCGCGACCTTGACCCGCGACATCAGCCCGGCGCCTTCGATCGAACTGATCGCCGAGGTCAGCATCTCGGTCGACACGTCGAGGCCGTAAAATTTCGCCTCGCGGTACCGCGTCGCCGCCTGGATCAGGTTGCGGCCGGTGCCGCAGCCCACTTCCAGCACGGTTTCGCCCGCCTTCGGCTGCAGCTCGGTAATCAGTTGATCGCGGCCGAGAAGATAGTACCGGCGGGTCAGGTCGTAGATGTGCCGTTGATAGCGGTACATCCGATTCATCCGCGAGGTCGCGTCGACCGGCCACGTCGGATCGGCGGTGAGTTCGTGGTGCGTCAGCTCGGTGCGCGGAAGATCGGTGCGAGTGAGCGTCGTCATGGCCTGCCACCCTGGTTCGGCATCATCCGCCTTCCATCGCGATTTCAGGCGACAGGGTGATGACAAGGGAGACGGCACTGATCAGTTCCCTGCTGTCGCAAAACTGCAGTGTTGCGCAGCTAATTTGGATCGATTGCCGAGTCGAGGATTTGATGAACACGCAGCAACTGATCGCGGACGCCGTCCGCAACAGCAAGGATCGCAGCGAGTCGACGCTGTGGGACGCTTTGTTTTCGATCTGGTTTCGCCGCCTGGTCTATACCCAGATCTGGGAAGATCCCGAGGCCGACCTCGCGGCTCTGCAATTGCCGATCGGCTCGACGATCGTGACGATCTCGTCGGGCGGCTGCAACGCGCTGTCCTACCTCACCGCCAAGCCGGCGCAGGTATTCGCGGTCGATCTCAACGAGGCACACCTGGCGCTGCTCAAGTTGAAGCTCGCCGGCCTGAGGGCGCTGCCGGACTACGCATCGTTCTGGCAGTTCTTCGGCGAGGGCACCGCGGCCGGTAACGCCGACCTGTATCGCCGGCGGCTGCGCCCCGCGCTCGATCTCGACGCCCGGGGCTTTTGGGACGAGCGCGACTTCCGCGGCCGGCCGCGCTACCGTTACTTCACCGACGGGTTCTATCGCCACGGCGCGCTCGGCCGCTTCATCGGCTTTGCGCATCTGCTGGCGAAGATCGCAAAGATCGACCTCAACGTGCTGCTGAAGGGCGCGCTGGACTCGCCGGAGCGGCAGGCGGCGCTGCAGCGCGTCGACCGGCTGTTCCACTCGCGGTTCGCCCGCATGCTTACCCAGACCCCGGCGCTGCTGTTCAGCCTCGGCATTCCGCCGCAGCAGCGCGAACTGCTCGGCGGCGACCAGCCGCTCAACGAGGTGCTGCATCAGCGCCTGCTCCGGCTGATCGACGTCTATCCCAACGAGACCAATTACTTCGCCTGGCAGGCGCTGAGCCGCAGTTACCCGGGTCCGGGTGACCGCTGCCTGCCGCTATACCTGCAGGAGAGCCGCTATCAGCAGATGCGCGCCGGCGCCGGGCTGGTGATCCCGGTGCACGAGAACCTGCGGGTGTTCCTGGAGAGCCTGCCGGCCCGCCAGATCGACGCCGTGGTGCTGCTCGATGCGCAGGACTGGATGGCGCCGGACGAAATCCGCGCGCTGTGGGACGCGATCGACCGCGCCGGCAAGGATCAGGTGCGGGTGATCTTCCGCACCGCCGGCGCAGAATCTCCGCTGGAGACCGAGCCGCTGGCTCCGCTGCAACAGACTTGGCAGCGCGATGCCGAACGCAGCGCCATCGGTTTCGACCGCGACCGCTCCGGCATCTATGGCGGCTTCCACTGCTATACGCGGCGGTCGGGGGTCGGGAGCTAGGCAGGACTACTGATAGGGTTCGTCCGAGGTTGAGGGCGGGCCGAACGAGTCCAGGCTCATTGATGGCAAGTTTCGCGTTTTGCGGCGGCCGGCTCCATGCCGATCACGCTGCATTGATTCCACCGCACAGGTACATCGCCGGTTGCGGACTGAGGACGGCGCAGCAGACGCGAGCACGCCGGCCCCTGTGCTGCTGAACTCATCGACGGCTGTGGAGCCGAACATGGGGCATTCGGGTCGCACCGATGCGGGCGCGACTGCCGCCGTCCAGATCAAATAATATTTGACTGACAAAGTCTTAGGTCGGGGGACTCTAACCGAGAGGGGCGTCCCGGGTATCGGTATTTACTGCTTCTTAAACAAACCGCTGGGACCAGCTTCGACCGACTTTCAAGTGCGGACGTTCACGCGGTCGGCTTAAGCATTGCTTAGCGGTGCCTCTTCAACATCCACTGCTACAACGTAGCAGAGAGAGCGTTCGTTGCTCTTCTCTTCTCGGCCTTCACTCCATCGAAATGACGCCCGCTGGACCAAAGCGACTGGGATGGAAGTCATGTCTGACGCCCTGTTGTCTCGCTTCGTTCGAGATCGCAAAGCGAACATCGCCGTCATTACCGCCCTCGTGATGATTCCCATCGTCTTTCTGCTCGGCATGACGCTCGACTTCACCCAGGCGCTGCGCAAGAAGCAGCAACTCGACGCCGCCGCTGACGCGGCCGCAATCGCAGCCGTTCGTCCGGCCATGCTGATGCAAACCGACGCAGTGGCACAAAACACCGCCTATGCGATCTTCATGTCGACCGCCAACCGACTGGCGTCCGGGTTGGCGTCGGTGCCGACGCCGACCATTACGATCACTGACGTGGGGCTTCAGCGCACCGTTAAGGTGTCCTACAACGCCGCATCGCTGAACAACTTTCCCCAGCTGCTCATGAACAATGTGTCATGGGCGATCAGTGGTGCATCGACGGCGCAGGCGTCCAGTGCGCCAAATATGAATTTCTATCTCTTGATGGATGATTCGCCGTCGATGGGCATCGGTGCGACTGCGACCGACATCAGTAATCTGATTGCCGCCACTGCTCCGAAGTACCAGAAGGCGTCATCCTCGCAGAACTGCGGCTTCGCCTGTCATGAAACGAATATCGCCCATGACGGCGGGACCAAGGATAACCTCGCCATCGCGCGAGCCAACAACATCACATTGCGGATCGATCTGGTGACCAGCGCCGTCAATCAGCTGCTCAACACCTGGTCGAATTGCCCGCAGTCCGGAATCTCGGGGGGAGTCATGCAGTGCATGTCGGCCCTGAACAATACCTCGTATCGAGCGGCGCTCTATACGTTCGATTTGGGCCTGAATACGTTGGCGTCGCTCACCACCCCGACGAAGGCTGGCGCCCAGGTTTCCAACATTGCGCTGATGCCCGTCGCTTATCAGAACTGCGTGGCTTCACCGAGCAACTGCAAGACCGACAACGGCACGGATATCGCGGGGGCTCTCACCAGCCTCAACGGCATCATGCCGAGCCCGGGCCTTGGCAGCAATGCTTCGGGCGATACGCCACAGGAGGTCGTCTTCCTCGTCACCGACGGCGTGGAGGACAAGATCTCCTCGTCCTGCCCCAACGGCAGCTATGCCTCCAACAGCCGCTGCCAGCAGCCGCTCGACACCGCAATCTGTGCGACCATCAAGAACCGGGGCATCAAGATCGCGATCCTCTATACGGAGTATCTGCAGCTCAAGACCCCCAATGTCCCGGTGACGGACAATTGGTACATGAGTTGGATCGATGCTTACGACGAGCCGACGTCTTCGACCGGCGCTATCGCGCAGAATCTGCAAGCCTGCGCGTCCCCAGGCTTCTTCTCAAACGTCCAAACCGGCGGCAACATCACGCAAGCCTTGACGGATTTGTTCCTCAAGGTCGCGTCGAGCACTGCCAGCCTCACGCAATGAGAAAGCCGCTATGGCCCGATTTGGACTAAGAGCAATCAAACAGGGTCGGGGTCGTATCGGTGCCTTCGCCAAGGATCGCGCAGGCGCCACCGCGGTGGAATTCGCGCTGATCGCCACGCCGTTCTTCGCGATCATTGTCGCGTTGATCCAGACTTTTCTGTTGTTCTTTGCGCAGTCGGTTCTCGAAAACACGGTTCGGAAATCGGCCCGCCAGATCCTGACCGGCCAGGTTCAGGCGCAGAATGTCAGTTTGACGCCGGCCGCGTCGGCTGCCGCCTTCAAGCAGACCGTCTGCACCAATGCCAATGTGCTCTTCAGTTGCTCGGGGCTGATGGTCGACGTCAACGTCGCCAACGATTGGTCGGCGGCGAATATAGCCATGCCGGCGCTGACCTACGACAGCAACGGCAACGTCAACAACAGCTGGCAATTCAACCCGGGCCACGCCGGCGACATCGTCGTCGTCCGGGTGATGTATCTCTGGCCGATGTTCTTCGGACCGATCGCCTTCAATCTGGCAAATCAGCCGAACGGATCCCGCCTGATCATGGCGTCCGCAGCGTTCCAGAACGAGCCTGCCAACCCCTAGAGGTCCCGCCCATGATCCGCCGATCAGTTTCCGTCAGGAGTTTGCAGGCCGACGTTGACGCCGTGGCCGCAACCGAGTTCGCGATCGTGGTGCCATTTCTGCTGGCGCTGTTCATCGGGGGAGTCGAGCTCGCGAACGGAATGGCGATCAGCGTCAAAGTCAGCGCGACGGCTCACTCCGTGGCCGACATGGTGACGCAGAACACCTCGCTCAGCACCTCATCGATGCAGAATATCCTCACCGGAGCGAGCGCAACAATCGCGCCGTATTCCATCAGTGACAGCAGCGGCAAGTCACTTCTGACCGTCACCGTGTCGGAGGTTTCCAGTGACGCAAACGGCAACCTGACCCTGCAATGGAGTCGGTCTTATAACGGCGCCACCTTCGGGTCGGGAAGGACCAGTCTGTCCGGCCTGACGGTGCCGACCTCGCTGAACGGGACCGTCGGCAACGCAGCCAATCCGAACAACCAGAACGATCAGGTATCGTTCATCGTGGGAGAGGTCACGTACGCCTATACGCCCAATCTCGGGTTCACGATCAGCGGCACCGTCAATCTGACGGATACGGTGTGGATGTTCCCGCGCTGCTCCACCGACAGTCCGGCCAATTCGAGCGGCCCCGCCTATTATGACGTCAAGTACTCCACTTCGACGACGACGTGCACGTGTCTCCAGCATTTGCAGTATAAGAATTGCTAGCCAGTCTCGCGTCGGGCTGCGGTCTTGCAGGTCTTTCTCCGTGAGAACGTTTTGATTGCGCGCTGCGCGGGCGATGGATCCGCGGGTCAAGCCCGCGGATGACGGCTGTGGAGTGGTGGTTGCTTAACGACCGTCTTCGTCAGTGTTAGCCCGTCGCGACTTTGCTGCAGTTGCACAAGGAGAGACGAGGGGATCGGCGAAGCGGCGATCGCTGAGTGCCTAGCCGAGCGCCCTATGCGAATGGCAGCTCGATCGTGTCAGCTTGATCCATCTCAATCCGCGATTCCGGCTGTCAGTTAGTTTGCCGATGACGAAGCGTGGCGCGGATGGTTCGTGCTTCCCGCGCCGGCAGCGTCTCTCCCCAGACTGGCCCCGCGCTCCCGATGCGCAACCGGGAGGCGGGGTTATTGTTGTCCGGCGGCGCAAGGCCTGCCTCGCCTGGGCCGCCTTGCCGAATGCGTCCTGATCGGGCAAGACTCTTGAAATTCACCAGAATTTCCAAGAGGCCGGTTTGATCGACAAGCTCGAGCTGCTACTCGCGCTCGCCAAAGAGCGGCATTTCGGCCGCGCCGCCGAGGCCTGCGGCGTGACTCAGCCGACGATGTCGACCGGCATCAAGCAGCTCGAAGAGATCTTGGGCGTGATGCTGGTGCAGCGCGGCTCGCGGTTTCTCGGCTTCACGCCGGAGGGCGAGCGGGCGCTGGAATGGGCGCGCCGGATCGTCGCCGACAGCCGCGCCATGCGCCAGGATATCGGTGCGCTGAAGGCCGAGCTGTCCGGCGAACTGCGGATCGCCGCGATCCCGACCGTGCTCGGCATGGTGGCGCAGCTCACCACGCCGTTCCGCGCGCGGCACCCCAACGTCCGCTTCAGCATCCTGTCCTGCACGTCGTCCGAAGTGCTGGGCTTGCTCGAAAACCTCGAAGTCGACGCCGGGCTGACCTACACCGAGAACGAGCCGGTCGGTAAAGTCCGCAGCGTGCCGCTGTATCAGGAGAGCTATCGGCTGATCACCTCGCCGGACGGGATGTTCGGCGATCGCGATCAAGTGACCTGGCGTGAGGTCGGTCAGGTTCCGCTGTGCCTGCTGACGCCGAACATGCAGAACCGCCGCATCATCGACCGCGCGCTGCGCGCCGCCGGCACCACTGCACAGCCGACGCTGACGTCAAATTCGATCATCGTGCTTTACACCCACGTCAAGACCGGACGCTGGGCGAGCGTGATGCCGGCCAAGCTTGCCGAGACGCTCGGGCTCGGCGACGAAGTCCGCACCATTCCGATTGTCGAGCCCAAGGTCGCCTACAGCATCGGCCTCGTCGTGCCGCCGCGCGAGCCCTACACACCGCTGGTCGCCGCCCTGATGCAGGTGGCCCGCGAGGTCGCCCCGACGCTGCAGAGCTGATCGCGGGCGGGCCTGTCCGTCATTGCGAGGAGCGAAGCAATCCAGGGGCTCGCTCCCCAGGCCAGCTAGGTGTGTAACGGCCACCACGAGTCATTCCGGGGCGCTCACGGAGTGAGCGAACCCGGAATCTCCTGGCTTCACAACTGCGAGATTCCGGGCTCGCCGCTGCGCGGCGCCCCGGAATGACGGGGAGGGCGATGGCGGCCCCGTGTCGTTATGGTTGCCCCTTGTCGTTGCGGATTCCTTATCGCAGCATTGGACTGCTTTATTGATCTTTTGAACAATTCTTATTCTCATCCGGCGATCCACGACGACGAAGAGCGCCGATGCAATACGAACCATGGGAACCCGCCCGCGCGAGCGAAATCATCGCCGGGCTGACGCACAAGGAAGGTGCGACGCTGCTGATGCTGCACGCGTTGCAGCAGGCGTTCGGCTATGTGCCGCAGGACGCCGAGCCGATGATCGCGCAGGCGCTGAACCTGTCACGCGCCGAAGTCCATGGCGTGCTCACCTTTTATCCGGACTTCCGCCGTGAGCCGCCGGGCCGCCACGTGCTGAAGCTGTGTCGCGCCGAGGCTTGCCAGGCTGCCGGCGGCGACGCGCTGGTGGCGCATGCGGAGGCGCGGCTCGGCGTGACCTTCGGGGCCACCACCGCGGACGGCGCAGTGACGCTGGAGCCGGCCTATTGCCTCGGCCTGTGTGCCACGGCGCCGTCGGCGATGATCAACGAGCGCGTGATCGGCCGGCTAGATGCCGGCAAGCTCGACGCTCTGTTGGCGGAGGCCCAGCGATGAGTTTGCGCATCTTCATTCCGCGCGATTCCGGCGCGCTTGCGGTCGGCGCTGACGAGGTCGCAGCCGCGCTGCTCGCGCAGGCGCATGCGCGCGAGCTGCCGGTCGATCTGGTCCGTCCCGGCTCGCGCGGGCTGTACTGGCTCGAACCGATGCTGGAAGTCGATACGCCGGACGGCCGCGTCGCCTATGGGCCGGTGTCGCCAGCCGATGTGCCGGCGCTGCTCGATGCGATTGTGGCGGGCGAGCCTTATCCGCTGCGGCAGGGGCTCACCGAGGAGATTCCGTGGCTGAAGCGGCAGACCCGGCTGACCTTTGCGCGCTGCGGCATCGTCGATCCACGCTCGATCGATGATTATCGCGCCCATGGCGGCTATCGCGGGCTCGAACGCGCGTTGAAGATGAGTTCGGACGCGATCATCGACGACGTCGTCAAATCCGGCCTGCGCGGCCGCGGCGGCGCCGGCTTTCCGACCGGCACCAAGTGGCGCACCGTGGCCCAGGCCGGGCGCGGCCAGAAATACATCTGCTGCAACGCCGACGAGGGCGACAGCGGCACCTTCGCCGACCGGATGCTGATGGAGGGCGATCCCTTCATGATCATCGAGGGCATGACGATCGCCGGCATCGCGGTCGGTGCCACCAAGGGCTACATCTATATCCGCTCGGAATATCCGCATGCTGTCGAGGCGATGAACGCCGCGATCGAGGCGGCGCGGCGCACCGGCTATCTCGGCGAGCACATCTGCCACTCGACGGATTCGTTCGACATCGAAGTGAGAGTCGGCGCCGGCGCCTATATCTGCGGCGAAGAGACCTCGATGCTGGAGAGCCTCGAAGGCAAACGCGGCACGGTGCGGGCGAAGCCGCCGCTACCTGCGCATAAGGGCCTGTTCGGCCGGCCGACGGTGATCAACAACGTGCTGACCTTCTCGGCGGTGCCCTACATCCTCGATGGCGGCGCCCAGGCCTATGCGGATTGCGGCATGGGCCGTTCGCGCGGCACCAAGCCGATCCAGCTCGGCGGCAACATCAAGCACGGCGGGCTGTTCGAGGTGGCATTCGGGATCACCCTCGGCGAGCTGGTTGACGAAATCGGCGGCGGTACGCTGAGCGGTCGCCCTGTGCGCGCCGTTCAGGTCGGCGGCCCGCTCGGCGCTTACTTCCCGCGCGCGCTGTTCGATACGCCGTTCGACTACGAAGCGTTCGCCGCGCGCAGCGGCATGGTCGGGCATGGCGGCGTGGTGGTGTTCGACGACACCGTCGACATGGCCAAGCAGGCGCGGTTTGCGATGGAATTCTGCGCGCACGAATCCTGCGGCAAGTGCACGCCGTGCCGGATCGGTTCGACCCGCGGCGCCGAGACCGTCGACAAGATCATCGCCGGTGATAAGCCGGCCGCGAACATCGCCGTGCTCGAAGACCTCTGCAACACCATGAAGTTCGGCTCGCTGTGTGCGCTAGGCGGCCTGACGCCGATCCCGGTGCTGTCGGCGCTGACGCACTTCCCGGAAGATTTCGGCCTCGCGCCGCGCCGGCTGCAGGCCGCGGAATAAAGGACGACGACATGGCTCTGGTCCACGAAACCGATTTCGGCACGCCGCGCTCGCTCTCCGAAACCATGGTGACGCTGACGATCGATGGCCGCAGCGTCTCGGTGCCCGAGGGCACCTCGATCATGCGCGCCGCGATGGAGATCGGCACCGCGATCCCGAAGCTCTGCGCCACCGACATGGTCGACGCCTTCGGCTCGTGCCGGCTGTGCCTGGTCGAGATCGACGGGCGTAGCGGCACGCCGGCATCGTGCACCACGCCGGTCGCCGACGGTCTCGTCGTCCACACCCAGACCGAGCGGCTCAAGCAGATCCGCAAGGGCGTGATGGAGCTGTACATCTCCGATCATCCGCTCGACTGCCTGACCTGTTCGGCCAATGGCGATTGCGAACTGCAGGACATGGCCGGCGCGGTCGGCCTGCGTGACGTGCGCTACGGCTATTCTGGCGAGAAGCATCCGAACCCGGGCTGCGACGAGAGCAATCCGTATTTCACTTACGATCCGTCGAAATGCATCGTCTGCTCGCGCTGCGTCCGCGCCTGCGAGGAAGTGCAAGGCACCTTCGCGCTGACGATCGCGGGCCGCGGCTTCGACTCCGTGGTGTCGCCCGGCATGCAGGAAAGCTTTCTCGGCTCGGAGTGCGTGTCCTGCGGCGCCTGCGTGCAGGCGTGCCCGACCGCCACGCTGAACGAGAAGAGCGTGATCGAGATTGGCACGCCGGAGCGCTCGGTGGTGACGACGTGTGCCTATTGCGGCGTCGGCTGCACCTTCAAGGCCGAGATGCGCGGCGAAGAGCTGGTGCGCATGGTGCCGTACAAGGACGGCAAGGCCAATCGCGGCCATTCCTGCGTCAAGGGCCGGTTCGCCTGGGGCTACGCCAACCACAAGGAGCGCATCCTCAAGCCGATGATCCGCGCCAAGATCACCGAGCCGTGGCGCGAGGTGAGCTGGGACGAAGCCTTCAGCTACGCGGCGTCCGAGCTGAAGCGGATCCAGGCGAAGTATGGTCGCGACTCGGTCGGCGGCATCACCTCGTCGCGCTGCACCAATGAAGAAACCTTCCTGGTTCAGAAACTGATCCGCGCCGGCTTCGGCAACAACAATGTCGACACCTGCGCCCGCGTCTGCCACTCGCCGACCGGCTACGGCCTGTCGACCGCGTTCGGCACCTCGGCCGGCACGCAGGATTTCGACTCGGTCGAGCATGCCGACGTGGTGATGATCATCGGTGCCAACCCGACCGACGGTCACCCGGTGTTCGGTTCGCGCCTGAAGAAGCGGCTGCGCCAGGGCGCCAAGCTAATCGTGGTCGATCCGCGGCGGATCGACCTCGTTCGCTCGGCGCATATCGAGGCGGCGCAGCATCTGCCGCTGAAGCCCGGCACCAACGTCGCGGTGCTGACCGCGCTGGCCCACGTCATCGTCACCGAAGGACTCGCCAACGAGGCCTTCGTGCGCGAGCGCTGCGACTGGAGCGAATACGAGCATTGGGCGGCGTTCGTGTCCGACGAGCGCCACAGCCCGGAGGCGACCGCAGCGTTCACCGGCGTCGATCCGCAGGCGGTGCGCGAAGCGGCGCGGCTCTACGCCACCGGCGGAAACGGCGCGATCTATTACGGCCTCGGCGTCACCGAGCACAGCCAGGGTTCGACCACCGTGATGGCGATCGCCAACCTCGCGATGGCCACCGGCAATCTTGGCCGGCCGGGCGTCGGCGTGAATCCGCTCCGCGGCCAGAACAACGTGCAGGGCAGTTGCGACATGGGCTCGTTCCCGCATGAATTGCCGGGCTATCGCCACATCTCGACCGACTCGGTGCGCGAAAGCTTCGAGGCGCTGTGGAACGTCAAGCTCGACAACGAGCCGGGCCTGCGCATTCCCAACATGCTCGACGCCGCAGTCGAGGGCTCGTTCAAGGCTCTGTATGTGCAGGGCGAGGACATTCTGCAGTCCGACCCCAACACCAAGCACGTCGCGGCCGGTCTCGAAGCGATGGAATGCGTCATCGTCCACGACCTGTTCCTGAACGAGACCGCCAACTACGCCCACATCTTCCTGCCGGGCTCGACCTTCTTGGAGAAGAATGGCACCTTCACCAATGCCGAACGCCGCATTCAGCGCGTCCGCAAGGTGATGTCGCCGAAGAACGGTCTGGAAGATTGGGAAGTCACGCTGCGGCTCGCCGAGGCGGTCGGTTACAAGATGAACTACACCCATCCGTCGCAGATCATGGACGAGATTGCGGCGCTGACGCCGACCTTCACGGGCGTGTCGTACGATCGCCTCGAAGAACTCGGCTCGATCCAGTGGCCGTGCAACGAACGCGCGCCGGAAGGCACGCCGGTGATGCACATCGATCATTTCGTGCGCGGCAAGGGCAAGTTCGTCATCACCGAATACGTGGCGACCGACGAGCGCACCGGGCCAAGATTCCCCCTGCTGCTCACCACCGGCCGTATCCTGTCGCAGTACAATGTCGGCGCGCAGACCCGGCGGACCGCCAACACGGTGTGGCATGACGAGGACCGGCTGGAGATCCATCCGCACGACGCCGAACAACGCGGCGTGCGGGACGGCGATTGGGTGCGGCTCGCCAGCCGTGCCGGCGAGACCACGCTGCGCGCGCTGATCACCGATCGCGTTGCGCCGGGCGTCGTCTATACGACGTTCCATCACCCCGACACCCAGGCCAACGTCGTTACCACCGAGTACTCGGACTGGGCCACCAACTGTCCGGAATACAAGGTGACGGCCGTGCAGGTCGCGCCGTCGAACGGCCCGTCGGAATGGCAGCGCTCCTATGAGCAGCAGGCGACGGCCGCGCGGCGGATCGCGGTGCCGGCGGAGGCGGCGGAGTGATGGCGCGGCCGACTGTCCACACCGGCAAGACCAAGGTCTGGCGTCACGGCCGGATGCAGCCCGGCACGCGCACAATCCCCGACGAGACGCCGGTGGCGATCAGCTACAACGGCTCCTCCCAGGCGGTGATGATGGCGACGCCGGCCGATCTGGAAGACTTCGCGATCGGCTTCAGCCTGAGCGAAGGCGTGATCGGGCAGGCCGCCGAGATCGACAGCCTGGAGATCGTGCCGCACGACGACGGCGTCGAACTGCGGATGTGGCTCGCGGGTGATGTCGCCGAGCGCTTGCAGCAGCGCCGCCGGCATATCGCGGGGCCGACCGGCTGCGGGCTGTGCGGAGTGGACTCGATTGCCGAGGCGGTCCGTCCGGTTGCGACCGTCGGTGCCGGCCGCAGTTTCTCGCCGCAGCAGATCATCGCCGCGATCGAGGCCCTGCCGCCGCTGCAGAAGCTCAACGTCGAAACCCGCGCGGTACACGCCGCCGGTTACTTCACGCCGGAGCACGGCATTGTTCATGTGCGTGAGGATGTCGGCCGCCACAATGCGCTCGACAAGCTCGCCGGCGCGCTCGCCCGAGATAAAATCGATGCATCGAACGGCATCGTGCTGCTGACCAGCCGGGTCTCGGTCGAGATGGTGCAGAAGACCGCCGCGATCGGCGCCGCCGTGCTGGTCGCCGTGTCGGCGCCGACCGCACTTGCGGTGCGAATGGCGGAGGCTGCCGGCATTACGCTCGCTGCAATTGCACGTGCCGATGGCTTTGAGCTGTTCAGCCATCCGCAGCGCATCACCGACATCGATCACAAGGGAGCTGCCGATGTCGCCTGACCGGCTGGTGTATATGGCCAATCAGATCGGCGCGTTCTTCCGCAGTCAGAGGCCGGACAAGGCGGTGCCGGGTATCACCGAGCATCTGAAGAAGTTCTGGGAGCCGCGGATGCGGCGGGCGATCATCGCGCATCTCGAGGCCGGGGGTGATGGACTCGCGCCCGAGGTGCGGGCCGCAGTGGAGGCGTTGAAAGGGGCAACTTAGCAAGGGCGCATGCGACGACGGTCAGTCCGAAAACGGACGGCCGCAACAGGGGAAGGAAACGACATGACCATATTGGATGGGGCCGGACGGCTGTCCGGCGCACGGCCTGGTATTTTTGATCGCGAACGGATTATCGCTACCGCCGGTTTTAATCGTTGGCTGGTGCCGCCGGCGGCACTTTGTATCCACCTCTGCATCGGTATGGCGTACGGCTTCAGCGTGTTCTGGCTGCCGCTGTCGCGCGCGGTCGGGCTGTCGGCGCCGAAGGTCTGCGCCGACATGACCATCGTGCAGGAGCTGTTCACCACCACCTGCGACTGGCGCGTCGCCTCGATGGGGTGGATGTACACGCTGTTCTTCGTGTTGCTCGGGGCTTCGGCCGCGGTGTGGGGCGGCTGGCTGGAACGGGTCGGTCCGCGCAAGGCCGGCTTCGTCGCTGCGGTGTGCTGGGCGGGCGGCTTGGTGCTGGGCGCGCTCGGCATCTATCTGCATCAACTCTGGCTGCTGTGGCTCGGCTCCGGCGTGATCGGCGGCATCGGTCTTGGCCTCGGCTACATCTCGCCGGTGTCGACGCTGGTGAAGTGGTTCCCGGATCGCCGCGGCATGGCCACCGGCATGGCGATTATGGGCTTCGGCGGCGGCGCGATGATCGGCGCCCCGCTGGCCAACATGTTGATGAATTATTTCAAGACCCCGACCGATGTCGGCGTGTGGCAGACCTTCCTGGCGATGGGCCTGATCTACTTCGTGTTCATGACCATCGGGGCGTTCTCCTATCGCCTGGCGCCGCCGAACTGGCGGCCGGACGGCTGGACCCCGCCGGAAAAGAACAACGCCTACATCACCGCGCATCAGGTGCACCTCAAGGACGCGCACAAGACCAAGCAGTTCTGGCTGATCTGGGCGGTGCTGTGCCTCAACGTTTCGGCCGGCATCGGCGTCATCGGCATGGCCTCGCCGATGCTGCAGGAAATCTTCGGCGGGAAGCTGATCGGTCTGCCGGACCTGTCGTTCAATCAGCTGTCGGCCGAGCAGAAAACGGTGATCGCCGGCATTGCGGCGGGCTTCGCCGGCCTGCTGTCGCTGTTCAACATCGCCGGCCGGTTCTTCTGGGCGTCGCTGTCCGATCACATCGGCCGCAAGAACACCTATTACGTATTCTTCCTGCTCGGCATCGTGCTCTACGCGCTGGCGCCGACGCTCGCCGCGATGGGCAGCAAGGCGCTGTTCGTGCTCGCCTTCGGCATCATCCTGTCGATGTATGGCGGCGGCTTCGCCACAGTGCCGGCGTATCTGGCCGACATCTTCGGCACCCAATTCGTCGGCGCCATCCACGGCCGGCTGCTGACCGCATGGGCGACCGCCGGCATTATCGGCCCGGTGGTGGTCAATTACATTCGCGAAGCGCAGATCGCCGCCGGCGTGCCGCGGGCGCAGGTGTACGACTTCACGATGTATATCCTCGCCGGCATGCTGGTGCTCGGCCTGATCTGCAACGCGATGGTCAAGCCGCTCGCCGACAAGTGGTTCATGAAGCCCGAGGAGGTTGCCGCGCTACAGGCCAAGGGTGCAGCCGCCAATGTCGGCGGCGGCTCCTACGGCATCGGCAAGGGTGGGCTCGATGCCCGTGCCGCCGCGTTCTGGCTGTTCGTCGGCGTTCCGCTCGCCTGGGGCGTTTGGATCACGCTGCAGAACGCGATGAAGATCTTCTGATCCTGGCCAAAGCCGCGGGACGGCGGTTCGCCGCCGTCCCGCTTTTGATTCGATCGTTTGATTTCAGCTACGCGCTTCATTGCACTGCATCGATTGCGGCGCAGCGAATGTTCATCGCGATTCACTCGCAATCGTTCTTCTCTCCCGAAACGGATGTGATAGCGTCTCGCCACCGGCGTCCTCCGCCGGCGACGATCCGACGCGAACCGTTCCAACTAATAAGAATCAAAGCGGCCGGAATGGCCGCCGAGGGAGTGAACGCGATGACATCGGTCTTCACACGATCCGCGGTTGCCTGCGCCATTGCATTGGCGGCCGCTGCGATATCGCAGGCTGGCGCCCAGGGGCTGAAGAAGTACGAATCCGGCAGCAAGGAATTCTGGACCAACCCGCCGCCCGATTGGTTCCTCGGTGACGAGACCGAAGCGCAGAAGGGGCTCGCGCCGCCGGCCGGTCCGCCGACCGGTTCGTCCGACGCCGAACTCGCGGCGATGATGAAGAAGATCAAACTGCCGCCGGGTTTCAAGATCGAGGTCTATGCCTCGGGCGTGCTTGCCGCGCGGCAGATGGCGTGGGGCGACAACGGCACGCTGTTCGTCGGCTCGTTCGGACTCGGCAACGTCTACGCGATCACCGACAAGGACGGCAAGAAGCAGGTCAAGACCATCCTCAAAGGTCTGAAGATGCCGACCGGCCTCGCCTATCAGGGCGGCGCTTTGTACGTCATCGATATCGACAAGCTGATCCGCTACGACAACGCCGAAGCCAACCTGGACAATCTCGGCTCCGGCAAGGTCGTCTATGACGACATGCCATCCTACGTGGCGCACGGCTGGAAGTATCTCGCCGCCGACAAGGACGGTTGGTTCTACGTGCCGTTCGGTCCGCCCTTCAACATTGGCATCCCGCCGACCTCGGTGTCGCAAATCCGCCGGGTTGATCCCAAGACCGGCAACGCCGAGATCGTCGCGCTCGGCGTGCGCAACTCGGTCGGCGGCGACGTCGATCCGCGCACAGGAAAATACTGGTTCACCGAAAATGCGCGCGACTGGATCAGCGACGACATGCCGAGCGACAAGCTCAACATGATCGCCAAGCTCGGCGAGCATTTCGGCTATCCGTATTGCCATCAGGGCGACATGCCGGATCCGAAATTCGCGATGGGGCATCAGTGCTCGGAGTTCACCCCGCCGGTCCTCAATCTCGGCGCCCACGTCGCGCCGCTCGGCATGAAGTTCTACACCGGCGACCAGTTTCCGGCCGACTACAAGAACGCGATTCTGATCGCCGAACACGGCTCATGGAATCGGCACAAATATCAGGGTGGCCGGATCGTCAAGGTGACGGCCGATGCTGACGGCAAGAACGCCAAGCAGGAGGTGTTTGCCGACGGCTGGATCGAAGGCGATCAGGGCTATCTCGGCCGTCCGGCCGATATCTTGCTGGCCAAGGATGGTTCGATCCTGGTGGCCGACGACTGGGCCGGCGCGATCTATCGCATCAGCTACAGCAAATGAGTTCGAGCTGAGCGCGCTCTCCCCACGTGTCATTCCGGGGCGCCGCGCAGCGGCGAACCCGGAATCCATGGTCCCCGTGCCGTTTGTGAGGCCCGACCACCGCCTTCGTGCTTCACCGCGATCGCAGTGGTTATGGATTGGGGGCCTTCGCCCCGGCCGGCTGCGCCGACCGCGACGAATCCCGGAATGACGAACTCCAACCACAAGCTCTGAGCCAACAGAGGCCCCTTGCATGACTCGCCTGCTTGCTGCGCTGTCGCTGTCGTTCTGTTTTGGTTTGCTTGCCTCCCCTCTGGTCGCCGGCGACATCGAGGCCGGCAAGGCCAAGGCTGGTGTGTGCACCATCTGCCACGGCGAGAACGGCATCTCCAAGATGGAGTACACCCCGTCGCTGGCCGGACAGCCCGATCTCTACATTCAATGGCAGCTGGTGTTCTTCCGCGCCGGCACCCGCGAAAACGCCAATATGCGCTCGGTGGTCGAGGATCTCAGCAATGAGGACATCCGCAATCTCGGTGCGTATTTCGCTTCATTGCCGCCGATGAAAAATCTGAAGCCGGATGAAAAGCCAGAGCTATCTCGCAAGGGCGCCGAGGCCGCTGTGGGGCGGCGCTGCGCATCCTGCCACACCGACAGCTTCGCCGGCATCAAGGCGACTGCTCGGCTCGCCGGTCAGCGCGAAGAATATCTGATCAAGGCGCTGAACGAATTCAAATCCGGCCAGCGCTCCGGCGGCGCGATGGCGGCGATGGCCGACGTCGCCTATCAGCTCAGCGAAGAAGAGATCTACGCGCTGGCGCATTATCTGGCGCATCTGAATTAGCAGCGCTGCGCCATTGCCGAGCAGACACCATCGCTTCATTCGTCGGTAAGCGTCCCACATCCGTCATGGCCGGGCTTGTCCCGGCCATCCACGCCTTTTGTTGCCACGAACGCCTCAAGGCGTGGATGCCCGGGACGAGCCCGGGCATGACGTGGAGAGACGGATGGTTAGATCGACCTGACCGATCTTCGGCCAGGTCCAGGAACCAAACCGCATCCTCGCCGTAGACACGCCGGCGGACGCCTCTCGCGCACCGATTGGATCGACATGCGCCGCGATGGCCATCATCGCGGACGAGTGCCGTCGCGCTGCCGTTCACTGCATCCCGTGCGAGGTTCCATGGCCGACAAGCATCCCGAACTGAAATCCGCCAAGCTGGCCGACGCTTCGATCCATCGCGGGCCTGGCGGCGAGACCCATCAGGTTGCCAGCGGCGATATGCCGGCGCTCACCAGCCGGCAGGGCATTCCGATCAGCGACAATCAGAACAGCCTGAAGATCGGCCGGCGCGGGCCGACGTTGATGGAAGACTTTCTGTTCCGCGAGAAGATCTTCCACTTCGACCACGAGCGTATCCCCGAGCGCGTCGTGCATGCGCGAGGTTTCGGCGCCCACGGCTTCTTCGAGACCTATGAGTCGCTGTCGGACATCACCGCTGCCGACATCTTCCAGCGCGCCGGCGAACGCACGCCGGCTTTCGTGCGGTTCTCCACTGTCGCCGGCAACAAGGGCTCGTCGGATCTGGCGCGTGACGTCCGCGGCTTCGCCGTCAAGCTCTACACGCGCGAAGGCAACTGGGACATCGTCGGCAATAACATCCCGGTGTTCTTCATCCAGGACGCGATCAAGTTTCCCGATCTGGTGCACGCTGCCAAGCAGGAGCCGGACCGCGGCTTCCCGCAGGCGCAGACCGCGCACGATAATTTTTGGGACTTCATCTCGTTGATGCCGGAATCCATCAACATGGCGCTGTGGATCATGTCCGACCGGACGATCCCGCGCTCATTTCGGTTCATGGAAGGGTTCGGTGTCCACACCTTCCGGCTGATCAATGCCGAGGGCAAATCGACCTACGTCAAGTTTCACTGGAAGCCGAAGCTCGGTATGCAGTCGGTAGTGTGGAACGAGGCGGTGAAGATCAACGGCGCAGACCCCGACTTCCACCGCCGCGATCTGTGGGATGCGATCCAGGCCGGCGACTATCCGGAATGGGAGCTTGGCCTGCAGCTGTTCGACGACGCCTTCGCGGACGAATTCGAGTTCGACATTCTCGACGCCACCAAGATCATTCCGGAAGAGCGTGTGCCGATCCGCCGCGTCGGCCGGCTGGTGCTCGATCGCACCGTCGATAATTTCTTCGCCGAGACCGAGCAGGTTGCGTTCCACACTGCCAACATCGTGCCGGGCGTCGACTTCACCAACGATCCGCTGCTGCAGGGCCGCAACTTCTCCTATCTCGACACCCAACTGAAGCGGCTCGGCACCACCAATTTCACCGACCTGCCGATCAACGCGCCGAAGTGCCCGTTCCACAGCTTCACGCAGGACGGCCACATGGCGTTCAACAACCCGCGTGGCCGCGTCAACTACGAGCCGAACAGCTGGGGGACCGGCCCGCGCGAGACGCCGACGGGTTTCCGCAGCTTTCCGGCCGAGGAAACCGGCGAGCGGCGCCGCGCCCGCGGCGAACTGTTCGCCGATCACTACAGCCAGGCGCGGCAGTTCTACGTCAGCCAGAGCGAGATCGAGCAGACGCATATCAAGGACGCGTTCGTGTTCGAACTCAGCAAGGTCGAGACGCCGGCGATCCGCGCCCGCGTGGTGTCGCATCTCGTCAATGTCGACAAGACCCTCGCCCAGATGGTCGCCGACGGCCTCGGCATCAAGCTGCCGGCGGCTGCCGAGCCAGCCCGCAAGCCGATCACGGATTTGCCGCCGTCGCCGGCGCTTAGCATCGTCAAGAATGCGCCGGGCAGCTTCAAGGGCCGCAAGCTCGGCATTCTGGTCAGCGACGGCGCCGACGCCAAGCTGTTGGCGGCGCTGGAGGCCGCCGCCACGCAGCAAGGCGCGATGGTCGAACTGATCGCCCCGAAGGTCGGCGGCTTCACCGCGTCCGATGGTAAGCAGCGGCCGGCGAAGCAGAAGGTCAATGGTGGGCCGTCGGTGCTATACGATGCGGTCGCGGTACTGCTCTCGCCGGACGGCGCCCTTCAACTGCAACAGGAAGCGACCGCGCGCGACTTCGTTGCCGACGCCTTCGCCCACGCCAAGTTTATTGCGGTCACCAAGGATGCCGCGCCACTGCTCGAGAAGGCCGGTGTCGAACCCGACGGCGGCGTGATGAGTCTCGGCGGACCGAAGGACGCCGAGCGTTTCCTGGAGCTTTGCTCGCAACTGCGATTCTGGGAGCGCGAGCCGAAGGTTCACGCGGTGTAACTAAGCTTGCTATTCGGCGACATTGATGGCGCGCGACGGAGTCGGCTTCGCCGCGCGCGCATTCCATTTGCCGGAATACAACAAACACTCGCCGCCGCCGCGGGCTTGTTCTACACACGGAGCCATGAGTGAGCTTCGAACACCGGGCGCGTCAGGCGCGACCCTCGGGACGACAGAGGCGGCAACAGCGGCGGTCGCCGCACGCATCGCGCGTTGGCGGGCGCTAGCCGCAGATCGATCCGGCACCGATCCGTTCATACCGATGGCCAAGGCCGGTCTGTTCGAGATCGGCCTTCCCGGCGGCGACGCGGTGCTCGACAGCTACGGGGCGATCGCGCAGGCCGAACGGGCGATTGCGGCGTCGACCGGCGAACTCGGTCTCGCCACGGCGTTCGCCGGCCGCCAACTGATCGCGCGGTTCTTTATCGCCGGCTTCGCTGACGCTGTGCAGCGCGGCGAACTGGTGTCGCGGATCGCTTCGGGGCGCGGCTGGGCCGCGGTGGCGATCTCGGAGCCCGGCGCCGGTGCGCATCCGAAGCATCTCCAGACGACCGCCGAACAGCGGGCCGACGGCTACGTCATCAACGGCCGCAAGGCGTGGATCACCAACGGTCCGGTCGCCGATCTGTTTCTGGTGCTGGCGATCACCGGCGTCGAGCAGGGCCGCAAGCGCTACGGCCTGTTTCTGCTGCCGCGCGGCACCGCGGGGCTGACGCTGACCCCGATGCCGTCGCTCGACGTGCTGAAGCCGGCGTCGCATTGCGAACTGAGCTTTGAGAACTGCGTCGTGCCGGCCTCGGCGCGGATCGGCACGATGCCGGATGCCTATCCGGCGATGGCGCTGCCGTTCCGCGATCTCGAAGATACGGTCGCCACCGCGACCACTGTCGGCTTCCTCGATTGGCTGCTGCACACGGTCGCGGCGCGGATCGCGAACAGCGAAGAGAACGCCCTGACGCTCGGCCGCCTCGCTGGACTGTTGTCGCTGGCACAAGCGGGAAGCGCCGCCGCGGTGGAGGCGGTGGACAGCGGAGAGCCGCCCAATGGCGCGCGCGTGATCGGCGTCCGCAGCCTGGCGCGTATGCTCGTCGAAGAGTTGCGCGCGCTGTTGCCGCCGGATCGGATCGACGATCAACTCACCCGATCGCTGGCGGCGTTCGACGTGCTGGCTAATGTGGCGCGCGAGCCGCGCAAGCAGCGTCAGATCGCCCTCGGCCAATCTCTCTGGAGCAATCAATAGCTATGACTGCGAATCTGCCGATGCAATCCATCGAGGCCGTCACCGCAGGTTTGGCATCGGTCGGCTATATCGCCAGCCGCCAGATCGCCACCGCGGTGTATCTGGCCGAAAAGATCGAGAAGCCGATCCTAGTCGAAGGCCCTGCAGGCGTCGGCAAGACCGAACTGGCCAAAGCATTGGCGAGCTGGCGCGGCCTGCAGATGATCCGGATGCAGTGCTACGAGGGACTGGACGAGGCCAAGGCCCTGTATGAGTGGAAATACGCCAAGCAGCTGCTCTACACCCAGATCCTCAAGGACAAGCTCGGCGAAGTGCTCGGCGGCGCGCAGACACTGACCGATGCGCTCGGCCGGCTGCACGATTTCGGCGACGTATTTTTCTCCAAGGAATTCGTCGAGCCGCGACCTCTGCTCAAGGCGCTGGAGCAGCCGCAGGGCTGCGTGCTGCTGGTCGACGAGATCGACAAGTCCGACGCCGAGTTCGAGTCGCTGCTGCTCGAAATCCTGTCCGATTACCAGGTGACGATCCCCGAGCTTGGTACCATCAGCGCCACGGTGAAGCCGCTGGTGCTGCTGACCTCGAACGGTGAGCGCGACCTGTCGGATGCGCTGAAGCGGCGCTGCCTGCATCTGCACATCGGCTTCCCCGAACAGAAGCTGGAGGAGCGCATCGTCGAAAGCCGCGTGCCCGGCGCCGGCGAGACGCTGCGCAAGCAGATGGTCGGCTTCATCAACCAGATCCGTGCGCTCGATCTGAAGAAGCTGCCGTCGGTCAGCGAAACGATCGACTGGGCACGGGTGCTGGTGCTGCTGCAGGCGAGCGAGCTCGACCATCAGGTGGTCAAGGACACGCTCAACGTGCTGTTGAAATACGAAGCCGATATTGAAACCGCGCTGCCGCAGGTCTCCGGATTCGTCGCCAAGGCCGGGCGCGAGGGCGTGTTCGGCTGATGCGCGAGGAGCTGCACCGCTTCTTCCGGGCGGCGCGCGGCGCTGGCGTGCGCGTGTCGCCGGCCGAGAGTATCGACGCGATGCGGGCGGTGTCGGAGGTCGGCTTCGCCGATCGCGGCCTGTTGCGCGACACCCTGCTGGTGACGCTGGCCAAGACCCAGGACGAGAAGCAGGCGCTGGCGCAATGCTTCGATCTGTTCTTCAGCCGGCCTGAGCCGAAGACCAACACGGATGCGGCCGACGACGCCGATCAGCAGGCAGACAACGCGACATCACCCTCGCAGCCGAGCGGCAACAGCGCGCCGGGGCAGGGCGGCGGCGAAGGCTCGGCGCCGCCGGAACTCGGCGAGCTGGCGCAGATGTTGCTCGCGCAGGACCGCAGCGCGGTTGCGGCCGCGCTTGCCGGTGCGGCGAACGAAGCATCGCTGGCCAACATCCGGTTCTTCACCCAGCGCGGCCTGTTTCAGAGCCGGATGATGGAAGCGCTCGGCGTTAGCCGGTTGCGCGACGATCTCGACCGACTCAAGGCCGATGATCCGGCGCAGGCGGAACGGCTCGCCGCGGCGCTCGACGGTCTGCGCGACAGCGTCCGCGAAATGGTGGCGCAGGCGCTGCTGCTTTACGGCCGCGAGGAGGCCGAAAACCTGCGCCACGAGGTGCTGCGCAACGCGCCGATGATGCGGCTGGAGCGGCGCCAGGTCGAGCAGATGAAGGAGCTGATCCGCGCCATCGCGCGGCGGCTGCGCGAGCGCTATAGCAAGCCGCGCAAGCGGCAGCGCCGCGGCCATCTCGACGTCCGCCGCACCATCCGCCGCAACGCCGCCTGGGGCAACATTCCGTTCCTCACCGCTTGGAAGCGCCGGCATCGCGACCGGCCGCAGATCGTGGCGCTGTGCGACGTCTCCGGCTCGGTGGCGCAGGTGTCGGATTTTTTCCTGCTGCTGATCCATAGCCTGCACGAGGTGGTCGACGACGTCCGCTCGTTCGCGTTCTCCGGCCACCTGATCGAGGTCAGCGATATCCTCGACAAGCAGGAGCCGGAAGCGGCGATGCGCGAGATCATGTCCAAGGTCGGGTTCGGCTCGTCCGATTACGGCGCCTCGCTGGCGGATTTCGAAAAGCGCTGGCTGCGCGCCGTGACGCCGAAGACCACGGTGATCGTGCTTGGCGACGCCCGCAGCAACAATCTCGATCCGCGCACCGACATTCTGCGCACCATCTCGGAGCGCGCCAAGCGCGTGGTCTGGCTCAATCCCGAAGGTCGGATGGGCTGGGGCTGGGGCGATTCGGAAATGTTCCGCTACGCGCCGTTCTGCAACGTGGTCCGGCAATGCGCGACGGCCAAGCAGCTCGAACGCGCGGTCTCGGACATCGTGGCGGCTTATCAGTAGCCGCTGGACGGCGCCGGCCTGTCTTGCGCCGACCGGCTGCATGGCCGGCTCAATTTCGCGATAGTTAGTTGCGGCGCACAAGATGCGGCGATTGACTTCCCGCCGGCCCGCGCTTTCACTTCCCTCGTCGAGACGGCCATCAAGAGCCGCCGACCTTCCGAGGGAGAAAACCGATGAGCTTCGCTTACTTCGACTGGATCGCCCATCACGCCGAGGTCCGCCCGGAGCGGATCGCGGTGGTCGATCTCGCCACCAGCCGCAACATCAGCTACCGGGCAATGGACGAGCGGGTCGACCGGCTGGCGGCGCATCTCGCAACGCTCGGCGTCGGCCGCGGCGATCGCGTCGCGGTGCTGGCGCTGAATGCGGTCGAGACGCTGGAGGTGCAGTTTGCCTGCTTCCGGCTCGGCGCGATCTTCGTGCCGCTCAACGTCCGCCTCACGGTGCACGAACTGTCCTATATCGTCGGCGATGCCGCGCCGCGGGTGCTGGCGCATGACGACGAGCTGGCGCCGATGGCGGCGGAGTTGAAGGCTGCGTGCGGCGTGCCGCATCTGCTGGCGTTCGGTCAGGCCTATGAGGCCGCGCTGGCGAGTTCGCCGCGTCTCGGCGCCGCCGAGCCGGTGACGCTCGATGACGTCTCGACCATCATGTACACCTCCGGCACCACCGGAAAGCCGAAGGGCGCCATGATCACCCATGGCATGACCTTCATCAACGCGGTCAATCTCGGCATCCCGGCGTTCATTTCGCAGCGCACGGTGTTTCTCTGCGTGCTGCCGCTGTTCCACACCGGCGGGCTGAATTGCTACACCAATCCGGTGCTGCACGCTGGCGGCACCACGCTGCTGATGCGCGCGTTCGATCCGGGCGCGGCACTGTCGATCATCGGAGATCCGTCGGTTGGGCTGACGCATTTCTTCGGCGTGCCCTCGATCTATCAGTTCATGTGCCAGCATCCGGCGTTCGCTGCGACCGACTTGTCGCGGCTGCAGATCGCCGGCGTCGGCGGCGCACCGATGCCGGTGCCGCTATTGAAGATCTGGCAGGAGCGTGGCTGTGCCCTGGTCCAGGGCTACGGCATGACCGAAACCAGCCCGGCGGTGCTGATGCTCGATGCCGACGATGCCGCGCGCAAGGCCGGCTCGGCCGGCAAGCCGGTGCTGCACGCCGATCTGAAGATCGTCGGTCCCGATGGCGAGCCGGTGAAGCCGGGCGAGATGGGCGAACTCTGGGTGAAGGGCCCGAATATCACCCCCGGCTACTGGAACAGGCCGGACGCCAACCGCACCTCGTTCACCGACGGCTGGCTGCACACCGGCGATGCCGCGCGGGTCGACGACGAAGGCTTCTACTACATCGTCGACCGCACCAAGGACATGTACATCTCGGGTGGCGAGAACGTGTATCCGGCCGAGGTCGAGGATGTGCTGTACCAGCTGCCGGAGATTGCCGAAGCGGCAGTGATCGGCGCGCCCGATCCACAATGGGGCGAAACTGGCGTCGCGGTGGTCGCGCTCAAACCCGGCCAAGAGCTGAGCGAGGCGAAACTGCTGGCGCATTGCCGCGAGCGGCTGGCGCGGTTCAAATGTCCGCAGCGCGTCAGTTTCGTCGAAGCATTGCCGCGCAACGCCACCGGCAAGGTGCATAAGCCGACGCTGCGCGAGCGCATCCTGATCCGCGAGACCGCCGACGCGTGATCGCACTCCGCCGAAGCGGGCGCAGTTCATCGATCATGCGCCGGCGAGGGCGTTGCTGATCGGGAGGGCGCCCGGAATGACGCAAGCTCCAGCTCCGACTGTATCGGACCCGGAGCTTGCGACCGCTGCGCCGCTCGTCGTTGCGCAGCAGATCACGTGATTGGCGGCGCGTTACGCCTTGCCAGCGTAGAGGCGGCACCAGCCGTTCTCGCTGATCGGGCTTTCGACCGTGATGCACGAGCTCGGCGGCCGGAACTGGCGACAGGTGCCGCAGCGCTTCGCGCCGTTCGGCGACTCCTGATAGCCGGCGTCCTTGTGCGAGGCCTTCTTGGTGACCTGGGCATTCGCCGCAGCCACGCCGGCGCCCAGCATCGCGGCTACGCCCGCGGCTCCGACGCCGGCCTTCAGCAGCTTGCGCCGCGACAGCGGCGGCTGGTCATTGCGTTTGTCGTTCATCGTCTGTCGTCCTCCCATTGTTGTTGACGTTGGTTGGTATCGGCCGGCGGCCACGTCTTTGCCGCCGGCTGCAAGCTCGCCGCGTTCGCATGCGAGCCGATCCTGTCGCAAGGCGGCGCCACATCGCGGCGCTACCGCTCACCATTTGGCGTTGAGCGAGACCTGGAAGTACTGCGCGTCGTAGTTCGGATTGGTGGCGCCCATGTCGATCATCCGCGCCAGCGTGGTGTCGACCAGGTACAGATAGGGCGACATCAGGTCCTGCTGCCAATTATCGACGCTGTTGCGCTCCCAGATGTAGCGCGCCTTGACGTAGACCTCCCCGGTCCAGCCCAGCTTCGCCACGATCGACGGGTCGATGGTGTGCTTCAGCGATGCATCGAGCCGCTGATAGTTGGTCGAAACCGTCGGGAACGGCCGATATACGCTGCCGCCGACATTCGCCAGCATCGCGTAGCCGTTATAAGGGCCGTAGTCCCAATCCTCGTGCGAGAACGAGATCGCATAACCGAGCTTGAAATCGAGCACGCCGGGAATCAGCTCCAGCGTGCTGGCGATCAGGATGGTCTGCACCTTCTCGAGCGTGTTGCTCCCGAACGCATTGATCGGCGTGGCGTTGGGCAGGCCGGTGGCGGAGTTGGTCAGGGTGCCGCTGCCGACCTGGAAGCGATCATAGGTTTCGTAGAGATATGATGCCTGGATCGAGGAGCCTGGCGTGAAACTGTAGGTGACGTCGATGCCGGCGTTCCAGGTGTTGCTCTTTTTCAGGCCGAAGAACAGCGGATCGTCTGGGTAGTCCTCAAACCGGAGGCCGGCGGTCGGCGAAATCACGAAGTCCCGAAACACGCTGCCGGCCGGGCCGGAGATGTCGAGGAAGGCGTTGGCCTTGGTCTGGTTGCGGTTCGCCATGTCGAACTTGCGCATCAGCAAGTTGGTGCCGTTGTTGGCAGTGGCGCTGTAATAGGTGTCGCGCGCCATCGCCAGGCCGTCGTAATTGTCGTAGCGGCGTTCGGAGTACTGGCCGCTGGTGCGCAGCGTCGCGATGTCGTGGACCTTGAAGTCCGCAGTCAGCTTGCCGATGAACTCGTTGGTGACGTTGGCGTCGCGGCGGGAGCGATCCCATTGCTCCCAGCCAAAGCTGCTGCCAAGCGTGACCCATTTGGCCGGTCGCCACTGTACTTCGCCGCTGGCATTCTGCTTGGTATAGGACATCGACAGCGACCGCCGCGGGATGCCGGCGGCGATGCCGGTGGCGGACGAATCCTCGACCACGTAATTCGGCATCAGCAGTTCCGGCGTCTGGTTGTCGTTGTCGTAGTAGCGATAGCGTGTGGTGGTGCGGAATTCCGGCGTCCACTGGGTGGTGGCCGTGGTGTTGTAGAGTGCCGTGTTGACCTCGCCGTTGAGGCTCGAGGCCGGCAGCAGGAAGGTTGTGATGTTGGGATTGACGGTGAACGGCAGGAAGGCTTCGTTCTGCCGCATCGTGGTATATTGGAACGTGCTGTTCCAGCGCGTCTTGAACGGCAGATCGATGCCGGTGGTGACCCCGGTGTTGTAGGCCTGATTGCTCGGCATCAGGCTGATCCGCGCCGCCGGCGAGAACACCCGCGGATTGGCGGGGTCGAAGAACGGATTCTGCACCGTGAACGAATTGAAGCTGTTGTCGTAGAGCGAGAAGCCGCCGCCGACCTGGACGTTGTAGTGACCGCCCCACGGCGTCGGACCGAAGTACTGGCCGCTGAGCTTGCCGATCTGGGTGGTGTCGTCGATCGGCCGCGGCGCCTGCATCTGCTGCAGCCCGGTGGCGGCGAGGCCGCCGATCGGAAAGCCCGCGATCTGCGTGCCTTCGCGGGTCTCGTGCGAGTAGCTGGCTTTGACGTCCCAGTTCGGATCAGGGGTCCAGCGATAGGCTGCGCTGCCTTTGCGGCGATCGATGCCGACGTCGATCAGATTGGTCTTGCCGGCCAGCGCATTGGTGACCGCGGCGCGCTGCGCGGCCGTGGTAGTAGTCGCGGGTGCCACGATCGACAGGCTGTTGCCGGGGATGGTGACCGGCGTGGTCAGCGTGGTGGTGCCGACGCCGTTCCAGATGCTCAGCGCGCTGGTGTTGTAGAGATGCGGGATCTCGTCCCAACCCAGGGTGAGGTAGTGCTCGCCGGCTTTCGAGAAGTCGAAGACGTAGCGTTGGTTGTTGTTGCCGATGTTGTCGGCGCGGAGCTCGTTCCAGTAGGTGCCGTCCTTGGTCTGCAGCGTCATCCGCAGATATTCGGCGTAGAGTCCCGGCGCGACCCGGCCGTACTCTTCGAACTTCGAACGGTTGTTGCGATCGCCGCCGCCGGCCGGATTGGTTGGCGATACCCAGGGCGTCGCCGATTTCGGCGGGCGCTGGATGAACGAGCGCCAGCCGGCTTCGAATTCGCCCGAATATGACCAGCCGCCATGGGCCGCGTCGAAATCGGGGATCGAGCGCGCCGGCTCCTCCTTGGCCGCCGTTTCGGCGGTCGCGCTCAACGGCATTGCGGTCACCACGGAGATTGCGGCGGACGTCAGCAGGAATTGCCTAAACGCCATTTCAAAGGCCCCCCTTCGCGCGAGTCGTTCCATCACCCTTGGCGGCTTGTTGGTGTGGCGAGCGACGGCGGCCGCAGCCGTCGCTGTCCCTGGCCCCGAGCTATCGGTGCCAGCGCGATCCGGACGGCGCGTTGGAGCCGTGGATGTTGTTGTGACAATTCTGGCAGGCGTTCCCGACTGCCCAGCGCGCCGACGTCGGCAGACCTGGCTGGTTGTGCGGGTTGGTATGGCACTGCTGGCACAGCCGCTGACGCGCGACGATCAGCAGCGACTCGTGGTTGGAGCCGTGCGGTTCGTGGCAGTTCAGGCAGTTCTCGCGGACCGGCGGATGTTCGAACAGGAACGGTCCGCGCTTGTCGGCGTGGCAGGTGTAGCAGGTGTCGTTGACGGTCGCCTCGCGCAACAGCTTCTCGGTCGCGCTGCCGTGCGGGTTGTGGCAATTGACGCAGGTGATTTTGGTTTCGCGGATCGGCATGTGCGAGCTGCGCTGCACCTGCGCTTTGCGATCCTTGTGGCACTGGAAGCAAGTATCCATCACCTGCACGGTCTTGAGCTGATTGCGCGGCGACACCTTGCGCATCACGGTGTGGCAGTTGACGCAGGCGAGGCCGCGGGTCTCGTGCTGCGATCCCTGCCAATAGGTCTGGTCACCCTTCTCGTGGCAGCTCAGGCAGACGCTGTTGGCCTCGGCGACATCGAAGCCGCGGCTGTCGGTCGGCCGGAACGAGCGGATGCCGCCCTTCTCGCGGCCGCCGCCGCCATTGACGTGCGCCGAGCCGGGGCCGTGGCAGGTCTCGCACTCCATCTTGCCCTGCGGCGTGACCTTGCCGGACTTGATGTTGCGGCCCATCACGGTCTGCTGAAACTCGTCGAACAGGCCGGCGTGGCAGGTCTCGCACGGCTTGGAGCCGACGAAGTAACGGCCATCGGGATCGCCCGGTGCGGGCGCCACCATTGGGGCACGCCCGGCGGCCGCAGCCTTCGGCTCGCGCGTCGCCACCATCAGGACCGGCCGGGAATCATCCGCCTTGGCGGCGAGGATCTCGATGAAGCCGAACTGCTTCGGCTGTTCGATCGTGTCGTCGAAGTTTTCCAGCGCGACCCAGGTGGTCACCGTGGCGGCATCCCGGACCGGCTCCGGCATCTCCGCCACGTAGTCAGGCTCGCGGGCGAGCCGCGCAGCGAGCGTATGGCGGGTCGCGTGAGAGCGCAGGATGCGCTTTTCGCTGAGTGTGGCGAAGCGCAGCGAAGCCGCAAACCGCAGGGTCTGCTCGAGCTGCGGGCCTCCGTCGATCTGGGGAAGCGCCAGTAAGGCCTCGCTCGAACCGTGCCCGGCAAACCGGGTGTCGAAGCGCGGACCGGCTGCAGAACCGCCGTGTGGTGAACCATGCGCAGAGGCGCGGTGGCCCGACATGCCCCCATGCCCGCCGCGATGTCCGTTACCGAGCGCGAGGCCGTGGGCTGGCACCGGCGTGAAGTTCGGTTCGGTCTTGCCGGCGCTCTGCAGGCCGCGCACGTAGTCGACCAGTGCATTGACCGACGGATCGACCGCGCCGATTTGGCCGTCATGCGGCAAGGCGGTGTGCTCGACCATCGCCGGCTCGGCGCCGGCTGGCCAGGTCCCCCAGGCCAGTGCAATCGATACGAACAGCGACGAGATCCAGCTCCGGCGGCCGCGCCGATTTTGGTCGCGCGCAGCCGCCGCCCCCCGAGAGCCCCCCATTGCGTCCCCCGCAAGTGCTCAAAGCACAATGATTTTTGTCAGCCACCATCGATCGCCGTCCACGTGTCGCGGGCGACGTCGAGCGAAGATCATTTCAGTTTGAAAAAGTCCGTTGGTGCAGGTTCAGCCTGCATCACGACGCTTGCCGGAGTTGTCCGGGAAGTAATTAGTCACAATCTGTCATCAAAATTCACATGCCGTACTAAAACGCGTATTTGATCGAGATCAATTACTCACATCTGTTAGCATATGCAGCGAGTGAGCTGGAGTGCGGTGGTTGAGTAGTCGTCGCTGTCGCGACTAACTCATGATTGTAACTAATCAAAATGCACTGTGCGCAATGCAGCGCTGGTGCGGAGCATGGTGCTCCGCGGTGGTCTAGGTTGTGGCGTTCTGTCGCAGGGATTGAGCGCTGCGCGGATATGAAGTGCTCTTCATCGACTAATCGCTGCGGCAACATATTACTTACTGTCGTGACCAGTCCCGAGTTTGGGGCAGTCAATTGATTATCATTAGCGAGAAAATGGTGATTTCGACCTGCCGCAAGGTGCTCAGTGGTGGAGCTGGGTGCTTCTCTGTAATCAGGTGCCGTGGAGGAAAGGAGCTTGGCCGCAAGTTCGTCGAACCGTTGCGCAATCGCGGGATCGGTAGATTGGTAAATGCTCGCGCGGTCTCGGCCTAATCGGACGAGCCGACCTCTAGCGGCCCGCCGGTGAGCGAGCTGCGTTGCGAAACCGGACGAGCAAGGCCTAACGGTCGGCGAAGATGCGGTAACGCTGGGGCTGCAGGCCGATCCGGTCGCCGACCTTGAGGGAGTGATCGCGCGGGGCGTCGATCTCGATCAGCGTATCGCCACCGAGGTCGCTCAGCACGATATCGGCGCGCTGCATCGGGCCGAACGCACGTACGGCTTTCACCGCACCTTCGAACACGCCGCTGCCGCTCGGGCCGACCGTCACGTCGTGGCGGCGGACGAACAGCTTGGACGGGCCCGCGGCGGTGTCCTGGGCGGTGAGATCGAGGTCGCGGTCGCCGAGCCGGACCCGCCCGTCACGCACCTCGACCGGCAGCACGATCGACTCCCCGATGAAGCCGTGCACGAAGGCTGATGCCGGGCGCTCATAAACATCACCTGGCGAGCCGATCTGTTCGATCCGGCCTTTGTCCATCACCACGACGCGGTTGGCGACTTCGAGCGCCTCTTCCTGGTCGTGGGTCACGAAGATCGAGGTGACGTGAATCTCCTCGTGCAGATTGCGCAGCCAGGCGCGCAGTTCTTTGCGCACCTTGGCATCGAGCGCGCCGAACGGCTCGTCGAGCAGCAGGATGCGGGGCTCGATCGCCAGAGCGCGGGCAAGCGCGATACGCTGGCGCTGACCGCCGGATAATTGGTTCGGATAGCGGTCGGCGAGCCAGCCGAGCTGCACCAGATCGAGCAGATCGCCGACCCGCTTCTTGATCTCCGCCTCGCTCTTGCGGATCTTGCGCGGCTGGACGCGCAGGCCGAACGCGACGTTCTCGAACACGTTCATGTGCCGGAACAGCGCGTAGTGCTGGAATACGAAGCCGACGTGGCGCTCGGCCGCGCCGTGGGCCAGCGCGTCTTCGCCGTCGATCGTCACCACACCGGAGTCCGGCCACTCGAGGCCGGCAATGATCCGGAGCAGCGTGGTCTTGCCGGAGCCGGAGGGACCGAGCAGCGCCATCAGCTCGCCGGTCTCGACCCGCAGGTCGACATTGTCGAGTGCGCGGAAGCTGCCGAATTCCTTGACGATGTTGCGGACTTCAATGGTCATCGGGATGCAGCCCCTCTTCGATGCGGCCTTCCAGCACGGTCTTGACGATCAGCGTCACCAGCGCGAGCAGCGCCAGCAGCGAGGCGATCGCGAATGCGGCCACCATCTGGTACTCGTTGTAGAGAATTTCGACCAGCAGCGGCATGGTGTTGGTCTCGCCGCGGATATGGCCGGAGACCACCGACACAGCGCCGAACTCGCCCATGGCGCGGGCGTTACACAGCAGCACGCCGTACAGCAGGCCCCATTTGATGTTCGGCAGGGTGACGCGCCAGAAGGTGGTCCAGCCGCTGGCGCCGAGCGAGATCGCGGCTTCTTCTTCCTGCTGGCCCTGCTCCTGCATCAGCGGGATCAGTTCGCGCGCCACGAACGGGAAGGTGACGAAGGTCGTCGCCAGCACGATCGCCGGCACCGCGAACAGGATCTGAACGCCATGCGCCATCAGCCATGGTCCGAACCAGCCTTGCGCGCCGAACAGCAGCACAAAGACGAGGCCGGAGATCACGGGCGAGACCGAGAACGGCAGATCGATCAGCGTGATCAGGAAAGTCTTGCCGGGAAAGTCGAACTTCGCGATCGCCCAAGCGGCGATGACACCGAACACCAGATTAAGACCGACCGAAATGCCGGCCGCAATCAGCGTCAGTTTGATCGCCGCCAGCGCCTCCTCGTCGGCCAGCGCCGACAGATAAAATGCGACGCCTTTCGCCAGGGCCTCGGAAAACACCAGGATCAGCGGCAGCACCACGAACACGGTGAGGAAGGTGAGGGCGAAGCCGATGATCAGCAGCCGCACCCAAGCCGGCTCGGTGTGGGCGGACCGGCGTCCGGCGGCGGCTGGCGCTGCGGCGTCTGCAGATGCGATCGCTGCACGCCTGACTTGACTGGTGGCAATCATCGTCATGGCGTCACGCCGTGGCCAGCGACCGGGACTGCGCCCAGTGCTGGATCCGGTTAAGAACGAAGATGATCAGGAACGAGAAGATCAGCATCACCACCGCGATCGCGGTAGCGTCGGCATAACGGAATTCCGACAGCCGGATCACGATCAGCAAGGGAGCGATCTCCGAAACGTTGGGCAGGTTGCCGGCGATGAAGATCACCGAGCCGTATTCGCCGACCGCGCGAGCGAAGGCGAGGGCGAAGCCCGTGAGCAACGCCGGCGTCAGTGAGGGAAGAATGACGCGCCAGATCGTCTGCCATCGCGAAGCGCCGAGGCATTCGGCCGCCTCTTCGAGTTCGGTGTCGAGATCAAGCAGCACCGGCTGCACGGTGCGCACGACGAACGGAATGCCGATGAAGATCATCGCCAGGAAAATGCCGAGCGGCGTGAACGCCACCTTGATGCCGAGCGCAGCCAGCGGCGCGCCGAGCCAGCCCTTCTGCGCGAACAGCGTGGTCAGCGCGATACCGGCCACCGCGGTCGGCAGGGCAAACGGAATGTCGACGATCGCGTCGAAAATCCGGCGGCCCGGGAAACGGTAGCGCACCAGCGCCCAGACGATCAGCAGCCCGGCGACCAGATTGACGCAGGCTGCGGCGAACGCCAGGCCGAACGAGATCTTCAGCGCGTGCAGGGTGCGCGGCGCTGTCACCGTCGACCAAAAGTCGGCGAAGCTTAGCTCGGCAGTTTTGACGAACAGCCCCGCCAACGGGATCAGGATCATCAGCGATAGCCAGGTGATCGTCAGTCCCATGGTGAGCCCAAACCCAGGCAGCGATCGCCGTTGCGCAACAGCAGTCATGGCGTCACCTGTGCGAAGCTTCCATGTAGATCGACATGCACCAACGCAACATCGGCGTCATTGCGAGGAGCGAAGCGACTAAGCAATCCAGCGTCGTGCACAGAGCTGGATTGCTTCGCGTTCGGCTCGCAATGGCGGGCGGAAGCACTGAAGATCGCGCACGCAGGCTCACACTCGCTGAAGCGACCCATCACCCCACCCCTCTCCCCGCGAGCGGGGAGAGGGAGCGCGCTGCCGTTGCCGTGAAGCATGTCACCCCCAATGAGCGGTCGCGCTGCGACGCTCGCGTCGCTCAGTTCTTGTAGATCTTATCGAACACACCGCCGTCGGCGAAGTGCTCGGTCTGCGCCTTGGTCCAGCCGCCGAACACATCGTCGATCGTGAACAGATCGACCTTGGCGAACGCGCCTTCGTGCTTCTTGGCAACCTCCGGATCGCGCGGACGGTAGAAGTTCCGTGCGGCGATTTCCTGACCGTCCTTGGAGTACAGGTACTTCAGATAGGCTTCGGCGGTCGCGCGGGTGCCCTTTTTGTCGACGACGGTATCGACGACCGCGACCGGCGGCTCGGCGAGGATCGACACCGACGGCGCCACGATCTCGAATTTATCGGCGCCGAATTCCTTCACGGCGAGATAGGCTTCGTTCTCCCAGGCCAGCAGTACGTCGCCGACGCCACGCTCGACGAAGGTGACGGTGGAGCCGCGCGCGCCGGTGTCGAGCACCGGAACCTGCTTGTAGAGCTTGGCGACGAAGTCACGCGCCGCCTCCGGCGAGCCGGCCTTCTTCAGCGCGTAGCCCCAGGCCGCCAGGTAGTTCCAGCGCGCACCGCCCGAGGTTTTCGGGTTCGGCGTGATCACGCTGACGCCGGACTTGAGCAAATCGTCCCAGTCCTTGATGCCCTTCGGATTGCCCTTGCGCACCAGGAACACGATGGTCGAGGTGTAGGGCGAGGAGTTTTGCGGCAGGCGCTTCTGCCAGTCCTTCGCCAGCAAACCCTTGTTGGCGATTGCATCGATGTCGTAGGCGAGCGCCAGCGTGACGACGTCCGCCTGCAGGCCGTCGATCACCGAGCGCGCCTGCGCGCCCGAGCCGCCATGCGACTGCTTGATCGTGACGTTGTTGCCGGATTCCTTTTGGTACGCGGCGGCGAACGATTTGTTGAAATCGGCATATAGCTCGCGCGTCGGATCGTACGACACGTTCAGCAGCGATACGTCGGCCGCGTTCGCGGCGGTCGCCACCAACAGGCCGGCGAAGATGGGAAGGAAACGGCGAAGCATCGATGATCTCCATTGTGCTTGACGACGTCGGTGTCGTCGGCGCGGAGGGGCGAAAGTCACGAACAAAGCGGGCCAAGTCAACGAAACGGCATTTCAATGTTCGCTTAGTTGCAACAGCAATGTCCTATGAAGTCTTGATCGTGTGAATGCCGCATTCCGTCTTGCCGCGTCCGCGCCAGCGACCGGCGCGCGGATCCTCACCGGCTTCAGCGCGGCTGGTACACGGCATGCAGCCGACGGAGAGAAACCCCGAGGCAAGTAGCGGATGCTGCGGCAGCTTGGCGGTGGCGTAGATCGCCGCGATGTCGGTTGGCGTGACATTGGCGAACGGATTGAACTTCAGCCGCTTGCCGTCGGCTTCGACGACCGGAATGTCGGCGCGCACGCCGCCCTGAAATCGCTTGCGGCCGTTGATCCAGCCGTCGAACGGCGCCAGCGCCCGCTTCAGCGGTTCGACTTTGCGGATCAGACAGCATTTGTCCGGATCGGAAAACCATAACTCGCGCGCCGCATCGTCGCGATCGAGATCGGCCTCGAGCGGCTTGATCGAGCGTACGTCGCGCAGGCCGAGTACGTCGGTGAGCGTATCGCGATAGGCGAGGGTTTCTTCGAACAGCCAGCCGGTGTCGAGAAACACCACAGGGATCGCCGGATCGACGTCCGCCAACACTTTCAACAGCGCGGCGGACTCGGTGCCGAATGACGACACCAGCGCCAGCTTATCGCGGCCGATTTCGCGGAGCGCTGCGGCGATGACTTCGGCCGGCGAGGCGGTCCGCAGCGCGGCATCGAGCGCCCGCGCGCGCGCCTCCACGCCCGTGGAGGCGGGAGTGGAGAGGGGGAGAGATTGCGCCAGCTCGGTCATCGGTCACCACGTCCTGAGGTCACAACGTCCTGATCATCACGGTCCATCACTCCGCCATTGTGCTCAGCATCTCGCCCGACCACGAAGGAGGATTGACTAGAAATATTTTCTATCTATGTATCTTACAAGCGCCATCGATAGAAAATTATTCTTTCTGCTGATGGCATTCGAAAGAGAAATTCCATCTCCGTTTTACGCGTTCCAGAGATGCCCGTTCTCCTGCTGCTTCGGACGGCGTTTCGAACCCGTAGCCACGACCGGCCCGGCGCTGATCCGGACCGCCAATTCGGGAGCTTGTCATGACGCTCGCTGCGCGAGAAACCGCCGCCCTGGTTTCGGTCCCTGAGCGGAGTTTAGTGCCTGAGCCGCCGCTTGCTGATCAGCTCCGTGCGATGGATCACCTCGACGCGCTGGAGGCGCAGAGCATCTACATCCTGCGCGAGGCGTTCGCGCGGCTGAAGAAGCTGGCGCTGCTGTGGTCGCTCGGCAAAGACTCCAACGTGATGATCTGGCTGGCACGGAAAGCGTTCTTCGGCCGCGTCCCGTTCCCGGCGCTCCACGTCGATACCGGCAAGAAATTTCCCGAGATGTACGCGTTCCGCGATACCTACGCGAAGCAATGGGATCTCGATCTGCGTGTCGATCCATGCCCACCGATCGACAGTGTCGATCCGACGCTGCCGCCGGCTGCACGCTCCGCTGCGCGCAAGACCGAAGGCCTCAAGCTCGCGCTCGCCAAATACGGCTTCGACGGACTGATCGCCGGCATCCGCCGCGACGAAGAAGCCACTCGCGCCAAGGAGCGGGTGTTCTCGCCGCGCGGCACCGAGGGCGGGTGGGATGTCCGTGACCAGCCGCCGGAATTCTGGGATCAGTTCAACGCCTCGCCGCCGCCCGGCGCGCATCTGCGCATCCACCCGATCCTGCATTGGACCGAGGCCGACATCTGGGCCTACACCAAGCGCGAAGGGATCCCGATCATCCCGCTGTATCTGTCGCAAAACGGCAAGCGCTACCGCTCGCTCGGCGATCAGGACATCACCTCCCCGGTGGAGTCTAACGCCGCCTCGATCGACGAGATCCTGCTCGAACTCGAGACCACCAAGGTGCCGGAGCGCGCCGGCCGTGCGCTCGACCACGAAACCGAGGATGCGTTCGAGCGGCTTCGTGTCGCCGGCTATCTGTGATCCGCACCCGTGAGTGACGCCATGACCATCGCCGTTCCGCCCGCCTCGCTCGCCGCCGACGCCGTTCGTCCGCTGGTGCGCATCGTCATCGTCGGCCACGTCGACCACGGCAAGTCGACGCTGGTCGGCCGCCTGCTGCACGAAACCGGTTCGCTGCCCGAAGGCAAGCTCGAGATGCTGAAGGCGGTCAGTGCCCGCCGCGGCATGCCGTTCGAGTGGTCGTTCCTGCTCGATGCGCTGCAGACCGAGCGCGACCAGGGCATCACCATCGACACCACTCAGATCCGTTTCCGCACGCCGTCGCGCGACGTGGTGCTGATCGACGCGCCCGGCCACGCCGAATTCCTGCGCAACATGATCACCGGCGCCTCGCAGGCCGATGGCGCGGTGCTGATCATCGACGCGCTCGAAGGCGTGCGCGATCAGACGCGGCGTCACGGTTATCTGCTACAACTGCTCGGCATCAAGCAGGTCGCCGTGGTGGTCAACAAGATGGACCGGGTCGAGTTCTCGGCCGCGCGGTTCGGTGACATCAGCAACGAGATCACCGCGCATCTGACCTCGCTCGGCGTCACGCCGACCGCCGTGATACCGATCTCGGCGCGCGAAGGTGACGGCGTGGCGGCGCGCACCGACAATATCGCCTGGTACGACGGCCCGACCGTGGTCGAGGCGATCGACAAGCTGACGCCGGCGCAGCCGCTCGATGCGCTGCCGCTGCGGCTCGCCGTGCAGGCGATCTACAAGTTCGACGATCGCCGCATCGTCGCCGGCCGTATCGAGTCCGGGCATCTGCGGGCGGGCGACGACATCGTCATCATGCCGGCCGGCAAGATTGCCAAGATCAAGACCGTCGAAGGTTGGCCGGTGACGCCGCTTGCCGGCGCGTTCGGCGCCGGCCGTTCGGTCGGCATTACGCTCGACCGTGAGCTGTTCGTCGAACGCGGCGACGTGATCGGTCATGCCGGCAATGCTCCGCGCGACACCCGCCGGCTGCGTGCGCGGATTTTCTGGCTGCACGATCAGCCGCTCACCGCCGGCGCCTCGGTGCTGGTGCGGCTCGGCACCCGCGAGACCCGCGCGAACGTCGTGGCGATCGAGAAGGCGGTCGATCCCGGCGATCTCGCCAGCGAGGCCGCATCCGAGATCAAACGCAATCATGTCGGCGAAATCGATCTGTCGCTGTCTCAGCCGGTCGCGGCCGATCCGGCCGATAGCAATCCGCGCACCGGGCGGCTGGTGATCGAAATCAACGGCCGGATCGCGGGCGGTGGTCTGGTGCTCAGCGTCGATAGCGGCCAGCGCGCCGCGACCGCCGATATCGTCCCGGTGGAGTCCGCGCTGCTGCCGGGCGAACGCGCCGCGCGCTATCGCCACAACGGCGCGGTGTTGTGGTTCACCGGGCTGCCGGGCTCCGGCAAGACCACGATCGCGCGGGCGCTCGAGCGTCGGCTGTTCGATCGCGGCGGCTCGCCGATCCTGCTCGACGGCGACACGCTGCGTGCCGGGCTCAACAGCGACCTCGGCTTCTCGCCGGCGGACCGGGCGGAGAATATCCGTCGCCTCGCCGAGCTCGCCGCCCATCTCGCCGCCAATGGCCACGTGGCGATCGTTGCGGCAGTATCGCCGGCGCTCGCCGACCGCGCCGCGGCACGGCGCATCGCCGGTGATCGCTTCCGCGAGATCTATGTCGCGACCTCGGCTGACGTCTGCGAACAGCGCGATCCGAAGGGGCACTACGCCAAGGCACGTGCCGGCGGATTGCCGAACTTCACCGGCATCGGCAACGACTATCAGCCGCCGACCGCCAGCGAACTGGTGCTCGACACCGCGGGCCTGTCGGTCAGCGAAGCCGTGGGGCAGGTCGAGACCATGCTGGCGCAGACCGACGTGCTGATCGAAGATCTCGCCGATCTCGCGGCGCATATCTGATGCGGGCTACGGCACCGCGACGAGCCGGTCGAGCGGAGCGGTGAGACGCCACCGCAGGCCGGATTCGGGGTAGCTGATCTCGACCTCGGCGCCAAGCGCGGCGCGGGGGTTGCGGTCGATCATCACAGTGCCGAAGCCTGCACGGTTCGGCTCGCCGACCGGCGGGCCGCCTTGCTCATGCCAAATCAGGTCGAGCTTGCGGCCTTCGGCCGTATCACGGATGTCGCAAGCAATCCGCACGCTGCCGTCCGCATTCGAGAGCGCGCCATACTTGGTCGCATTGGTGGTCAGCTCGTGGATCGCCAGCCCGATCGTTTCGGAGGCGACCGGCGACAGCAGCAACTCGCGCTCGCCCTCGATCGACACCCGGGTGTTGATCAGGTCGTTCACCGCGGCGAGCTGCGATTCGATCAGTTCAGCGATCGGCGTTCCCGACCAGTTGCGCTTGATTAGGAGGTCCTGGTTGCGGCTGAGTGCCTGCAGCCGCGCGCCGAGGCTTTCGGCGAAGCTCCGGTCCGCAGTGCGCATCACCATCGCCTGCACCACTGCGAGCATGTTCTTGGCACGGTGATTGATCTCGCCCATCAGCATCTGGATCTGCTGTTCGTGCTGGCGCTGTACCGTGATGTCGGTGTTGGTGCCGAACCAGCGCCACACCTGGCCGGTGTGGTCGCGCAGCGGCATCGCCCGCGACAGGAACCAGCGATACTCACCGTCTTTGCCGCGCAGCGGGAACGTGTCCTCCCACTCTTCACCGGTGTCCCAGCTATGCTGCAGCCGGCTGCTGACACGTTCGATGTGATCGGGATGATGCACAGTAGTCCAACCGTCGCCCTGCATCTGCTCGAGCGTGGTGCCGGTGTAGTCGAACCAGCGGTCGTTGTACCAGAACACGGTGCCGTCGCTGCCGGCGATCCAGGCGAGCTGCGGAATCGAATTGGCAAGGGTGCGGAACTGATGCTCGCTGGCGATCAGCCGATGGCGGATCTCCATGGTCTCGGTGATGTCGTGGGCGATCTTCGAGGCGCCGACGATGCGGCCATCAGTGTCGCGTAGCGGCGACACCGTCACCGCGACATGGATTCGTTGGCCGCTTTTGTGCAGCCGTTCGGTCTCGAACTTCGGCACCATCTCGCCGGCACGTATCCGCCGCAGGATATCGTCTTCTTCGTGCTGACGATCCGCCGGGATCAGGACGCGGATCGATCGCCCGATCATTTCGGCGGCGGTCCAGCCGAAGATGCGCTCGGCCGCCGGGTTCCAGCTCTGCACGGTTCCATCGACGTCCTTGGAGACGATGGCATCGAACGAATGCTGGACGATCGCCGCGAAGTGGTGGTCACGATGCGCGATCGAAAGAGGCCGGGATTGTCGGTTCATTCTGGCGCAGAGTTCCATTGGACGGGGATGTCCACGGCCGGATTCGGCGGCCAGACCCCGCGCGCAATGAACACCAGTTAGCGGTCGCCCGCCACCTCATTTGTAATTCGCCTCGCGTTGCTATGGCACCGAGGAAAGCCTGTCGCAGATCTCCCGCCGGAGCCTAAACAATGAAGGCCGATCAAGAGGCGGAGCCGCTGGAAAACGTCGAGGACGCAACCAGCAAAGAAAAGAGCCCTGCTGGCGGGGGCCTGAAAAAACTTGCCCTGGCGGTATGCAAGAGCAGGGACCAGCCGGGGGATACGCAGCATTTGTGGGCGGTGCCTTCTGAAGATTCAGTTCCGGATCAATCTGATGCGGTATTTTTACGTCGGACCTGCGCGCAGGAAGGTGCCATCGGCGCAGCTGCTTATGTCTGGGACGAAATTTGAGATTTGTCCGCCAGGGTGCCGCGTATTACGAAATTAAGGAAGTATTTAGATTTTCCCCCTATTGTGGGGCCATGTCCTCGAAGCAAATCATTTCAGTCAGACTTTCTGTAGATACCCTCGCCCGTCTCGACGAGGCATGTCGGCTGCTCAAGGTGAACCGCTCTGATGCGATAGACAGAGCAATCCGCCTGCTACCAGACGTAATGGCAGGTTCTTCTGAACTTCAGTACCACCCCGAGAATCGAAAGCCCGGTCCAGGGCCGAGCAGCAGCGAGCCTCGTAAAGGCTCAACAACGGGAGGCGCCGGTGGGAGTTGAAAATACTGGACGCCAGCGCGAAAAGCTGACTTTGCGGATCTTCGGGTTGCTTGCACTAGAAGCCGAGGGGCCGCGCACAGTAAAGACCATTGTAGCTGCAGCAGGTTGTCTGACGATCTGGTGGCTGAGCTCCTTTTCCCCATTCTGAGTTAGTACCAACGATCTGTTGGGCCGTCGTCTCAATACGGCATATATTCTAAGGAAAGTTGCGGAACGACAAATCGGCCGCTGTCGTGCAATCTTGAGCACTAAATCCCGAAGGATTCTGTTCGGCAGCCGCATCCGGATGCCCAGATGCGCGCCTACACCGCGCGCGATCGCCAGCGCTGTCTCCTCAGCCGACCATTGCGGCCGGCTCGGCCAAGACGCATCGCGCCATCCGGCCCGGCCCGAGGGCCACTTCAGGCGGCAGCCCAGCCGAACAGCGCGGTTGAGCATGCGCGCAGCGCGGCGCGAACGAGCAAGCCTGCGGCTTGGTATCAAGCGATGGCGGTGCCCCCGGAATGGTTTCCAGCCGCGCGCCGCGTTTGGCGCCATGCACCGTCGAGGCGAGCAGGCCCTGCGCGTAAGGATGCTGCGGCTCGCGTACGATATCGCGCAACGAACCCTGCTCGATCGTCTGGCCGGCATACATCACGGCGACGCGGTCGCAGATTTCGATCGCCACGCCGATATCGTGGGTGACGAAGATCACCGACATGCCGAACTCGCGCTGCAATTCGCGTAGCAGCAGCAGGATCTGAATCTGCACGGTCGCGTCGAGCGCTGTGGTCGGCTCGTCGGCGAGCAGGATCTTCGGCTTGCAGGCTAGCGCCAGCGCGATCATGGCGCGCTGCCGCATGCCGCCGCTCATCTCGTGCGGATAGGCGTCGAGCCGCCGCTTCGCCGACGGGATGCGAACTACCTCGAGCATCTCAAGCGCGCGGGCCATCGCCTCGCGCTTGCTCTTGCCTTCGTGGCGCATCACCGACTCGGCGATCTGCTGGCCGACCGTGTAGACCGGATCGAGCGCCAGCGCCGGCTCCTGGAAGATCATCGATACGGTCTGGCCACGAAAGGTCGACAACGCTTCGTCATCGAGCGCCAGCACGTCCTGGCCGGCGACCCGGATGCTGCCGGTGATCGCGGTGCGCTTCTTCGGCAGCAGCCGCATCAAGGCGCGCAGCGTGACGCTCTTGCCCGAGCCGGACTCGCCGAGCAGGCCCAGCACCTCACCCTGGCCGAGCGAGAGGTTGAGATCGTTGATGGCGTACACGGTCCGCTCGCCGGTGAAGCGGACGTTGAGATCGCGGATTTCGACCAGGTTGCTCATCTACAGCTCCGGGCATTGCCGATGGAAGTCGGTGGCGCGCTGCCAGCCTGCGCCGATCCGCAGCAGCGTCGCTTCGTCGAACGGGCGGCCGATCAGTTGCAGGCCGATCGGCAGGCCGGCCTTGGAGAAGCCGCAGGGCAGCGCCAGCGACGGCAGGCCGAGATAGTTGATCGGCCGGGTGAAACGGGTCAGCCGCTGGATCACGGCTTCGGCGTTCAGGCTGTTGCCGACGTCGCTCTCTGCGATCGTCGGGGCCGGCACCGGCGACACCGGCGCCAGCACCGCATCGACGCCGGCCACCGCCGCGGCGAACTCCGCGAGCGCGACGCCGCGCCAGCGCATCGCTTCGAGATAAGTGACGGCCGGAATCGCCAGCGCGTTCTGCAGCCGCATCAGCACCTGCGGGCCGTAGTCCTGCGGCCGCTCGTGCATCCACTGGCCATGGAAGCCGGCAGCTTCGACCGCGAGCACGAGCTGTGCGGCGGCACTGAGCTGGCGCTGATCCGGCAGTTCGACTTCGATGACACGCACGCTTTCGCGCACCAGCGCTGCTTTGGTGTCGTCGAGCACGCGTGCGACCTCGGGGTCCAGATCGTCGACATAGAACGATTTCGGAATGCCGATGCTGAGACCTTGCAGCGGTTGTTTGGCGGCGGCCAGATAGTCTGGCACCGGACGATGCGACGCGGTCGGATCAGCAGGATCAGCGCCGGCCATCAGCCCGGTGAGCAGGGCGCAATCTTCGGCGGTGCGAGCCAGCGGTCCGACGGTGTCGAGCGAATGCGACAGCGGCATCGCGCCGGCGCGGCTGACCAGCCCGACGGTGGTCTTCAGCCCGGTGACGCCGCAGAAATGCGCCGGCATCCGGATCGAACCGCCGGTGTCGGAGCCGAGCGCCGCAAACGTCAATCGCGCGGCGACCGCCGAGCCGGAGCCCGACGATGAGCCGCCGGTGATGTGGTCGAGGCCCCACGGATTACGCACCGCGCCATAATGCGCATTGTGGCCGGTCGGGCCGTAGGCGAACTCCGACATCTGCAGGCTGCCGAGCCGAACCTGGCCGGCATCCTTAAGCCGCTGCAGCGCGGTCGAGGTGGTGGTGGCGACGAAGTCGCGGCGGATCTTGGAGCCGCAGGTCACGACGAAGCCGGTCTCGTAGTACATGTCCTTGTGCGCCAGCGGCACGCCGTGCAGCGGGCCTTTGCGCTCGCCCTTGGCCAGCGCGGCGTCCGCCGCATCCGCTGCAGCGAGCGCGCGCTCAGGCTCGATCGCCATGAAGGCGTTGAGCTTCGGCTGCGCCCGCGCGATACGGTCGAGACAGGCCTGTGTGACGTCACGCGACGACAGTTTCTTCGTGGCGATCGCCTCTGCAACTTCGGTCAGCGTCAGCAGCGCCGGATCGCTCAGGCTCATCGCGCGCCCTCGTTTTGCGCCACGACGTAGGTGGACGGTTCGAGATCGAACGGCAGCGTACCGGCGACCGGGGTGAAGCCGTCGAATGCCGGGCCGATCGAATTGGCGATCCGTGCCGCCACCGCGTCGTCGACCGGAAGCCCTGCGATCGCCGCCATTGTTTTGATCGTGGCGGGGTTGGGTTTGATCATTGCTGATTTCTCCTTATGGGGCGCGGCTGTGTCCCGAGCCGGGGATCGACATGAAGCACGCGGCCTGATGACCGCTGTCGCCGATCGACGACAGCTTCGGCTTGGCCTGCGAGCATAGCGCCTCGGCGAACGGACAGCGCGGATGAAAACGACAGCCGGCCGGCGGATCGATCGGGTTGGGCGGATCGCCGGTGATCGGCGGAACCTCGGTGCGACGGTCGGGATCGGACGACGGCATCGCCGCGAGCAGCGCCCGCGTGTACGGATGCGCGGGCGCGTCCCACACTTCATCGACCGGGCCGAGTTCGACGACTTCGCCGAGATACATCACCAGCACGCGGTCGGAGATGTAGCGCACCACATTGAGATCGTGGCTGATGAACAGATAGGTCAGGCCGAATTCGCGCTTCAGGTCGGCGAGCAGGTTCAGGACCTGCGCCTCGACCGACTTGTCGAGTGCGGAGACCGACTCGTCGAGGATCACCAGCCGTGGCGACAGTGCGAGTGCGCGCGCGATGTTGACGCGCTGGCGCTGGCCGCCAGACACTTCGTGCGGATAGCGATGCGCGAAGTTCTCGGGCCGAAGGCCGACCTTGCCGAGCAGTTCGCGCGCCAGCGCACGGGCGCTGGCATCGCTCATGCCGTGGACCTTCGGGCCGAACGCAATCGATTCCTCGATCGTGAGCCGCGGATTGAGCGACGCATAGCTGTCCTGAAACACCATCTGCATGCCGCGGCGCAGCTCGCGCAGGCTGAGTTCGCGCCCGACCTGCCGGGCGTCGAAGATGATCTCGCCGGCCGTCACCGGCATCAGGTGCATCAGCAGCCGGGCGGTGGTCGACTTGCCGCAGCCGGACTCGCCGACGATGCCCAGCGTCTCGCCCTTGGCGATCGAGAAGGTGACGTCGTCGACCGCCCGCACCGTTTTGGCGCCGCCGAACAGTCCGGTGCCGCGCACCGGGAAGTGCTTGGTGAGACCATTGACCTGCAACAGCGGCTGGGCGGCGCCGCCGATGTCTTCGATCGGCTCGAATTTTTCGACCTCTGCGATTGCGGAGACAGCTTTGCTCATCGCGTCAGTTCCTGATGTCCATGGCGCTGCGCATCGAGTCGCTCAGGAGGTTGAAGCAGATCGACACCGCGAAGATCATCACGCCGGGCAGCGCCGCCACCCAGGGATTGACGTAGATCGCGGTGCGCAGCGTGTTCAGCATCAGGCCCCATTCCGGTTCCGGCGGCTTGGTGCCGAGGCCGAGGAACGACAGGCCGGCGGCGAGGATCATCGACACCGAGATCAGGCCGGTGGCGTAGACGAAGATCGGCCCGAGCACGTTGCCGAGCATGTGCACCCGCATGATGGTGAAGGCGCCGGCGCCGGAGGCGCGTGCGGCTTCGACGAAGTCCATGTTGCGGACGCTGGTGGTGACGCTCTCGGCGACGCGGGTGATCTGCGGCACGAACACCACGGTCAGCGATACGATCGAGTTGGTGATGCCGGCGCCGAGCGCACCGGAGATCGCGATCGCCAGCAGCACCGACGGGAAGGCGTAGAACACGTCGATGGTGCGCATGATTGCGGTGTTGACCTTGCCGCCGACATAGCCGGCAACGAGGCCCAGCGAGGTGCCGATCAGGAACGCGAAAATCACCGGCAGCACGCCGATGAACAGCGATAGCCGGCCGCCATAGACCAGCCGGGCCAGCATGTCGCGGCCGAGCTCGTCGGTGCCGAGCGGATAGTTGGCAGTGCCGATCGGCTTCAGCCGCCGGATCATCGAGCCCTGATACGGATCGGCCAGATGTAGCCACGGCGCCAGCACCGCGGCGAGCACGATCAGCAGCAGGACGATGCCGCAGGCCAGCGCGATCTTGTCGCGGATCAGGCGGCGGCCGACATTGGCCCAATAGCCGCGGGCTTTGCCGGCGGGGGCGGTCTGCGGTGCGGCGTCGGAAGCGGTCAAACTCATCGTCGGTGCTCCCATGACATCAGGCCCGCTTGATCCGTGGATCGATCAGCGCCTGCGCGATGTCGACCGAGAGATTGAGCAGCACGAAGAACAGCGCCAGCACCAGGATCGTGCCCTGCAGCAGCGGCAGGTCGCGCTGGAAGATCGCGGAGTTGAGCAACAGGCCGGAGCCCGGCCAGGAGAACACCGTCTCGACCAGGATCGAGCCACCGAGCATGTAGCCCAGCTGCAGGCCCATTACGGCGAGTGCGGTCGGCGCCGCGTTCTTGATGACGTGGCCGAACACGCCGGTTTCGCGCAGGCCCTTGGCGCGCAGCGCCTCGACGAAATCCTGCGACAGGATATCGCCGGTCAGCGCCCGCACCGTGCGGGTGACGATGCCCATCGGAATGACGGAGGTGGTGATCGCCGGCAGGATGAGATAGCGCAGGTGCGCCCAGTCCCACGCCCATTGTCCGGAGCCGCCGGGACCGGCGCCGACCGCAGGCAGCCAATTGAGCTGCACCGAGAACACGATCACCAGCACCATGCCCAGCCAGTAATGCGGCACCGAGACGCCGGCGATGGCGATGCCGGTGGCCAGCTTGTCGATCCAGGTATCGCGGAAGTAACCGGCGATCAGGCCGAACAGCAGGCCGAACGAGAACCCGATGATCGCCGCCGCGATCGCCAGCATCACCGTGTTGCTGACCGCGCGCATCACCTCCGCCAGCACCGGACGGCCGGTGGCGATCGAGGTGCCGAGATCGCCATGCACTGCCTTCCACAGCCACAGCCCGAACTGCACCGGCAGCGGCCGGTCGAAGCCGTAGGCGGCGCGGAGCTGCGCCGCGAGTTCCTGCGACGCGTCCGCCGGCAGCACCGCGACCAGCGGATCACCGGGCGTGATGTGCACCAGCAGGAAACACACCAGCGCGACGCTGAGGACGATCGGAACGACATAGACGATGCGGCGGGCGATATAGGCGAGCACGGGACTCTCACTCGAACGAGGATGCAGTCAGTCGGGTCGAGGCGTCTTCCCCGTCATTGCGAGCGCAGCGAAGCAATCCAGTGATCAGTGCACTGGGCTGGATTGCTTCGTCGCTTCGCTCCTCGCAATGACGGGGTGGAGTTCAGCAGTGTCGATCTACGGCGCGATCGACACCGGGGAGAAGTCGACGAACCAGCTCTTCGGCTGCACGAAGCCCTTGATCTTCGGGCTCAGTGCACGCGGACCGACGTCGTGGGCGACGTAGAGGAACGCGGCGTCGTCGATCGAGGCGGCGTTGAGCTCGGCGAGGACTTCGTCACGCTCCTTGTCGGTGAACGTGGTGCGCGCCTTCTTCACCAGCTCGTCGAATTTCGGGTTGTTGATGTAGCCCCAGTTGTTCGACACCGGCGGCGCCATCGACGACTGCAGGAAGCGCACCAGCGCGAAGAACGGGTCCATCGCCGCGTAGGTGACGTTGATCGCATCCGAGCCGTTCGCCGACGGATCCTTGACGCCGCGGCGCCAGTTGGTGAACAGCGTGTTCCATTCGATCACGTCGAGCTTGACGTCGAAGTAACACTCCGCCAGCGCCTGCTGCAGATACTCGTTCATCGGCAGCGGCAGCATTTGGCCCGAGCCGGACGCCGAAGTTTGCACCTTGACGGTCAGCTTTTTGGTCGGGCCGTAGCCGGCTTCCTTCATCAGCTTCTGCGCCGCGGGCAGATCGTACTTGATCTGGAACTGCGGCTTGCCGCGCCAGGGATGGCCGGGCTCGAACGTGCCGGTGGCCGGCACCATCAGGCCCGACAGCAGGCCGTCGCGCATGCCTTCACGATCGATACACAGATTGGCGGCGCGGCGGACACGGATGTCGTTCCACGGCGAGCCTTCGATCCGCGAGAACTGCCACGGCCAGACGTGCGGCTGTTCGTTCTTCTCGATCTTGAAGCCGCGGCCTTCGATTTCCTTCACTGCATCCGGCGCCGGTGCTTCGATCCAATCGACCTGGCCGGAGAGGAGTGCTGCAGTCCGGGCATTGGCTTCCGGCATCGGCAGCAGCACCATGCGGTCGACATGCGGGATGCGGTTCTTGTCCCAGTAACCGTCGTTCTTGGCGAGCTCCAGCCGTTCGCGCGGGGTGAACTTCGCCATCTTCCACGGGCCTGTGCCCGACGCGTCCTTGGCGAAGGCGGCCCAGGCTGCGGTCGACTTCGCCTTGGCGTCGGCGCCCTCGGCCTTGTCGTACAGCGCCTGCCACTTGGTCGGGCTCGCCATGAACAGGTTGGTGAGGTTGATTGGGAGGAAGCTGTCGGGCTCCTTGGTCGTCAGCTCGACGGTCAGGTCATCGATCTTCTTGGCCGAGACCAGCGTCGGCATCCGCGATGCGGTCACGCCGATCTGGCTGGGGTCGTATTGCGGTGCTTCTTTGTTGAGCACCTTATCGACGTTCCACACCACGGCGTCGGCGTTGAAGTCGCTGCCGTCGTGAAACTTCACGCCGGGGCGAAGTTTGAAAATCCACTTTGTGTGATCAGCGTCTTCGACCTTCCATTCGGTGGCGAGACCTGGAATGACGACGCTCGCTTTGGTTGCCGACGATAGGTCCCACATCGTCAGGGCGTCGTACATCGTCAGCCCGGTGAAGCGGTTACCTTCGAAGCCCTGATCGGGCTGACCGAGCGTGCGCGGAATGTCCGCGGCCGTCATGCCGATGCGCAGCACGGACTCGGCGGACGCCAGCGACGGCACCATGAAGACGCTTGCCATCGACAGAACGAGCAGCGCAGCGCGACGGTTGTTACGACGAAAATTACGCATTCGACGAGAGTCCCTTTGCAGTGACTAATTGGCAGGCTGGTCAATGCAATGCATGTGCCAGCCAAAGCGGCAGTCCGACGCCGCCGGCCTCGACGGAGACGCGCAGACCCCCAATGCAAAACTGCGGGTCCGTCGTGGCGCGCCCGTTGCAAGTGGTTCGCCCATCGTCATCAGGAGATCAGTTGCGATGCGACTTAAGAGTTCATGGGTGCTGGGCGCGTTGTTTGCTGCGGCGAGCGCAATCGGTGCGGCGCGTGCGGAAACAGTGGTGCGTTACGGGATCTCGATGGCCGACATTCCGCTGACCACGGGGCAGCCGGATCGCGGCGCCGGCGCGTATCAGTTCACCGGCTACACGATCTACGATCCGCTGGTGGCGTGGGAGATGAACGTTGGCGATCGGCCCGGCAAGCTGGTGCCGGGGCTCGCCACCGAGTGGAAGGTCGACGACGCCGACAAGACCAAGTGGCGTTTCACGCTGCGCAAGGGCGTGAAGTTTCACGACGGCAGCGACTTCAACGCCGATGCGGTGATCTGGAATCTCGACAAGGTCCTCAACGACAAGGCGCCGCAATTCGACAAGCGGCAGAGCGCGCAGGTGAAGACCCGGCTGCCGTCGGTGAAGAGCTACGCCAAGATCGACGATTCCACCGTCGAGATCACCACCAAGACGGTCGACTCGTTCTTTCCCTATCAGATGCTGTGGTTCCTGGTGTCCAGTCCGGCCCAGTACGAGAAGGTCGGCAAGGACTGGGACAAGTTCGCCGCTAATCCGTCCGGCACCGGTCCCTTCAAGCTCACCAAGCTGGTGCCGCGCGAGCTCGCCGAGCTCACCAAGAACGATGAGTATTGGGACAAGTCGCGGCTGCCGAAGACCGATAAGCTGGTGCTGATCCCGATGCCGGAAGCGCTGACCCGCACCAACGCACTGCTGGCCGGCCAGGTCGATCTGATCGAAACGCCAGCGCCTGACGCGGTGCCGCAGCTCAAGGCTGCCGGCATGAAGATCGTCGACAACGTCACACCGCACGTTTGGAACTACCACCTCAGCGTGTTGCCTGGCTCGCCCTGGACGGATGTTCGCCTGCGCAAGGCGCTCAATCTTGCGATCGATCGCGAGGCGGTGGTCGGGCTGATGAACGGCCTCGCCAAGCCGGCTGTCGGTCAAGTCGATCCGTCGAGCCCGTGGTTCGGCAACCCGTCGTTCAAGATCAAATACGATCTGGCGGAAGCCAAGAAGCTGGTGAAGGAAGCCGGCTATTCGCCGGAGAAGCCGCTGAAGACCACCTTCATCATCGCCAATGGCGGCACCGGCCAGATGCTGTCGCTGCCGATGAACGAGTTCCTGCAGCAGAGCTTCAAGGAAATCGGCATCGACGTCGAGTTCAAGGTGGTCGAACTCGAGGTTCTGTACACCGCTTGGCGTAAGGGGGCGGCGGACGACTCCAACGCCGGCATCACCGCCAACAACATCGCCTACGTCACCTCCGATCCGCTGTATGCGATCGTGCGGTTCTTCCACTCCGGGCAGGTGGCGCCGGTGGGCGTCAACTGGGGCGGCTACAAGAACCCGAAGGTCGATGCGCTGATCGACGAGGCCAAGACCACGTTCGAGCCGAACAAGCAGGACGAACTGCTGGCGCAGGCGCATTCGCTGATCGTCGACGACGCCGCGCTGGTGTGGGTGGTGCACGATACCAATCCGCACGCGCTGTCGCCGAAGGTGAAGAGCTTCGTGCAGGCGCAGCACTGGTTTCAGGATCTGACCACGATCGGGCTGCAGTAACCAAGCCCAACAATAGCGATCACAAAACGGGCTGCGTGCGAAAGTGCGCAGCCCTTTTTTGTCGCCCGCTGCACAAACTTATCGCTTGGCCAAAGTTCAGCTTATCGTTGGTTGACAGGCTTGCCTAAGAAAAATGCAGTTCGTGCCTATTGGTGGCGCTGTGCACGCGTCCTGCTCCACGACGCAGCAGCGCCGACAAGAGGTATTTGGACTCGCGCCAGCGTGGTGCGACCACTCGTCACCACCATCCGTTCGGCGAGTGCCCATCGGGCGTGTCGGGCTCTATCTTGCGCCCGTCGCCAATCGCGACGCGGGGACGAGCGAGCATGACCAGCCAACGCGGATTTTGGGATCGGATGGCCGAGCGCTACGCCGCGCGGCCGATCAAGGACGTCGCCGCCTATGAGGCGATGCTGGCGGATGCGGCTGGGAGGCTTTCGCCGTCGGATCGGGTGCTGGAGATCGGCTGCGGCACCGGCGGCACCGCGATCCGGCTCGCGTCAGGGGTAGCGCATTGGACAGCGACCGACCTCTCGCCGGAGATGGTGCGGATCGCCAGCGCGAAGCCGGCGCCGCCAAACCTTAGCTTCGCTGTTGCCGATGCGGATCTGTCCACCGGCGAGCCGCCTTATGACGCCGTCTGCGCGTTTTTGATCCTGCATCTGGTCGACGACATCCGCACCACGCTGTCGACCATTCGCGACCGGCTGAAGCCGGGCGGTTTGCTGCTGAGCAAGACCTATTGCATCGGCGACATGAACCCCGCGCTGCGCTGGGGCGTGATCCCGGTGCTGCAGCGGATCGGCTGGGTGCCGCCGATCAAATCGCTGACGTCACAGCGGCTTCGCGCCGCGATCGCGGAGGCCGGATTCGAGATCGAGGCCTCACGCACTTTTGGCGGCAATCGCCACGCCCATTACATCGTGGCGCGCAAGCCGGCCTAAGCCGTTGCGGCGATCGTCCCTGCGAGGCAACACGCCCGGACGATCGCAAAGGCGTTAGTCCGGAAAGTCGCGGGACGTCAGCTGGCCGTCGCCGTCCTTGTCGATCGCCTTCATCCACGCGGTGCTGCCGTCGATGAACTCGGCGCGCGACACCCGGCCGTCGCCATCAGTGTCATTACGCGGCAGCGTCAGGCCGTCGGCGATCTGCCGGATCTTGACCTGCTCCTCAGGCGAGAACCGCGCGATGCCGGCGTCGCGCACCTTGTCGAAGCGCGCATATTCGTCGCGATCGAGATAACCGTCGGCATTGGCATCGAAGGCGTAGAAACGATGCTCGCGTCCCTGCTTGATCTCGGTCAGCGTGACGACGCCGTCATTGTTGCCGTCCCATTGCTCCAGGAAGTGCGAAAGGCTGACTGAGTCCGCGGCGATCGCCGGCGCGACCAGCGTGGCAGCCGCGATGGCCGCCAGAAGAAAGCGTTTGGTCATATCGTATCCTTGCTGGTTGATCAGAACGACGCCTTGATGCCGGCGTAGAAGCCGCGGCCGTCGCCAGGCAGGAAGGCAGCCTGATCGGGACGCGCCTGATCCACCACCAGCGAAGTCGCCGCATAGGTCTTGTTGAACAGGTTGGTGATCTCGCCGAACACTCGGAACGTCTTGTTGATCCGGTACTCGCTGCGCAGATCGACGACCGCGTAGGGATCGGCATAGAGCGTATTCATATTGTCGACCGGCACCTCGGCCGGGCTCCAGCGCACGGCGCCCTGCACCATCCAGGCGTCGGTCGCCTGCAGCTGCAGTTGCGCGTAGATCAGATGCGGCACCGCGCCGCCGAGCTTGTTGTTGCCGCGCAGCGGGTCGTTGACGAAGCGGAAGTCCTGATAGGTGTAGGCGAGCCGGCCGGAGAGCTTGTCGGTGAATTTCACGCCGGCGCCGAGTTCGATGCCGAAATGCGTAGTGCGGTCGGCATTGATCGCGCCGATCGAGGCGCCGGTGACGTCCCGCAGGTTGAGCAGCTCGTTGTCGATCCACGAGTAGTAGGTGACGACGTCCCAGGAGAATCGATCGGCGCGGCCGCGCCAGCCGCCTTCCACCGTCACCGCGGTCTGCGCCGACAGGTTCGGCGTCGCGAACGCCGCTGCGACCAGTTTGGGATTGGCCGGTGTCGGTCGTCCGGGGCTGGAATTCGGCGTGCCATTGATGGTGGCGATCAGATCGTCATGGGTCGGCGGCTCGAAGCTGTGGCTGCCGGCGATGAAGAAGGTCTGCGTCGCGTCGGGCCGATACGACAGCGCCAGGCTCGGATTCCAGCCCGAGTAGGATCGCGCGTAGCCGTTGTCCTGGGTCGGCACCGAGCCGTTCGGCAGCAGCACGGTCGGCTTGGCGGGATTGTATGCGATGGTCGGCCGCGTCGCTGCGGTGTAGCGGTCGTCATTGTCGCGCGTCGCATAGGCGTAAGAGATCGCCGGCGACACCGTCCATTGCTGCCAGACCGGCACGTTGGCGCCGGCAAACAGTGACAGCGTCTGTGCGTCGAGCCGGTTGCTGCCGAACTGTGCGCCGGTCATGCCGCTCTGGTTGAGATAGTAGTCGCGATCCGCCGAGCCGACGCTGTATTGCGCGGTGGTTTCGAACAGCGGCAGCAGCGCGTCCGCAGGGTTGTAGGCGTAGCGGACGAGGCCGGTGAAGTCGCCGCCCTTGGTGGCGCGCACCCCCGAAGAGATCGGAAACCGGAAGGTGTCGTCGGTGTAGGTGTAGCCGAGCGCGATATCGATCAGATGAGCATCGAATGTCGCGGTGGTGCGGTTGCCGATCATGAACTGGCTGGCGTCGCGCCGCGGTTTGTCGCGCACCGCGTTCGGCCCCGGGTTGATCGCGACGCCATTGACCACGGTCGGTCCGGTCGCCGTCTGCCGCGGATTAGCGTACAGCGCGTCCTTGTTGATCGGGCCTGCGACGTCGAATCCGAGATCGGTGTAGCCCAGGAAGAACCGGGTCTTGACGTTCTCCGACAGCGCGATGCCGACGTTAGCATTAAGGCTGGTGCGGTCCGACGAATTGTAGTCGCGGAAGCCGTCGCGTCGGGTGGTGTCGAACTGCAGGAAGGCGTCGACGTTGTCTTTCTTGGTGCCGATCTGGGCGCTGCTGTTGATTTGGCCGAAGCTGCCGCCGCTCACCGACATCTGCACGCCGGGTTGGCTCGATCCGGTCGGCGAGATGAAATTGATCGCGCCGCTCAGCACGGTGGCGCCGAGCCGGTTGGCCATGTAGCCGCGATACACTTCGATCGCTTCGGCCTGCCGCGGATTGGCAAAGCCGACGATGTAGGAGCCGTCGGCACGGTTGATCGGCAGGCCGTTATACAGCACCAGCACGCCGCGCTCGGCCGGGTTCTGCTGCGCCGAGCCGCGCATTTGAATCCGCGGCTGGTCGTTGGCGCCGAGGAAGTTCTGGATGATCAGTCCGGGAACGCCGGACAGCGTATTGGCGAGCGTCGGGTTGCCCGCGTTCGACATGTCCTTCTGCGACACCAGGGCGACGCCGCCGGCCAGCACGTTGAAGCGCTCGCGCACCAGGTCCACCGTCTGAACGGCGGAAGCTGCCGGCGCCGCGCTCGGTGTCGCGGCAGGAGCGGCGCGACGCACCACGGAGCGCGGCCGCGCCGGCGCGCGGACGGCTTCGCGCGGCTGCTCGACCACGATGGTGTCGAGCGTGATGGTGGCGCCGGGCGTTGCCGATTGCGCAAAGCAGAGCTGGCTGCTCGAGGTCAGCAGTGCCGCCAGCGTGATGGTTCGCAGCGGCCGGCATGGTGCCGCCGCAAGCGTCTTGCCGATCAGGCTGCGTGTGTCCGGATGCGCATCCGCTCTCATTCTTCGATCCCGTCCATTCGATCATCGCCCGCCTCGTCGGCGTGCGGCGCGGCGATGGCTCGCCCTCCTTGCGAATGAAAGATCGCGCCCTTGCGGGACGCGACAGCCGGCACACAGGCCCGCGTCAGCGACCGCGATCACGACCTTTCGGTTCTGATCTCGATGGCAATCGGGCTTTCTCGATCAGCGCTGACCATAGCGAGCGCATCGCCGCGGCTTTTTGCTTTCGAGCAAACAACGCCGGCCGCGGGCGCGGCGGCCCCCTAGAAAAGCTCGCGACTGTGACAATTGTTCACGTGCCGATTAGAGGCCTTCAAAACCACAGCGGCCAGTGCCGCTGATAGGAAGGGCGCGTAGGAAACGCCCGCTGATAGACGCCGCAGAGTTGCAAGGTTGATGATGGAAAAGGGTGTCCTACGCGCCGCTGCCGCACGCAGCGCGCTGTTCTCGCAATTGCCGCCCGCGGAGACGTCGCGCCTGTTGGACGCGTCGAGCCTGCGGCAATTCCCGGCCGGGCAGGCGCTGTTTCACCAGGGTGACGTGCCGGAGTATCTGTTTCAGATCCTCAGCGGCCTGGTCCGCGTCACCCAGCTCAACAGCGAGGGCGAGCAGATCACGCTGCGGATCATGCGACCGGGCGATCTGTGCTGCGTGGCGGCGTTTCGCCAGCGCTCATATCCAGCTACCGCCACCGCGATCAAAGCCACCTCGGTGCTGGCGTGGCGGACGAGCTCGTTCATCGCGTTGACCCAGCAGAGTCCGGCGCTCGCCGACAACGTCGTCTGCATTGCCGGCGACCGGACACGCGAGATGCTGCAGCGCGCCACCGAGATGACCGGCAAATGCATCGCGCAGCGGATCGCCGCCTCGCTGCTGCGGCTGTCTGCCCAGGCAGGCGTGCGGACGTCCGCCGGTATTCATATCGAATCCCCCGTCACCCGGATCGACCTCGCCTCGATGGCGGGCCTGACCTACTTCACCGTCAGCCGCACCCTCAGCGCCTGGCAGAAACAAGGCCTCGTCAAAAGTGGTCGTCACCGCCTGACGATCCTGGACATCAGCCGGATCTCCGAAATCGCCGAGCCGCGGATCGGGATCGGTTGAGACGAGCGGCCCGCGCACGTGCGGCAAATGAATATAGGAATCATTAACGCGGCAGCCCTAGTCCTTAAGGTGTCCAAATAAGGTCTTGAATCGCTGCCGGATCGCCGATGAGGGAAGACTCTGTCGCCTCGGTTTTGTCGGACGAGGCTCGCGCACGTCTCTATGATCAGGCCCTGACCGCCGCTGGGATCGGCGCTTGGGAGTGCGACCTCGCAACCGAGCGCCTGAACTGGACCTCCGCGGTCTATGGTCTGTTCGGCTATCCGATCGGCAACCCGCTGCGGCGCGCCAGCATCGTCGACCTCTATATCGACGAATCCCGGCGCCACATGGAGCTCGCCCGCGCCGAAGTGATCCAGAGCGGACGTCCGGTCACGCTGGAGACCGAGATCCGCACATGGCGCGGCGAGATGCGCTGGATGCGGCTGTCGATCAATGCGCTGCGCGAGAGCGGCCGCCCGGTGCGGATCTTCGGCTGCAAACAGGACATCACATCCGACCGGCTCGCGATCGAGCGCCTGCGGCAGCAGGCCGAAACCGATCCTCTCACCGGCCTTGCCAATCGCGCCTGTTTCCAGACGCGCTATCGCGAGGTGGTGGGCGACAGCCTGCATCATGGCTTCGCCTCAGCGCTGGTGCTGATCGATCTCGACGGCTTCAAGGAGCTCAACGATACGCTCGGCCATCTCGCCGGCGACGCGTGCCTGTGCGAAGTGGCCCAGCGCCTGCGCCGCGCCTTCAACAGCGCCGGCCTGATCAGCCGTCTCGGCGGCGACGAATTCGCCATCATCCTTCGGACGCCGACCCAAGCCGCGCGGATTGCCGACGTGCTGCGGCGGACCATCGTGATGTTGAGCCGCCCGCTGTTCTGGAACGGCCATCGCATCAAAGTCAGCGCCTCGATCGGCGCCGCCCTGATCGGCCGCCCTCACCAGCGGCGGATCGCCGACCTGTTCGCCGAAGCCGACCTCGCGCTGTATCAGGCCAAAGCTGCAGGGCGGAATCGGGTGAGCCTGATCGGAGATCAAGCGCAGAGCCGGGCGGCGTAGCGGGGGCTGTTAGATCGCTTCAGGGCACGCACGAACGCAGCGCCTGTCCCGCGGCTATGCCCGCTTGTCGAATATCCGATGGGAAGGTCGTGATCACATCCTGCATGGCAGCAGGATGGCGCACCATTCAGAACAAAACTGCGAACTCGTACATCATTGAAATATCGATATGTCTTTGGCGGATGGTACCTGAGCGTGCGACGATTGACCTCTTGACTAGGGGGGCGTGCCGTTTGCGACCGCCGAGAGGGGCGTCGTTTCCAATCAAATCCAAGATCGACCCGTCGATGAGGTCCGCTGTTGCAGGCCTATCGGCCGCGTTCGAAGGTGCCAGAACTGATCATGAAGCTGATAATACCATCCAGTGTGAGAAGACGCCGAACTTTGACCTCTATCGGCTCCCGACATTGACCCTATCGTTGATGAACAATCCGGCGGTATATTCAGAGGCCTCTTCCGTTTTGACCGGGTCAACCTCGGCGCCGATTGGCGGTCAAGTGGTGCGCCGAATAACATTCTAGGCTTGCCAACCGTTGATTGCGGATGACCTAATCAAGCGGGCGGTGGTCGTCTGAAGCCCTTCGCTACGGGGGTATTAGGCTGAGGTCGCGAAATGGCTGGCGCGGGAGGTATAGCAAACAAGTCGATAAGCCTTTCCGTGAGGCTTCTTCGAGGTGGGCGTACCATTGATGATTCTTTTCGGGACGGCCATGAGCTTGAAGAGAGGCCTTCTGAAGCTGGAAGGCTATTTGTTGGTCAGGCACCTGAGGTACCGCCGACGTGGTTTGATTTTGTCAGCGGGTTTGCAACGAGAGGACTCCCGCGGCTGGTAAACCAAAGCTGTGCTGCGGTGTTTTTCTTAGAGGTGACCCCGGACGACAAACGCTTTGCGAAGCGCACGATGGCCCTGACTTTCGGAACCGGCCATCATTCGCTCGATCCTGACGCCTTCGAGCGAAGCTTCGGTCTGAAGGTCGTTCTGAATTCAGTTGCCCGCTCAAATCTGCGCAGCCTCGACGTTGCCACGCTGGATGCCACGACCTTTCAGAAGCGCATCCAGGCAAGTCGCGACGCCGATTTGCAAGGGTTCGGGATTGACGTCGATCGGGACCTCCTGAGGCTGGCGGCCGGGTCACCGAAGGACAATTCCTTCGCAAAGTCGCTGGCAGGCAAAGATGCTCTGACGTTGCACACGAAAACCTCGCCTGCCGACATGATCGAAAAATGCAAGACGGCGCTGAAGCTCTATCAGGCCACAGACTACAAGAAAGATTTCGGCTTTATCGACTTTGTTGCGCCGGTCCGGCAGCAGGATCTTCTTGAGCAACTGGACGCAGCAGCTTTCGCCGAGCTGCAAGAATTGGTGAAGGGAAATAAGTCGGACCTTCACATCGCGTTGCCGGACATCCTGAGCCCCGAAGAGAGTGTCGAGGTCGGATATTTCGGGATCGGGCTAAGATCGGGACGCAAGCAAGTCTATTCGCAAATTGCGATTGAAGACTATGTTGGGGAGCTGAAGGCCGGGCAGATCGCGGAGATCGCCGATATGGCTGAACTTCGCGGCAGTCATGAGATACGCGTGATCGCCAATGGCGAAGGCGACAAGAAGCAAAAGCGCAAGCTGTATGACTGCTTCGTCTATGAGCTTACTCACAAGAGCGATACCTACGTCCTGTTTGCCGGTGACTGGTTCGTGGTCGACAAGGCGTTTCACGCAGCTGTTGAAAATGACTTCCTCAAGCTGGTGGCAAATAAGCCATTTGTCGCGTCTACCACTACCGAAAGTGAACGCGAATTCATCGCTGAGCTCGACGCGCACGAAAATCTGCTCAATCTGGATCAGGTGAAGCTGTCGCCCGCAAGTGCGCCCGGCGCCAACCTCGAACCCTGTGATTTTCTTTCGGCCGCCAAACAGTTCATTCACTTGAAGGACGGTCACTCTTCGGCGCCGATTAGTCACCTATGGAATCAGGGCGTCGTGTCAGCCGAGTCCTTCGTGCGCGATGAGAAGTTCCGGATCGATCTCCGCAAGGAGGTAAAGAAGCGGCAGATGAAATCGAAGAAGACAGGATTTGATGCCATTTTGCCTGATGGGCGTTCGAAGCCGGTGCCGAGCGAATTTACCGTGGTGTTCGGGATCATGCGGGACCGGTCCAAAAAATCTGGAGTCGTTAGCATTCCCTTCTTTAGTAAGGTTAGTCTTCGGGCTGTTGCTGACCGCATTCAACTTATGGGGTTCCAAGTGGAAATCCACCTTGTAGAACGGGTTTGAAACCAGGTCCGTATGGGCCCTGCATCGGCAGGATAAACGAATGCTTAGCTTGCGGACGGAGGCCGGCTTCAAAGTGGTGAGAAAACGCATCGGCAGGGGTCAGTCCGAACAGCTTACGTTTTCAGTTCGAAGAGGCGCACAGGCGCGAACCAGACTTGCGAGACCCAAAACCCGATCGGACAGTGCCCACATCTCAGTCGCGACCAGCAGACTTCCTGTGGAACAATGGGGCCAACTATGAATTCATTCGTTTCGACTTTTGCGACGAAGACTTCGTAACCGAGGACGGCGAGCCCGTCGAAATTACGTCTGATCAATTCTGGGCCATGTTTGATGGATTGGACAAGAGGGCGAACTGCCCCTTCTTTAACTCGCCGTTGGCACAATATAGTTTTGAGCGCCATAAAGAATATAGTCGCCTCAATCTTCCGGGCGAACCATGCCGATAGCGAAGTTATTCATGTCGGTCGCCCCGGGAGACGGTAGAAAGGACATTATCTTTGTCGACGTGAACGGAAAGTTGCGTGCGATGATCGAGGTCAAAAGACGTGCTCAACCGGATGCGGTTTAGCCGGTTCTAACTGTTAGATCTCTGCTCGTAGTGATAGCTTCAGAAGCAGGCCGGACGCTTCGGGGCATCGTGGTGTTGACGGCGAGTCATTTCTCTTATTCTGCTCAATGTTTCGCAAAGCGCGCGGCGGAAGTTGGGTATTCGATCGATCTTGTCGATCGGGAGAAACTAATTCTCACACCGCTAGCACGCGACAAGAAATATCTCGAACTAATGCGGGGAGCACTGCCTCAAAGTTCGATGATTTCGCGTGTCCGCAAATTCTTCGTGAGCAACAGTAAGTCGCAGGTCTCGAGTTCTGAGGCGCGGAAGAATGGGGAGGCGCCTGCGGTCCTTGCGCTGCCCTTGACGGTCAGGGCCGCAGGCCCTGGTTATCAGAAGGAGATCAGCCGCAGGCCGGCCGCCGATCGACCGGGCATCTGCCAGTCGCTTCCGAAACCGTCCGGCTGATGACAAGCTCTACCTGGATGGGGACGGGACCACCGGCCCGCTCGGTGTGAAGGAAACGACGAGGTGGCTGAATAGCCACGGCTACCGAATGCGACGGGGAGCGACCTTCGGCGTTGGGCCGGCGCACAGATCCTGACCAACGCATGCTATTCCGCTGGCCAGTAGTGGCCCTACGGCGTTCGTGGCTCGCGCGATGGCTGCAAGCACGATTTGTCCAGCATCGTCTACATCTCTGTCCCGGTCCTGATCGAGAAGAGCGACTTCGAGCGGGTCCGGGCGAAACTCACGCAGAACAATTCCAAGGTGGCGCCACCGCGTGTGGTAAATAGCCCTTCGCTGCTCACGGGCATCGCGGTCTGCGCGTCTGTGGATCGGGAATGACGCGGACCGGGACGAACAACCGGCAGGCCGGTGGTATTCCAACTATACATGCGCGGGGGGGGGAGCGCTGAAGCGGCGCACGCCGCCATCAAATAGCCCTGCACTGTCGAGTACGGGGCGGAAACTCGTTCGGCAATTGGCGCCACTGACAACCGGTCGAAGCGATGTACAGGATAGCGTTCACCCCCGCACGCAAATCGGTCGCCCGATCGGCGACGGCGCAGGCATGAAAGGCGCCAGCAATTCCCATTCGGCGTCCGTCAGATGGCTTGCGTACCGCAACCCGTCGCGGCGATACTGTCGGCGGGTGATCGCGGTCCGGGCCATCGTGATCTCCCTCGAATCTTCGCAAATTCGATGGAATCACAACCTGCTGGAGTCACTCACTTCTCTTTCCGTCAGCTTCTAAGGGGGGCCGCCAAAGCCGATCGGGTTATCGTTCGATCAGTATTCACAGGCTTTCCATAACCTATTGTGTTTCGGACGCAGCCCGTGGGTCGGTGGTGAGCTAGGCGAAGGTGATCGCCGAGCCGCCTGTCGCTACGCACTGGCGCTCAAGCGACGACGGTACAATTGTCGTGCAAAGGTAGGCGCGAACCGCAATACCGTGGTCCTGCATTGCATCAACGTCGAAGGCGTCTGCATCCTGTCCATCGCCAAAGAGCCAAATCTCCTTCGGCCCCGGTGCGTCTGTCAGTATCTGGGCGGCTTGGGCGTAAGCGCTGCGAGGATTCGTCCCCCCCGCTGCGGATGGCAGATGGGGCAATCGCTCAAATGAGGCAGCGCTCATATGCTCAATCCAACGATCAGAGAAGCACGCTACCACGGAGCCGCCTAGATCGATTTCGGCGTCGGCACGGAGCGCCCTGCCGACCGCCTCCTGGATTTCGGTCTGGCAAGCTTCCGTCGATCCTGAGACGTCGACAAGGACCACGACCCGCTTGGTGCGCAGCTGGACGCCCGCCGACACGACGGCCTCGGCAATCGCGGTGCGGATCGGACTTGCGCAGCTGGGCCGCAGGCCGTGGCAAATTAGGGCCTGTGATCTATGCGCCAGACGTTCCGTCCGCGGTCTGTCAGGGAAGTAGTTGGCAACGATACTCACTTGCGCTTGGAATGCATCGGCGTAGCGAAGGCACACTTCCTCCAGTTCCCGTTGTCGATAGGTGAGCCCCATCTTTGGATCCACTATCGCCAGCCAATCGCCTGTCGATCGACGGCGAAGAGCGATGTCAGGCATGTTAGCCCGATGTTTCCCCGTTTCGAAATACTGATAGAAAACCTCGATGGCCTCCTCACCGAATTCGCAGATCAATACCGGCGTTGCGTCCCGCGTGAATCTCAGCCGCCACTTGCCGTCGGAAACACGGCCGAGCGCATCGATACGATCGCACGCCTGCGCGAGTTGATCGCATGTCGCGCACAGAAGCCAAAGCTCATAGAGACGCCACCGCTCCTTCCAAAATGCCAGCGCCATCGCCTCAAGGAGATCCCCACAGGAGTCGTCGAAATCTAGGGTCTGCCTGATCACGGTCTCGACGTCATCGAGTTGGCGCGCCACACCCAGCATGCGCACGCGATCGAGCTGCGGTGGGGGCGGGTTCCAACGCCGTGAAACGTAGCTTTCGATCCGCTCTATGGCAGAGGTCACTTCGTCAGACATTTGATTAAGGGGCGCCAAGGTTGCCTCGGCGTCAGGATAGTCAACTAGTAGCTTATCGATGCGTGCACGGCTGCCTTGGACATAGTCCTGCAATTCGCGCAGCAGAGTCTCATCCTCCGGATCCACTTCCCGGACAATCTCTCGCATCATGTCGGCCGCGATCTCGTACCGAGGATCAAAATCCGAAAAATCTCGGAGTAACTTGCCAACGTCGGAGTCTCGCATGAGCTCGGTCGGCCGAGCATCGGCGCAGAACTGGCTCAGCGAGGCCTGGGCTATGTCGAGCGCCGCGCGTACGTCGGGGATCGGTCGGTCGATCCAGAGTTCGGCGGTCGTCAGCATGCGCCGTATCTGGGGCCCAAATGCCAAGTCCATCTCCTCTCCATCATGGACGGTGACTACGAACTCGATGTTGCCCCGGATTGACGCCTCGATCTTTGCAAGCCAACGGCCTATCTCAGCCGTCATTTGGACAAAGTTGCTTCGTCGACGGACGATCCAGAGAAGTAAGTGCGAGGCTGTGAAGCGGTCAGCTACGTCCGCCTCGTCAAGCGCGGATTCGTTAAGAAAATCGCGCCGCTCGTCTGGATCGAATAGATTGAGAACCGCCCATGGCGAGGATATACGCGACTGTCCAAGTCCCATGAGGACCTCCTTGTCTCGTCGAAATTAACGACGTCGGCGCGTCAGAGCAATTCCGTAGAGATGCTTGTCGGCACAGACACAGTCACGGCCGTTGCGGACGAAAGATTAGAGGCTCTATCAGGCTGTTGAAGAAGTCACTGGCGGCGCGTCCCGCGTCATGATTCCGTTGGATGCGGATTCATTGAGGGCGAACGATGCGGGGGGCAGCGACGAACGGATGGGAGCCCTGTTCAGCTATGTGGATGTGGAGGCGCGGGTTCGCGCCGACCATCCGCTGCGGACGAACGTCATCGTGGGCCTAGAACTCCTGGAGCCGCATTTCCTTCCCGAGATCCTCTTCCGATCAACCAGCATACGGAGGGTATATTCGAGGTTATCAGAGCGGTATATAGTATTGAACAAACAATGGCACCTCGCCGTTTTCGGTCGTCGGCCCTTCCGTGACACGACTGTAGAAGTCATTCCAGTCCTCCTCGCTAAGTTCGCCGGGCTTGCCAACTCTCTTAGAGCTGTCGGCCTTGAGGTCGGCGAGCGATTTGTCAGCTCTCAGGACTCTTCCCTTGGTCTTTTCAAGTAGCCGGGCCAGAAGCGAAGGGAATGGCATGTTCCAATGCTTTGTCTTCCGCGCGAATTCCTCCTTCACTGGAATCATTGCAACCAAGTCGGGATTTGTCATTAGCTCAAGGCCGCCAGCTCGAAGCGTGGCGTTGTGGCTTGCATGGTGGCCTACCTTGTAGAACACCGTTGATGCGAGCAATTTCGAGATGTCGACGGAGTGCGGATCGTCCCGGTGCGCGCCGTGGGGCCAAATATACTGTTGCCAGGATTCCCAATTTCCCACCTGGGCGTCGCCCGGGAACAGCAAGACGCGGCGGTCGGCCTCCTTTCCGAACACGAAGGCGAGGACGAGGCTAGTGTTGTTGGTGTCTGAGTCGAGCTTGAGTGCGAGTTGTTCTGCGGCTCCTAGCCAATCTCTGTCGACGCGGCGCCACTCGTCGCGTCTCGCGAAATAGCCCTGACCGTCGGCTCCCGGCGGCGGCTCCATCCGCGATAACGCCCGAAAGTGATAAGATGCGAATGGCATTGCCATCTCGAAAGCATTCCTTTCGTCGGCATCGAAGGCGTCGCTCTGTTTGTCGAGCTGAAGCGCCGCAGCAAGATATCCGCCGAATTCATCGGGTTCACCCCTAAGGTAGACTTCGCCTTTGCGGGGATTGCTGCGCAATAGGAGCTTCGTATCCTTCGGCGGGCCGAGGACATATGCTCGCACCGGGACGTCGTGCGGCAACGCTATCGGGTCGGCACCCGGTGTAAAATACCGTACTTTGGAAGCACGCTTCTTCAATTTTTTCAAGATTTCGTCGGTCGTCATTTTGGCCGTCGCCGCGGCACCGAGCGGAGCCTCGCCGGTGAAAGCGAGGAGTTCTCTGAGGTCATCCTTCTGTGTCGCTACGGGAGCAATCTCGTCTGAATCCGGATCGTCCTCCGGAGCGGCTGTCGGCCCAAAGTGCTTATCGAGCGTGAGAAGCAATGCGAGTGCTTTGCGCCGTCTTGAGCGCATCATGGCAGCATCGGCGTCCTTGTCGTTCTCCGTCCAAGCGAGCCAAAGCTCGTCGATTCTAAATTTCGAAAAGACTTCCTGAGCTTGGGAGAAACCCGAGAGATGGTCCCAGTGCTCGTGGGTTACGACGAGCACATCAAGGTGTGAATCGGTCGTGCGAGCAATGTCGGCAGCGATCTCGCCCATAATATCTGCCGCGCCCGGCATTCCCTGCAGGACGCCGCAGTCGATTAAGATCTTGACCTCCCTCTTGCCTCCCGGAATCCGGATCAGGAAGCAGTCACCGAGGATGTTATTGTACATGCGGATCGATATGTGACCTGGCCGTGCCGCGTTTGCTTCAGTTGCCTCCCGGGGGCTGGACTCGGTTCGGGGCGCGGCACGCCTGCGCGGTTCGGCTTTGGTTGAGGGCGCTGTTCGCTTGGCTACCTTCTTCGGCTTGACTCGGTTGCTCGCCTCTACTTTCTTGGCCATGGCTATCACCCGTTCCGGTGAAGAAATGCGAACGGCTCTTCGCGCGATCCGAGCGCGAAATAGGTCGATCCGAGGGATTCTGAATCTCGTTCGAACAGGAAGCGTCTTTGAGCATCCAGTCTTGAAGCGCTTTCAATGTCTTTGCCAACAATGTAGCGGATACTCCTCGAGTGGAGGTCAATCACGAGAGTGCATCCACCGCGGAACACAAAGTCCGAGCCCCGGGAAGCGCGGCCATCCGAGTCAGCCTGATCCTGCAGGGCGCGATCGCTAAAGCCGCGACGTTCCTGCGTTATTTCGACAACGAGTTGAGGCAGGTCCTCGCCGTTGGGCCCGATCCGACGCGTGGTGCGCATGGACTGAACATCGAATACAGGTTCGCCTGACGAGCGCGAACGTCTGATCGTCTTCGGGGCACCGTCACGAAGCGAGAGGCCCATTTTTCGGAGAGTGTCAGACGAAAAGCGCGATCGATCGCGCAGCAGGCCGTAGAACGTTGCCGCATTGTCGATCGCCTGTCTCCAGACCGCTTCGCGTGATTCCATGTAGGTTAGGTCGATGCCGTCTAGCCAATTGATGTTAGCGTCCTCGTCGGGCTGCTGCCACAACAGGCTATCCACGGCTAATGAGCGACAGTCGCGCGGATATATGCCGCGGCGTCTGAAGGCCTCCACAATCGCGATGCGATATCCATGGTTGTCGTCGGCGACCAGGTCTGCATCGGCGGTGACAATTGCGCGAAGAAAGTCGCCAAACGTGATATCGACCGGCGGTAGGTAGTCCAGGGCGCGGATGCACATCCGCAAGACGTGACCCGCGGTTTTATTGGCCTCTGTCGTTAGGCGGTTCACGAGATCCGGATGGAGGTCGTGTTCGGGAAACCGGGAGCCGTCGCCGGTGACCATGCGGATCAAGTCAGCGACCCGGCTGCGGTAAATCGTCACGAATGCATCAAACACAGCCGCGACCAGAATGGCGCCCCGAGCGTGAGGCTCTGATATGTCTAGAATCGCCCCTGCATCGGGCAGTCCGGTGGCAGGGTCCACCTTGTCGATGCCGTCCCTCAATGCGCCGTAGTTGCCGGTCGCTTGGCCGAACTGGGTGGCCAGATTGCTCAGCAGCGAACGTTGCGAGAGATCGCCGCGTAGCTTGCTGATCTGATTCATGACCGCCTCTGGCATGGTGAAATGCTGAAGCAGCGCCACGACGTCGGCGAACGCCTCGTGAAACGCGAGCGAATCCGGATTACTCGGCTCAAGGTACATCCGATGCATCCCGTCGAGGATAGCGTGACTCATCTCGTGCGCGATGATGTCGTGAGAGAGACAGGAAAAGATCGTTCCACCAGGGAGACTGGTTCCGATGTTGTCACCGGTTGCGCGAAAGTAGCCCATCAGCAACGCGCGCTTCTTCGGACTATAGTAGGCGTTGGCTTCCCGAAGCGCGTGCGGGTGGATACGAAGTCTAGGGATGTATTCGCGTCCCTTGTAAGCCGCCGGGTCGCTGCGCGCCCAGCGGTGCGCCCATAGCACTCTGCGTCCGAGTGCTCGCTCGAAGTTTCGTATCGTCGTCATCGAGATCGCATAAACCATCTGCTGATGGAAAAGTGGGTTTCCCTCGGAAGGTGGAAAGCCATCCTGCGCCAGCAGTTCCGGCGAGTTAAGGTCGACCGGCTCGTAGAAGGCGTCACTTGCAGGATCGACGTCTATTACTTCGACATACTCTCCGACCGGTCCGGGCGCGAGGTTCTCCCAGGGGACCTTGACGACAGCTGCGTTCATCGTCGCCGTCCGTAGATCTGTAGAGGCTGACGGATCGAACGCGTACACCTGAAGACGCCGAAATGCGGGCGGAGACAACGGCGGCATTGTCAATACCCTCCCGGAAACGGAAACTTCGCCGGAGGAGTGATGGTGACGCCCAGCTCGGTCTGCAGGGCCGGTTCGATATGGGAGCGCAACGCCGCGTCGCAGACCGCGTATCCCCAATTCATCAGCCTGTCTTGCAAGTTTCGCGGCATGGCTTCCAACCGTGTCGGAATCTCCGCCAACGGACTCGAATTTCTGGAAGTGCAGTTCAGTGGATCTGTATCAAGCGTGTAGTCCGTAAAGTTCGTTCGTATCCCCCAATAGGTCCCCGAATGCTCCTTGCGTAAATAAGAATCAATGAGGTGACGCTTACGTAGGCTCCGCACCTGATTGTCGACAGTATCAAGAACCCTTAAGGAATGTCGGGCCCAGTCGCGGTGCGGGCTTTCCTCGGGGGCGATCTTCTGGCCGGCATCGCTGACCAGGAGCGTCTTAAAGCGCTTCGAAATTGTCTCGAGACCCAAGTTGTCGTACACGCCGCCATCGCTGAGGATCGCGGTCTTGGTGTACGGCTCCTTGTGAAGGTCGGTGCCTGGCGTGTTGACAACTGGTTGGGTAATGTCGAGCTCAGACGGCGAGAGCACCGGCGGAAACGCTGACGAGGCAGCTACCGCGGCTGCAAGAGATACGTCCGGGCGCTCGATTAGACCTACGCGATAATCGCCCATATAGTTACGCGAGAAGCGCCACAATGCAGCGGTCTGCATGTTAGTGGCGTTCATGACGAACCGTGGATTTCCCGGCTGCGAATCGTCCGGGAGCGCGTTTAGCTTGGCGCCTTTGAACAGTATCTTGTCGTAGGCCTGCGCGACTCTGTCACTGATCGAGCCCGGGAGGAAGATGCCGCCAATGATCGCCCCGGCGTCGACCGTTACGTCGGCCATTTCCCGGATGCGCTGGACAACAATATCGAAGTTGCTGGCGACGTGGCCGACGAAGGTCAGTTCCTTCCAGCTCATGCCCAGTACACCGGCGGTGATCGATCCGCCGGATACACTTGAGATTCGTCTGATTTTCCGTAGGAGGGCGACCTCGTTGAGCCGGATCAGCGCGCCGACGTGGAACACCATGGCGCGGTAACCGCCTCCGGACAGCGCCAGGCCAATGCCGACCTCGGGTTGCACGGGAGTCCTATCAAGGAATTGATCAATGGGCATGGGCCTGTCCCAGGTTGCTCTGTTGAAGCGTGAGCCACATTAACCGCGCTCTGCAACGACTGATGCCACCCCGCCAACTAAGTTGATATCGCAATTTCGAGAGAGTATCCGCCTCGGTAGGATTGGCAAGCCAACACGCGGGAAACGTCTGATGTTGCTTGAAGGGCCTAATCCAGGTTGTTGTTCGTTTTGTCTCAAGACGTAGACCTCAGCATGAAGCACCCTTGCTTCCTTGGAAGAACGATCTACGAATATTCTTAAGTAGTGCGCATGAACGGTTAGGCCAATATTGGCCATTCGCAATCGAGCATCGAAGCTATTGACATGGGGGCTCGGTGACTCTGGGTATCGCGATAGCCCGTTTCAAATACCAGTAGGTAATCAGAAAAATCGCAGTTATGCGAAAGACGCAATACACGACAGGCTTCGAGGAGGGCTCGTTAAGCAGAAGAATTTGGCGTTTATCGAGATGCCAGCATGGAGAATGTCCAAGGATTGTTCTCGGACCCGGCGGCAGGTGCGCAGTATTTCCCCTCAAATATGCCAGATGTGAGGGCTGGGTTTGCCTCGGTCGAGGAATAGGTAGCGATGCCAGAGCGTCTGACGGACCTTCGAATGCTCTGCGGTCAACTGTTGCGACTTCATCTGGCCATCTCTGGAGAAGGCGTGCACGGCATCGGAGGCAACTGGGAACTACGTTGCATAGGCTCCTGCGTTTTCATCAGCTTGCGTTACCTGAGAAATTTTGGCGACTCCCCGTTTCATTCAAATGCTGCGCGATGCCTATTCTGACTCAGTTCGTCCGCGCGAGCTCTTTCAATGTGCTCCCTAAGCCGCTGGACTGCTTCTCTCCTCAGCTCCACAAGGCCGGCATCACCATCAACGTCCAACTCCATCAGCAAATTGACGCTCTCGTCGGAAACAGACAATCGTTCCACAATACTTGCGAGAACTAAATGCGGTTCAGGAGCATTTCCTATCAAGAGCGAGGCTAGTGAATTCCACGTCATTCGGCCTGCCTGATCTCGTTTCTCAAAGAGAGGGAGTAACTGCGCGGCTATAGGATAACGACGTGCAGGATCTTCGTTGCAGTATAAGAGTGACGACTTGATTGAGATGGACGTCAATGGATTTGGAGGAAAACGCTCTGCCCATCGGACTATAGCAACAATCTGCGATTGATTGCTGTTAAACAACTCATCAAGGACGGCATGTGTCTGCAGTTCTACCAATTTGCTTAGAAGGTAAGCGTACGAATTCGTCTCAAGGTATGCGGTAATGCGTCGTATCCTACCCACAATGAGGCGGGTAACGCTTTCACCCGGATCGCCGAGAAGGCAGTTAGACGAAACCAAGCTCAGCTCCATCTCTTCGCGGCCAGACACATATTGTCTCGACGGATCCAATTCGTAGTTGCGAAGAACCTCTTGTCCCGCATTAATGATGTCCGATGAAGCAGCCTGTTTGTGATTCGCGTCGTGTCTAATGCGCGTTGCTAAAATGTGTAACGCGGAGCGATCACCGCCTAGCTTCCTTGCTATCGTCAGAACAAGATCGGAAAACGCGACGCTCGACATTGATCTCCATACTGTCGCAGAAGCGAGATGTGAGTATCTATGAACCGGCGCAAGCTCAAGCTCTAACGCCTTGTGAAGTCGAACCAAAGCGGCTTCGTTGATCGTGACGTTTGCCTGAAAATACGGGAACCACGATCCAAGGACAGAGTCTTCGAGCGCTGCATCGAGAGCTGCATCGACATGTCTTGGAGCAACGATTTGCCACCCGGCGAGGAACGCAGCCATAATTTCTGGGTACTTTTCCGGGCTCTTACGGAATTGAAGCGCCATTGCGTCCCAATATTCATGTGGCGTCCTGCAGCTTTGAGCCATAACATAGCCAAATTGCCAAACACGCCTGCCACCCGTTATCAGCTCCGGCAGGAGAGCGTCGAACGCTCTCCTTTCGGACGCAACTCTTCTCGCAAGCTCAGCAATCGCGTTTGTGACTCGTTCTGCCGGCCCATGCGAGTAAGCATTGTGGGCGTCTAAAAAGCTCTCAATACCATCAAACTCCGTGCCACTTCCATCGTTCGACAGGATGAAGGCGCGCACACTTGAAACGAGATCCTTAGGGCGCAGTTGCTCTTCGAAGTAAATCAATCGATCAATCGAACCACGCGTGAGAGTGTTAGTGCGATACGTGAGCATTCTTTTGATAGCAAGCCATCCTTCCGGCGAAGACCCGTTGCTCGCAATTGAGTGAACTACGCGCTCAATAGTCCCGTGTAGCGCCTTGGTCTCCAAGAGATCGAAGAGATGCGCTCCAACAATCCGGCGTAATGCCGCTGAAATAGAGTCCATTGAAATTGCGAGACGTTCAAAGAGAGCGAGCGCAAGTTTATGCCAATAGATAGAAGCGCTTTCGCTCTCTGAGTATGCAATGCCATCGAGTTTCGCCGACTTGAAGTCGCGCGTGTAGGATGAATTAGGAACCTTTACGCGAATCATGGCGCCGAACGAACTGAGCCCGAGATTCCGCATCTTCGGTGAGTCAGACCGCATCACCCGCTCAAGCAGAGATAACCGCTGTTCGACGGGGGCTCGAGTGCTTGGAAGGCTGATATCGAAGAATGATTCGAAAGCCCTAGCAGCATCGTTGATGGTTTTGCGTTCGTTGTGCCGTGCAACAATGGTCGCCAATAACTCTCCCGAGCGGTCGAATAGGCGATGGTCGCACGCGAGCAACTGGATGAGCGAGACGACGCGATGGCTGACGGAAGTGAAATTGTCCGAAGCGATCATGCGTTCGATGCACGAAATTGACTTGTCCGGTACGAGTGCAGCAATATTGACGAAGATCTCCCTCTCAATCTTGCTCAGATTCGCGATATCGAATAGGAGGCCGCCCGGAGAAAGCCATTCCGTAGCAATATCCCGCGCCTCATTGCTTCCATATAGTAGTCCTAGACGACGAGAGAATGATACCAAAAGTCGCGATGGGTCGCGTTTGATCAGTGCCGATTTTATCGTGTGAAATGGAATGCTCTGGAGTGCAATAGATGCTAGGCGGTTTGCTATCGCGTGTGGAAGCACAGCGCACCACACGTCGCGCTTTTGAACCAAATCTCGACGCCGCAACTCAGCAAGTCCTCGGTGCATCTCGTCCGGCGACTTGGAGATCATTCCGCCAAGAATGGGCACTTCGGTTGTTCTTTCATTTTCGGACGCGTCGAACGAATATACGAGAGAACAGGCTTGAGCGATCAGCAACAAAGAATGGTTGTGCTCGTGCCGCTGCTGGAAGAGGCGACGGAATAGGTCTTCATCTCTGAGTCCCGTTATCGCCTCGTCCTTCACTATGGTGTTAGCTAGGGCGATGGCGATTCGTGCGTTCCCGCCTGAAAATGCTGCGACCGTACGAACGCTGCTCTGTGATAAGTGCGAGAAACGTCTGGCAACTAATGTTTGAATGAGTTCAATGGACGCAGGGGCCAGCATAAAAACATCTGTTCCCTCAGGTTGGTCATCACGGATGTCGTACTCGACGGAAATTAGGCTGAGGGAACTTCGTGGACCTCTGACAACTTTTGATATGCTGTGATGAATACTCGGGGAACAGTTATCAATACAAAGGACCGCGCGCATCTCGTTTGCCGATAGGTCTAAAGCCAGGCGGTGCGGAGGTGGATCTGGTTGATCGGCAATATCCGTGTATACTGCGAGAGCAGGATCGAGACTATTCCTTCCAATACTGTCGTCGAATAGAGCTTCCAGCAGACGAGTCTTGCCGACACCCGACAAGCCAACTAGGCGAACAACCTTGCCAGGCGTGTGCAACAGTTCGCGAATTCGATTGAGCCCGTCGATTGTCGACAGTCCATTTCCATCGTCGCTGCGTCCAGTAACTATGCGCATGTCACTATCATGCAGGTAATGTTGGGTCGTCGACTTGGGTGCGTTGGACCAGTTCCCAAAGGGCTGCCAGCCAGGGATCGCTTTGCCAATCTTTTCACGAACCCACAGAACTAAGCCTGCATGATCCCGAACCCATGTTGCTAAGCGGCCTCTGTCAAGGAAATCCAAGGCAAGTCTATCAAGTTCAGGTAACCCATGAAGAGCCTCTGCCATGGCCGCGCGACGGCTCTGCAAGGCGCTATCGGAGGTTGACCCAGCACCGCTCACAATTATGTATGCACCTCCCTCTTTCGCTAATCGGATGATAGATCGACGGATCGAATCGTTTGGCCTCATTTCGTGAATGATGGCGCTGCGAGGCATATCGGATTTCTTTATCTGAAATCCGGTTATGGCTCGCGGGACGAACCCATCAATTGCGGTTCCTGCCGGGAGTGCTACATAGACATCTAGGCCACCATCTTTTGCGGAATGGTCACCTCCCCAAGTGACTGCCGAGGTTGGCAATCGACGCCTGCGCAATTCGGCCTCGCACAACAAGCCGACCAGAGTTCGTAAGTCTTTGTCGTTGAGTTCGGCGACATAATCGCCAGTGATTTCAAGCATCGCGCTGTTGTTATGGGTCGTTTCGGAGACGATGGAGTTGCTTCGATGGGTTATGATAGCGTGGAACGTGTCTGCTACGTAGCAGAGGTGTGAGCGACCTCAATTGTCAACGCGGGGGCGACATTGATGTGTCCAACAGACATGCAAAGTCCACTGGACCATATTTCTGTCGAACGATTGTAGCTCCTTGAGACCTGTTAATACACAAAGGATGTGCGTCATTGGAGGCGTACGGCGCATAGTGTGTCAAGCTATCATTTTGGGACTACGTCGAGGTTGGCTGGAGCCAGGGCGCCCGGTCGTCGGTCTCTCTATTCGGTCGGTGACGCGCCAGCCCGAAAAGATCTCGGCTGTAGTGTTCTGAGTTGAGACAGGTCGGCGGACAAGTGCAACGAGCTCCTGGTGGCCGCGAAAATCATCGCCCAATCACTTGGCGACATCGCACCGAGTAATTTCGGTGATCCGTGCTTTGCCGGTTCTTTGTAAATGGTGGTGGCCAAGGTGGGTACCCACGCCATGGGCGAGCTCCCTGGGCTTCCGTGCACTCTCTCGCGCGAGCGCAACCTATGGGCGGAAATGGGGCGCGCAGGCACTCCTCGAAATCGTATCACTTGATGCCGCGACGTTGTATGCGAAGCTCGTTGAAGTCGAATCCCCTGCGGTCGCCCTGCTGGACATGGACGACGATGGCCACTCCCTGTCAAAGACTTCGGCGAGTTTCATGCTTACTTATCGCGCGCACGTCCTGCGCGTGCTGGGACCGCTGGCTCGTCATTGGCGTGACGTGTCTCCCAACCACCGGTTCTCATTTGTTCGCTGCATGAACGGTGACCACAAGCAGCCTCGTATCGTTCTCTTGCAACGCTCGGCTCGCCTGAGTGAACTCAGTGCGGCATGGATTGGCGCGGTGATCGATCTGATTGCCGCATACGCGACCGATGCCGCGTTCAATCCGGACAAGCAACGGCGCCTTCATCTGGTTCTCGACGAGTTCCATCAGTTAGGGTCGCTTGGTCGGTTCCAGGAACTGCTGGACGTTGGCCGCAACAAGAATGCTTCGGTGATTGCAACCCTTCAGGATCCGAACCAACTTCGGCTGAGCTACAATAGAGTCGGCGCCAACAACATGATCGGTCGCTTTGCCACGGTCATTATTGGCCGCATGCGACCAGGCGAGCCATCCACCGAAGTATCCAAATACATGATCGGTCTGCGCACGATCGTCGATACACCGGAGAAACCGTACAAATCTGACGCGTCGTCGCCGTCCACAAAGAGGGAAATTCCTCTCGTGCGCCCCGAGCAATTGAACCAAGATCTTGGTGTATTCGATGACAAGGTTCATGCGCTCGTTACCGGATTTGGTGACATCCTTGAACTGACATGGCCGGTGACTGTCTGGCTCCCCCGACAGTGACAGAACGGTCCTTTCTTTCTCCCAATTAGGCGCGCACCTTGAAATACTGATACGCGCCTGATTGCCTGATAGAGGTGGCGGAGTAGTTGCGTCCGATACTCTTGATTTCTCACGTATCATTCGGATTGAGCCCAGTTACCAAAATTAGCGAGATCAAGCACGATAGATGAAATGCCTCCTACCGGGAGGTCCTCTTGGTCGCATCTTTCGCTATCATCCACCGCGCTGAATATTACACGCGAGATAGCAACAACTACTAGCTTTCTGATCGTGAACCTAATGGCCGCTGGCTGAGCCATGGCGCACGTCTCGGCATCGTTGCGGGAACTAAGGTTCAGGCGGACGTCTTTGAGCGCTTGTGCGCCGGCCTCGATCAGGAGGGTCAGTCGCTTATCAAGTACGGTGGTGTCGGACGGCATACCGCCGGCGTCGATCTCACTTTCAGTTGTCCCAAGGGGGGCGTCCTGTGGGCGTTGGGTAATGAACAGCTGCGACGTCAGATGGAGATGGCCGAAGCTTCAGCGGTGGCATCGACCTTCGCCTTTATTGAGCAGGAGCTGTCGCTCGGACGTCGCGGGCGCAATGGCATTCGCCGCGAACACGTTCGACTTTTAGCGGCGGCCTTCGCTCACGGCGAAGCGCGACCGGAACGCCACGCGGACGGCGTGATTTCGCCGGACCCGCAACGCCACACGCACGTCACCGTCCTCAATGTTGCCGAGCGCGCCGACGGTACCATCGGTGCGATCGACACCGTGCAACTGCGCCAGTGGAAGAAGGCAATCGGGGTCCATTTTCGGGTTGGCTTGGCATCTCGCCTGCAACGTGCCGGTTTTGCGCTGGGACCAGTCAGCTCGGATGGCTTGTTTGATATCGCCGGCGTTCCTTCCGAGGTTACTGCCTATTTCAGCGCGCGCCGGGCCACCATCGAAGAGCAATTGGCTGCCGCGGGCGTGACATCCGCTGCAGCTCCCGCCCTCGCTGCCAGTCTGACGCGCACCACGCGTCGTGATAAGGAGGTCTCGAAGGGAGACCGGCATCAGCGTTTGCGGGACGCTACCCGTCGATTGGGATATGAACCTGAAGGCATTGTCCACGCCGCACGGGTTCTTGGCGTGGAAGCCCAATCCGACGCGACCACTGGTGGGGCTGAGATTGCAGGACGTCTGAAAAGCGTCCCCGAGCAGTTGACCGCGACGCAGTCAGTGTTCGAGCGTCATCGCCTGTTTGAGATGGTTGGCGCTGCGCTTGTCGGGGCGCTCGTCGAGCCGAGCTGGCTCAAGAGTGAGGTCGACCGTCTGCTTGCCACCGGCGCGATTGTCGAACTTGGCCGGGATCGTACCGGTGCGCCGCGTTGTTCCACGCCGGAGATGATCGAGATCGAGCGTACGCTTGTCGATACCGCAAAGCGACTGGCTTGCGAAATCAGGTTGGGCCCCGCTCGAAAAATCGCGGCAAGGGAAGCTGGCCTTGCCGGACTTACGGACGAACAGCGCGCGGCGGTCGATCTGGCTGTTTCCGGCGCAAGGCTCGGTGTAATCCAGGGCACCGCCGGAACTGGCAAGTCCCACACGCTAGCTGTCGTGGCGCGCGCCTGGGAGTCGGCAAATTATCGAGTCCTGGGAGCGTCGGTCGCTTGGAAGGCTGCCAACAGTCTTGGCCGCGATCTGGCCATCCCGTCGCGCTCGATCGACTCATGGCTCGCAAAAATCGAAAGCGGAGGCAAAGTTCTGGATTCGTCGACTCTGCTGATTGTCGATGAATCCGGCCTGATGTCGGCCCGGCAGATGCAGCGCCTGCTCGCCCACATCGAGGCGGCGCAAGCTTCGATTCTCCTGGTAGGAGACCGCAGACAGCTCCAACCGATCGGCCCAGGCGCGGCCTTGCGCCTTGTCAACGACACGGTGGCCAGCGTCGGCCTCGACACCATCGTACGCCAGCAGCAGGAATGGGCACGGGAAGCGGTGCACGCTTTCGCTCATGGTGATGCCGATGCCGGGCTGTCTGCCTATGCGAGCCGCGGGTTGCTCGTGGAAGCGGATGGGGGAGCCGCAGCGGTCGATGCACTAGTCGACGCGTGGCAAGATGCCCAGCAAGTGTCGCCCGACGCATCCATCCTCGCGATTGCCAAGACCAACGCGGAAGTGCGGGCGATCTGCTCTGGCATTCGTTCCCGGCTCAAGTCCGAGGGAGTGATCGATAGGGATGATACCCCCGTTCGAGCCGTTACCCCTTCCGGTCAAGTCTATGAGTTGCCGCTGGCTATCGGCGATCGTGTCCGGTTTCTGCAGCGCTTCGACCAATTCAAGGTGGTCAACGGCACTGAGGCCGAATTGACGGACGTGGCCGTCTCACGGGACGGCATGGTCAAGATCACGGCCCGCATCGATCAGCGCGAATTCTGTTTCAGCCCTGCGGAGATCGCCAACGAGCAGGGCTGTGCTCTCATTGCGCATGCCTGGGCCTCGACGATCTTTCAGGCGCAGGGCGCAACGGTTGATTGTGTGTTCGTGCTCGGCTCGCCGCGGTTCGACCGTCACGATGCCTACGTCGCCATGGGTCGTGCCAGGCAAGAAGCCAGACTCTTCATCGATCGTCGAGCGCTGGACGCTGAAATCCGCGCGCACGAACTCGACTACACCGGCGTCATTGATCAGGAGCGGCGCCTCGCACATCTCGCAAAGTGCTTGTCGCGGGAAAATCCGAAATACAGCACGCTCGATCCGCTTGTGCATGTCGCTGGTGAAACTGCAACTCAGCCCGATCTCACGCCCGTCAGAAAGCGTGAGCTTGGACAGTCGCTGTCGGTATGACCAAACGCTCCACTACAGCCGCGTTGCGGCGACGACCGCTGCCACGTCCGCCGAAAGTTCGCTCATCAGCGCGACGGGTCAACGTTCGGAGAAGCCGCCTCGACCGGGACCGCGTGTGGGCAGTGTCGGACGAATTGCCGCTCCAGATTCCGGTCCTGCCCGCCGAAATCGAGGTCATCGAGACCTATTTTGGCGCCATCCTCGACGAATTCCTGGGCGGGCATGCGCCCGGTCGCTCAAGATTGCAGGTGTCTACGCGGTCCGGCACACTCTCCCAAAAGGAAGACCTCAAATGAATATTCGCCATCGCGAGACCTTTCGCTCCGCCCCTGAAAGCGAGGCCCTCGCAGCCGGTGCGAGGGCATGCGCCTATCTGCGAGTCTCCACCGGCCGGCAGGCCGAAAGCGACCTGTCGATCCCCGACCAGCGCAAGCAGATCGCAGCATTTTGCGCGACCAAATTATGGTCGATGCTGGCCGAGTATGTTGAGCCCGGTGCGTCCGCCATGGACGACAGTCGGCCCGAATTCCAAAAGATGATCGAACGTGCCACCGACGATGATCGGCCGTTTGATGTGGTCGTCGTGCACTCGTTCTCTAGATTCTTCCGGGACGCATTTGGTTTGGAGATGTATATTCGTCGCCTCGCAAAGGCCGGCGTGCGGCTCGTGTCGATCACCCAGGAATTGGGCGATGATCCGGCACAGGTGATGATGCGTTAGGTCATCGCGTTGTTCGACGAATATCAAAGCCGTGAGAACGCCAAGCACGTACTACGTGCCATGAAGGAGAACGCCCGTCAGGGCTTTTACAACGGGTCGCCGATGCCGCTCGGTTATCGCACCGAAGAGACCGAAAAGCGGGGGGCTCGCGTCAAGAAGAAGCTCGTGATTGATCCTGCCGAAGCTGAGACGATCCGGCTAATCTTCCGACTTTATCGCCAAGGGGACGGCCAGTCAGGACCGTTGGGCGTCAAGCAACTGACCTCCTGTTGAATGAACATGGTCATCGGACCCGCAAGGGAGCGCGCTTCGGCATTGCCACAATCCACACCATCCTGACCAACACGGTCTATGTCGGGCAATGGGTATTCAATAAACGGGACTCGCGCACCCTGCGCGACAAGCCCGTGGATCAATGGATCATTGTTGAGGTTCCACCGATCATCGGACGAGACGAGTTCGACTCCGTCCAGGCAACCCTGAAAGCCCACAATCCGCGTGTGACTGCGCCTCGGGTCGTCACCGGCCCGATCCTGCTCACGGGGGTAGCGTCCTGTGCCTCTTGTGGCGGCGCAATGACTCTGTGCACTGGCACGTCGAAGACGGGGCTGGTTCACAAATACTACACATGCTCCACCTGCGCTCGCATGGGCAAGTCGGTCTGCAAGGGCCGATCGATCCGCATGGACACCCTCGACAATCTGGTCGTTGACCATCTGTCGCGCCGCCTGTTCACGGCCGACCGCCTGAATGAAATCCTGGCAGCCTCCTTCACCCGTCGAGCCGAAAAGGCCGCTGAGGTCGACGAACGAGCCGATGCTCTGCATCGGGAGGTCTCCGACACGACCGACAAGCTGAAGCGGCTCTAATAGGATGGTTGAGGACGGTGTTGCTGAACTGGACGACATTCTGCGAGACCGAATCGCAAGCCTCAAGATCGACCGCGAACGTGCACAGACAGCGCTCGATCGCATTCGGGCCCAAACTGATCCCCCAGAGACAATCTCACCGGAAACGGTTGAGCAATTTGGCCGGATCATGCGCGGGAATCGCCAACGGCGAAATTCCATTCCGGAAGGCCTATCTCCGGGCTGTGATCGATCGAATTGAAGTGGACGACCACACCGTTCGGATCGTCGGGGACAGCGCAACGCTTGAACAGGTCATCGCAGGGAAAAAAGTCCCCGCGGCCGGGGTTCGCAGTTTTGTACGCAAGTGGCGCACCCGACACGATTCGAACGTGTGACCTTTGCCTTCGGAGGGCAACGCTCTATCCAGCTGAGCTACGGGTGCGTGCCCCGTTCCTGTAGCCGATCGCAGCCAGATCGGCAACGGGGGAGAAAAGCGAAATTTTCTCAAAGGGGTAAGGCTGAGGTCGGGGCGGCAGGTTTCGAATCGTGCCGGGTGCGGCAGGGGCGCATTGAGAGGCTGGCAGCGGTGGCGGTGTGACACGGGGGGACAGCGGCGACGCCTGCGTCACCTTCTGAGGCCGAGGTCGTCGATCGGGACGATGACCTTGCCGATCGGCCACAGCGCGATGCCGGCGAGCTTCAGGTGGGCCCAGGCGAACGGGATTCCGATGATCGTCACGGCGAGCAGCACGGCGGTGACGATATGCCCGATGGCGAGCCACCAGCCGGCGAACACCAGCCAGATAATGTTGCCGATCACCCCGAGCGGGCCGGTGCCGATGTCTTCGCGGCCGGTGACGGCTTCCCGCGGCACAGCGGTCTGGCCGAACGGAAACAGCGTGTAGACGCCGATGCTGAAGGCCGCCCGCGCCCACGGCAAACCGATGATCGTGATCGCCATGATGACCGCCGCAACCGCCCAGCCGACAGCCATCCAGAAGCCGCCGAGCGCGATCCAAAGGATATTCAGCAGAAGCGAGACGGGAGACATGGCCAATCCTTCCGGAAAACGATGGTCGTTTCAACGTCTGCGTCGTGCCGCGGCAAGATGCAGGCGGCTCGGGAATCATGCCGAGGATCGTCGTCCGACAGCGAGATGTCCACAGCCGGTTCCGTCAGCCCGAAATCGCCATTATGGAGGCGAATTGCGGTCAAAGCTGCGGGGTATCGGCAATCCTCGTTCACGAGGAATCGCGACTTGCCCTACACCATCACAGCCATTCGACAAGACGAGAAGATGCGCTGCCTGCGCGACAGTGTTTTGGTGGCGTTCGCCAAGGCGCGGATCTGGGAGAGCGAAGGCTGGGATGTTGTCATCACCGACGAGGATGGCCGCACGTTCGGCACCGCCCAGCTCGATGCTCATGTGGCGGCGTATCGGTCGCTCGATGGCGCGGAGCTTGGCACCGACGACGATGATCTGATCGGCCCGAAGCCGATGAAGGTGCCGGCGCAGAGGTCGCGCGCCGAGCGCACGACGACTGCGCGGGCGCGGCCAGCGCCGGAGGCGATGCCGGCCTAACTCTGCTGCGCGCGGGCGAAGTTCGTGCCGCTTTAGCTTTCGGCCACGGCGTCGCCCCACGGCTGGGCGATTTCGGTCGCGCCGCTATTCGTTGTTTCCTGCCGCAGCACCACGCTGGGGCAGGCGAATTTCATCGGGAAGGTCTGCACCCGCGCCTCTTCATAATCGAACTTCTGGCGCAACGCCTCGCGCGTCGCAGCCGGCAGGCGCACGTCGCCGATCACCACCTCGCCTTCGCTGGCGTCGATCCGCGGCTGGTGGATCGCAGCGTCGAGGTCCATGCCATAGTCGATCACGAACGACACGATCTGCGCCACCGCCGGCAGAATGCGGCGGCCGCCGGAGGCGCCGAGTGCTAAGCGGCGGCCGCCCGGCGCCTGCGCCAGCACCGGCGTGTAGTTGGTCAGGCAGCGCTTGCCCGGCGCCAGCGAATTCGGCCGGCTGGGTTCGGGGTCGAACCACATGATGCCATTGTTCATCATGATGCCGGTGTGCGGCGTTTCGAATTTCGAGCCGAAGGTCGACAGCAGAGTCTGCGTCACCGCCGCCATGTTGCCGTCGCGATCGACCACCGAGAAATGCGTCGTACAGGCCGGCGCCAGGTGCTCGGCGCCAAGCGCGCGGCGGCCGTCGGCGTCGCCCATGTCGCGCAGCCGCTCGGCGTAGGCCGATTGCAGCGCCAGCGCGTAGGCTTGGTAGGCCGCGGCGTCGGGTTCGCTGCCGGCCGGCGTCAGGCGCTCGCCGAGTACACGCAGTGTGTGCGCCAGCGTCGGTCCGGCGGTCAGCTCCGGCGTCGCGAACACCGCGCCGCCGCGATACGGGATCGTCAGCGGATCGCGCAGATGCGCGCGGAAGCCGGCGAGGTCTTCCACCGACAGTGTGCCGCCGGCGGCCTGGATGTCGGCCGCGAGGCTCCGCGCCAGATCGCCTTCGTAGAAGTCGCGCGGCCCTTGCTCGCCGAGCTGTGCCAGCGTCGCCTGCAGCCGGTCCTGGGGCAGGGTGACGCTCGACTTGATCCCCCACGGGGCGTGCGGCGGCAGGCCGTCGATCAAGTATGAGGCGGCGCTGGCCTGATACCGGCGCAGATCGGCCGCGACGCTGCCGATCATCAGCGTGGTCCACCAATCGACCGCAAGCCCGTCGTCGGCGAGCGCGATGCTGGGCGCCACCAGGTCGCGCCACGGCAGCTTGGCGTAGCGGCGGTGCGCCTCCTCCATGCCGGCAACCACGCCCGGCACCGCGACGGCGGCGGGGCCGTGGATGTTGCGGTCGTCCTTCACCCGCGGCCACGGGAATAGATCGGATGCCGCGCCCGCGCCGGTCAGCGGATAATCCTCGACCCGCAGGCTCTGCGGCGCCCGCATGCCGTAGTCGATGACTTCGGTGCGGTCTTCCTTGGCGCGGTACAGCACCATCGCGCCGCCGCCGCCGATGCCGCTCATCCATGGCTCGAGCACACCGAGCGCAAAGGTGGTGGCGATCACCGCATCAATGCAGTCGCCGCCCTCCGCCAGCACGTCGGCGCCGATCTCGGCCGCGCGGCGCGACTGCGCCGCGACGATGCCGCTCTTGGAAGTGATCGCCGGCTTACGGATCTGCTGCAGATTGCTGAACTGGTCGGTCATGCGGAGGCTTTCGCTGGCAAGGGGACAACACGCGGCGGGGCCGGCGCAACGCGCCAGCGCGGCGCAGTGTAGGGCGTGCTGCGAGCCGCTGCTACGACGCAGAAGCAGTGATGATGATCAGGCGGCGCAGGTTGAAAGGTGCGAGGTGAGCAACTTGCGGAACGCGCCGGCAGGGATGGCAGGGCTGAACAGCCAACCCTGCATCTGGGTGCAGCCGAGCGTCGTGAGGATCTCGCGCTGCCGCGCGGTCTCGACGCCCTCGGCGGTGGTGGTCATGTGGCGAGCGGCTGCGATGTTGACCACGGCCTGCACGATCGCGGTCGAGCCTTCGGTGGTGTCGATGCCGTCGATGAAGCTGCGGTCGATCTTGATCTTGTCGAACGGGAAGCGCTGCAGATAGCTCAGCGACGAATAGCCGGTGCCGAAATCGTCGAGCGAAATCCTCACCCCGAGCGCGCGAAGCTGGGTCAGCGTGCTCAGCGCAGCGTCATCGTCGTGAATCAGCACCGCCTCGGTGACTTCGAGTTCGAGCCGGCTCGCCGGTAGCCCCGACGCGCCGAGCACGGAGGCGACCAGCAGCGCCAGCGATGGCTGACGGAATTGCACCGGCGAGATGTTCACCGCGAGCGTGATATCGCTGTCCCAGGTCGCCGCCTCCGAGCAGGCGGTCGCCAGCGTCCAGGCGCCGATCTCGTTGATTAGGCCAGTGTCCTCGGCGATCGGAATGAACTCGGCCGGCGAGATCATGCCGCGGGTCGGATGCCGCCAGCGCAGCAGCGCCTCGCAGCCGGTGATCGCGCCGCTGCGCAGATCGACCTGCGGCTGATAGTGGATTTCGAAGCCGCGGTCGGCGATCGCGCTGCGCAGGTCGAATTCGAGCTGGCGGCGGGTCTTGGCGACCGCGTCCATTTCCGGCTCGAAGAACCGGAAGGTGCGGCGGCCTTCGGCCTTGGCGCTGTACATCGCCAGGTCGGCGTTCTTCACCAACTGGTCGAGATCAGCGCCATCGCGCGGCGCGATCGCAATTCCGATCGATGCGTCGGTAGAGAGCAGGTGACCGAGGCATTGATACGGTAGCCGGATCGACTCGTAGATGCGGTCGACCAGCGCGGTAGCTTCGTCGGGGCCGCTGACGCCGATCTGGATGATGGCGAATTCGTCGCCGCCGAGCCGGGCGACAAAGTCAGTCTCGCGCACGCAGTCGCGCAGCCGCACCGCGACCTGCTTCAAGAGCTCGTCGCCGACCGGATGGCCGAGCGTATCGTTGATGCTCTTGAACTCGTCGATGTCGATGTATAGCAGCGCGAACGGTGCCCCGCGGCTGGCACGCTGCAGCTCGTTTTCGAGCCGCTGCCGGAACATCGAACGGTTCGGCAGATCGGTGAGACTGTCGAAATGCGCCAGATAGGAGATCCGCTCGTCGTAACGTTTGCGCTCGGTGGCGTCCTCATGGGTGATGACCCAGCCGCCGCCCGGCACCGGCACGCTCGAAAATTCGATCGAGCGGTCGTGGATGCTGTGAATCTCCGACACGCGCTGGGACGATAGGCGGTCGATCAGATCGGTGGTGATTTTGTCGATGTTGCCGCCGAGCGAACCGGTCGATTTCCGATGTTCGAGCACGTCGCGCAGACTGCAGCCGGGCTTCACCACCTCGGGCGATAGACCGTACATCTCCATGTAGCGCTGATTGCAGATCACCAGCCGGGCCTGGGCATCGAACAGCAGCAAGCCCTGCGACATGTTGTTGATCGCGGTGTCGAGCCGCTGCTTGTCGAGCTGCAGCTTGCGCTGGGTGGCGCGGTGGTGCTTGCCGATCTGGTTGATGATCAGCAGCAAGATCACGGTCACCACCAAGGCCGAGACGGCCGCGACCGAGACCATCAGCTTGGTCTGAGTCCGCCAGCTCGCCAACGCATCCTCGGTGGTGGTGGTAACAACCATCACGATCGGCAGTTCGGTAAGCGCGTGCGATGCGACCAGCCGGTCCAGTCCGTCGATCGGGCTGGTCAGCCGCGCGGTGGTGTCGTCGTCGAACATCGCCTGCTGCTGTAGCGGTCCGTCGCGGAAATTGCGGCCGATCATGCCCTCGGCGAAGGGGTGACGTGTCAGCAAGGTGCCGTCGCTGTGATGCATCGAGACGGCAGAATCGCCGATCAGCGAGACTTGCGATAGGAAACGGTCGAAATGCGCCGGCGTGATCGCGCGCGTGACCACGCCGAGGAATTCACCGTCGGCTGCAGTCAGGCGCTGCGCCAGCACGATGCTCCAGCCGCCAGCCAGCGCGTTCTGCTCCAGCGCGACGGTAACCCGCTGCGCGGTCCCGGATTTGTGGTCGAGGAAGTAGCGTTGATCTGCGATCGACAGCACCGGCACCGGCCACACGTCGGAGGTGTTGATCAGGGTGCCGTTCGAATCGAAAATTTTGAGCGCAGTGATCTCGGTCGCACCTCGGGCGCGCGAGCGCAGAGTCTGATGCATCGCCAGCGTCGCCATCGTGCCGCCGAACGCTTCGGCCGACGGCTGCCGCATCTGGCGGGCAGTGCTGACGATGTCGTTCTGCATCGCCAGGAAATCGTCGATTTCGCGGTCGTAATGCAGCGCCAGCAGCAACGCGGTGTTGGACAGCTCGCGCTCGCCGTTGCGCAGCGCCTTCTCCTTGAAATTGCTGACAGTCAGCGTGGTGGTGACCGCAATACCGGCAATCAGCAGGGCGCCGCTCAGGATCAGCCAGAGGATCGGGCGAAGACGCAGCATCCCGGCGACGGACGAGTTCTCGCCGATGTCAGGAGGAGGTTCGAAAGCCGGATCTGGGGGCCGGACGTGTTGCATCCCGCGAAAACTACCTGCCACAGATGAGAGGCGGGTTAGCAATCACGGTAAGCAAAACTTGAATCGGGGAGCGGCGCTGGAATTGTTCAAGACCACGCCTGTTCAATATTGCTCATGTCGGCGCCGGTGGGTCAATTGCTGCGAAGGATCAACATGACTGTCTGCAGAGCAAAGCAAAGGGCCGGCGGATCGCTCCGCCGGCCCTTCTGAAATACGAGCGGCAGCTGACTGCCGGTGCCGAGCGTTGCCCGGTTAGTTGATCGGCGTGCCTGCGCGCGGCGCCGCAGCGCTGTTGGCACGATAGACTTCGAACACGCCCCACGCGGCGGCGGCGAGATACACCAGTGCTGCCAGATTGCGCGGCAGGATCATCGCCAGCGCGATCAGAGCGACGGCCGTGGCGCAGGCCTTCACCAGCTTGTTCTCGTCGGCGAAGATCAGCTTGAAGCGATCCCAGTTGTCGACCTTCAGCGGCAGCTCCAGGGTCTGCAGGCCGAACTTCTCCCAGGCACCCTTGAAGCCGAGTTCGCGCGCCCACAGCAGGAACAGCGCGACCAGGAAGGCGACGATGGTGATGACAGCGGCGAGAGGGCCGCCCGCGTAGCCGATCACGACCACCAGGGCGACTGCAAAAGCACCGATCCAATATTGCATTGATTTACCTTTCGTCACCCGGCGCTCGCGGGTGCCCTTTCAGGTTCGCTCACGCGCGGTCGTCGCGGGTGAGGTGGAATGACAAGCCAGGCACGCGCTCGCTGTTGCGGAGGTCGTCATCCTCGACTGCGCTCACGATCACCGCCTGCGGAACATCGACGCGTGCCGATTCCCAGCTCTTTTTGAATAAGGCAAATGCGAAAACGCTGCCAGTCAGGCGAATTGCTGACAGTGATCATTGGATGAAAGTGGTTGGCGGACGTTCTGGTCAAACGAATAGGTGGCGGGGTGCGGCATCCTGACCGGTGCGCTGCAAAGCTCCCACGGCGGGGCATTCGCCTTTTGTCGGGTACTGACCGGTATTCTTACCAGCGATCAGCTTAATCACTGCGTAACGACGACTGCGAATAGTCGAGCCTGAGGGGAGAATACCCATGCTGCAGACGCTCGAAACCACGGATTTGAAAGAAGCGCGCCGATCGCGGATCGCGCAGTTCAGCGGCCGCGCCGCGACGCTGAAGGTCGGCGGCTCCTCGGTCACCGGCATCGTCCGTGCCGTCAAGGAAGACAAGACCGGCGAGACCCCGCGCTGGATCGTCACCGTGATGGCGCAGCCGGCCCGGCGCTGATCACTCGGGCAGCAATTGCGACGGCGGAACGAAGTGGTGGGCATTTTGGCCCGCCTGCGCTTTCGCCTTCGCCAGCTCGGCGCGAGCCACCACGCGCAGATGTACCTCATCCGGCCCGTCGAGAAACCGCATCGCGCGGCCCCAGGTCCATAAGTAAGACAGCGGCGTATCCGGCGTCAGGCCCATCGCCCCGAACACCTGCATGGCGCGATCGACGATCCGGGTTTGCAGCCGCGCCGCCACCAGTTTGATCGCCGAGACGTCGACCCGCGCTGCCGCATTGCCGGCGCGGTCCATGCGGTGCGCCGCGTGCATCACCAAGAGCCGCGCCTGATCAATCTCCAGCCGCGATTCGGCGATCCAGTCTTGAATATTCGCAAAGTCGGCGAGGTGCTTGCCGAACGCCTCGCGCTCGAGCGCGCGCTCCGCCATCAGTTCGAGCGCAACTTCGCATTGGCCGATGGTGCGCATGCAATGATGCACCCGGCCGGGCCCGAGCCGGTCCTGGGCCAAACGAAAGCCTTTGCCTTCCTCGCCGAGCAGATTGGCGGCTGGTACCCGGACGTTTCGAAACACCAACTCGCAATGCCCTTCCGGCGAGTGATAGTGCATCACCGGGATGTTGCGGACGATCGACAGGCCCGGCGTGTTCATCGGCACCAGCAGCATCGAGTGCCGCTCGGTCGAGGTCGCCGGCAGATCCTCGCCGGTAACGCCCATCACGATCGCCAGTTTGCAGTTCGGATGCGCGGCCCCGGTGATGAACCATTTGCGGCCGTTGATGACGTAGTCGTCGCCGTCACGGGTGATGGTGGTGCGGATGTTACGCGCGTCTGACGATGCGGCATCGGGCTCGCTCATCGCGAAGCAGGACCGGATCTCGCCGATCAGCAGCGGATCGAGCCACTCGGCGCGCTGCTCCGGCGTTGCTGCCAGATGCAGCAGCTCCATGTTGCCGGTGTCGGGCGCGTTGCAGTTGAACACTTCCGACGCCCAATGCACCCGGCCCATGATCTCGGCCAGCGGCGCATATTCGACGTTGCTGAGACGCTGGCCGGGGTCCTCATCCCGCAGGCCCGGCAGAAACAGATTCCACAGATCCTCGGAGAACGCCCGCGACTTCAGCCGTTCGATCAGCCCCAGCGGATAGTGTCCCGCGGCCGCTTCACGATGCCAGGCGACGTTGGCCGGCTCGACGTGGAAACGCATGAAGTCGAAAAGCTGCGCGCGCAGCCGTTGCACCTTGTCGCTGTGGTCGAAATCCATGCGCGGCTCTCAGGCGGGAAGGGCGGCGGAGCGGTCCGCCGAGGTCGGTGGCGCCGGCGCGCGGCGTCGCTGCGACCGCATCAATTGCGCTTCAGGCTGAGGATGTATTGCACGATCTCGGCGGCATCGCCGGGCGCAATGATGAAGTTCGGCATATTGGTGTGGTTGGAGCGCAGGAACACGTTCAGCGACAGCACGGTGGTCGAGGGCAAATTGGCGATTCGGGAGAACCCCGGTCCTTTGCCGTCGCGGGCATCGTCCGGCTCGATGGCGTGGCACTCCGCACACCACTGTGCGGCGAGCTTATGACCGGTCGAGACGCCGTCCTGCGGGGCGGCGGCATCCGCGCCGTGCAGCCGAACCGTCAGCAGCACCGCGATGATGAGAAATCCAGTGGCCGGGAGTCGGAACCAACCCTGCGACATCGTCACGATTAGTGACGGACCGTGCCGGGCGCGACGTGGAAGTCCTTGTCCAGCGCGTCGAGCGTCACCTTGTTGGCGCAGTACGCTTGGTAGTGCTCGGCGAGTGAACCGTCGGCGATGTCGTGATCGCATTCCGCCTTGTGGCGGCACAGCGCGCAGACGCGCTCGAGATCGCGCATCACCAGCGGCTGAGCACGGGCGATCGCGTCCTCGTCGATTCCGAGAACCTTGAGCAGCTGCGGCAGTTCTTCAACCTTGTGCGGACCCTGGCGGACCAGCTCGTCAAGATCCGACGCAGTGACGCCGAGGTCGTGCGCGATACGGCCGAATTCCGCAGAGTCGAATTGGCACATCTCGACGACTTCACGGCGATGCTTCAGCCAGTCGGCGAAGGTTTCAATCAGCCGGTCGACGAGCGGATAGGGGCGGCTATGGGCAGGCATTTCGCCCTCCAAGATGTCTGACGGTGACGGTACAATCGCCGAACGTCTCCCCAATCACATTGCGATAGATCAAGCAAAAGACCCCGGACATCACCGGAGGTAACGGCCGACAAGCCAGCAAAATCAGGCGTTTGTTCGCTGTGCGGAATGCGGTTCTATCGCCGCGTAGTGCCGTGCTGATCGCGCGGTTCAGCCCCGCGCGTAGCTGGTGCGGGTCAGCGGTTGACGCGCCTGTTCGAGATGGCGGCCGGGCGCACCGGGACGGCCGCTGGTAAACACCGGAACGGTCGGCGGCCGCAACTCTTCGAGGAAGACCGGCTTGGAGTAGTAATAGCCTTGCGCGTAGCGGATCCGCGTCATCGCCTGCAGGTATGCGAGTTCTTCGAAAGTCTCGATCCCTTCGGCGATCACCGTCATGCCCAGCGCGTCGCTGAGCGACTCGATCGCACGCAGGATGCCCTGGCTGCGCGGACGCTTGTGAATGTCCGTGATGAAGGAGCGGTCGATCTTGATCTCGTCGGCGGTGATGTCCGCAAGCGCCGACAGCGACGAATAGCCGATGCCGAAATCGTCGATCGAAATGCCGACCCCGATCTCCCGCAGCATCGGCAGGATCTCTTTCTGGAAGTGCGCCTTGGCGACGAAAGCGTCCTCGGTGATTTCCACCATGAACCGCTTCGGACATTCGGTTGCGGCCAGTGCCTCGCAGAACGAGCGCATGAAGTCCGGCGAGCCGGCTTGCTTGGCGGCGACGTTGACGCTGATGCTGGCGTGCTCGCCGAAGGTGGCGTTGATCAGGTCGATCGACTTCATGATCTCGGCAAGCACCAGATGGGTCAGCTCGTCGATCAAGCCGAGTTCGACCGCGAGATCGACGAAGGTGCCCGGCGCCTGGATCACGCCGTTGTCGTCGCGCAGCCGCACCAGCGCTTCGATGCCTTTGATCTCGTTGGTGCGGATATCGACTTTGGGCTGGAAAGCGCAGCAGAAACGCCTGTCGAGAATGGCCTGGCGCAGCGATTGCTCCACCGCCATCCGCTCCAGCGCCTCTCGCTCCATCGCGATGTTGAAGATCGCAGAGGCGCCCTTGGCGTCGCTCTTGACCCGGTACATCGCGATGTCTGCGTTCTGCCGCAGCGCCTCGTAGTTGCGGCCGTGCTCTGGATATAGGCTGATGCCGATCGAGGCCGACGCGAACACTTCGGTGCCGTCGATATAGAACGGCGCCTTCAGCCGCTGCAGCAGGAATTCGATGTGACCGGCGACTTCGGCCTCGCTGGTGATCGGATCGAGCAGCAGCAGGAATTCGTCGCCGCTGATCCGCGACAACACGTCGGTGTCGCGCAGCTCCAGCGAAAGCCGCTTGGCGATCCCGACCAGCAACGCGTCGCCCACCGCATGGCCGTAGTAATCGTTGATGTGCTTGAAATTGTCGACGTCGAGAAACGCCAGCGCGAAATGGTGCTGCCGGTGATCTTCCAGCAGCGCGGTGACGTGGCGCTCGATCACGGCGCGGTTGGGCAGGCCGGTGAGTTCGTCGTAATAGGCGCGGCGGAACAGCTCGTCCTCGATCACCTTCTGGTCGGTGACATCGAGCGAACTCGACAGCAGCAGTTTGCGTCCGTCGATGTCCACCGGCTTGTGCGCAGTGAGCAGCGCGCGGGCTGCGCCGCCGAAGGCGATGCGTTCTTCGCGCGTGCCGGACTGGCCCTGGGCCAACAGCGCGGCGCCGTCGCTGCGGCGCCGATCGAGTTGCGGGTTGTTTGCGGTGTCGGTCGATGCAGGCGGAAGCCGATATTGTGCGGCGGCGGCGTCGTTGATGAAGACAAACCGGCCGTGCTCGTCCTGCACCGTCACGGCCGAAGGCAGCGCGCGGACGATTTCCTTGAACAGCCGCAGCTCCCCGGCGGCGGCAGCCGCGATGCCCGCCGCGTCCGCGGAAAGCGCCTCATCGCTCTCGGCGACGTCGGTCGTCGCGGTCGAGGGAAAGGATGGTGCGGCGCTCGTCATGCGCGCGAAGGATGGCGAAGGCCGCTGTAATAATGGTTAAGTGCAACCCTGAATGCCGGCGCAATCCCGCATCCGCAGTGGATTTGAATTGCAGTCGAGTATTTGTCATTAACAGAGTATCAACACCTACAACGAAAGACGCGGCAGCAACGGTTGCCCGATCAGGGAGAGACAGCGATGGGACGGCTCGACGGTAAGGTTGCGGTGATCACCGGTGCGACCAGCGGCATCGGTTGGCGCACCGCGGAGGTATTCGTGACCGAAGGCGCCCGGATCGTCGTCGCCGGCCGCCGCACGGCCGAGGGCGAGGCGCTGGCGGCGCAGCTCGGCTCGTCCTGCGTGTTCAAGCAGACCGACGTCACCGAAGAGGCTCAGGTGAAGGCCCTGATCGGCATCGCGCTCGACAAGTTCGGCCGGCTCGACTGCCTGTTCAACAATGCCGGCGGTCCGGCGCAGACCGGCGGCATCGAAGGCCTCGAGGTCGATCGCTTTGACGCTGCGATGGCGACGCTGGTGCGCAGCGTGATGCTCGGCATGAAGCACGCCGCCCCGGCGATGAAGAAGCAGGGCGCCGGATCGATCATCAACAACGGCAGCATCGCCGGCCGGCTCGCCGGGTTCTCGTCGTCGCTGGTGTACGGCGCCGCCAAGGCGGCGGTGAATCACCTGACCAAATGCGTCGCGATGGAGCTCGGCGAATCCGGCATCCGCGTCAATTCGATCTCGCCCGGCGCGATCGCGACCGGCATCTTCGGCAAGGCGCTCGGGTTGACGACCGATGCGGCCGAAAAGACCGCCGCGACGATGCGCGAGATCTACAAGACCGCGCAGCCGATCCAGCGCGCCGGCATTCCGGACGATATCGCCCAGGCCGCGGTGTTTCTCGCCAGCGACGAGTCGACCTTCATCAATGGGCACGATCTCGTCGTCGACGGCGGCATCACCGGCGGCCGCAACTGGACCGCGCAGCAGCAAGGCTACGTCGCGCTACGCAAGGCGTTCGATCACGGCGAGGGGTGAACAACACGCTCGCCGTCATTGCGAGGAGCGAAGCGACGAAGCAATCCATAGCCAAGTGCATTGAACTCTGGATTGCTTCGCTGCCCTCGCAATGACGAGAGAAGCTGTTCTGCGAGCTAATTCAGGGGCGCGACATTGACCCGAAGCCCGTCCTTCGGCTTCGGGATCGGCCACATCTGCCAGGCGGTGTGGTAGTTCGGCGGCAGCGACAAGTCGACGTTCTGCAGCAGGTGGACGGCGAAGCACTTCGCCTGCATGTAGGCGAAGTTGAGCCCCAGGCACATATGCGCGCCGCCGCCATAGGGAATCCAGGCGAAGCGGTGGCGGCCGCGCGAGGCTTCGTCGGTGAAGCGCAGCGGGTCGAACTTGTCGGGGGTCGGCCAAATCTCCGGCATGTGGTGGGTGTATAGCGGATTGACCGCCACCATGGTGCCGGCCGGAATTGTGTAGCCCTTGAAGCTGAAGGCACGTGTTGCCCGGCGCGGCAGCGACGGCACCGGCGGCCGCAGCCGCATCGCTTCCTTGAAGGCCATTTCGGTGAGGGGCAGTGCGTCGAGCTGTTCGAAACTGATCGGCTCGCCCGGCTTCAGGCCGAGGCCTGCGATTTCCTCGCGCAGCTTCTGCTGCCATTCTGGATGTGCCGCGAGTGCGGCAACGAACGAGGTCAGTGACGACGTCAGCGTGTCGTGCGCCGCCATCATCAGGAAGCTCATGTGGTCGATGATCGCCTGGTTCGACAGCAGCGCGCCGTCGTCGTGGGTGGCGCGGCAGAGCTGCGCGAACAGGTCGTCACCGCCCTTGGCGCGACGGATCGGAATCTGTTCGGCGAAGTAAGCGACGATGCGCTGGCGGCCCTTGACGCCGCGGGCCATCGCGGTGCCCGGCCACGGCTTGCGGATCGGCGCTACCGAGGCTGCGACCATGTCGATGAAGGCGCGGTTGACCTCTTCGGTCTCGGCGCCGATCGCGGTGCCGAGGAACGAGGTCGCGGCGAGATCGAGCGTGAGCTGCTTCATCGCCGGGTAGCACAGCATCTCGCCGGGCCGAGCGCGCCACTCGGCGACGCGGCGGGCGATGCCGGCGTTGAGCTCGGCCAGATAAGACTGCATCGGCCCGGCCTTGAACGCCACCGACAGGGTGCGCCGATGCAGCCGGTGCTCGTCGAAATCGAGCATCATCAGGCCGCGCGGAAACAGCCGCCCGAGGATCGGGCCCCAGCCATGGGTCGAGGAAAACAGCTTGGTGTTATCGAACAGCACCAGCTCGTTGGCTTCCGGCCCGAGCAGGGTGATCGAGGTCTCGCCGAGAACGCGGCTGCGATAGACCGGACCATGGGTCCTGGCCATCTTCTCGACCTCGCCTTTCGGATCGGCGAGCACCGCGAGCGTCCGGCCGATGATCGGCCAGCCTTCGTCACCGGGAATGTGGGCGAGCGCACTGGGCTTCGGCGGCACTGGCCGAGCGACGAGTGACGAATCCGCGACTTGGATCGACATGGGGCCTCCCTAGGCGGTTGTATCGGCCATGCGGAGGTGTGCCTCCGTTCTGTGGCGCGTTCCAGTTGAAAATAGGAGGCGTCCGCTCGGCTTGGCAAGGCCAAACCGAAGCGGCGAGGATTATGACGCAGCGGCCAGCGGCTGCCGGAGCGGCTGTTCGGGCGGGCTGAAGATCGTCATCGGCACGGTGACGCCGCGCAAGGGGTAGTCGCCGAGCGGCTCCAGTGGTGCGTCGATATGGGTCGCGGCCGCCGCCGTCACCAGGATACTGCGGCCGATACTCTTCTGCAGCGCCTCGACCCGGCTGGCTTCGTTCACTGCCGGTCCGATCACGGTGAAGTCGAGGCGCTCGGCGGCGCCGATATTGCCGAAGAACACTTCGCCTTCGTGCAGCGCGATGCCGGCGCGGAGCGGCCGCCAGCCTTCGCAATTCACGCCCGCCGGATCGATCAGGTTGAGCCGCGCCAGCCCGGCTTGCGCTTCGATCGCGGCAGTCAGCGCCGCGTTACCGGCGACGCGCGAATCTTCGCCGAGCGGAAACACCGCCAGCAGCCCGTCGCCGATGAACTTCAGCACATCGCCGCCGTTGCGCAGCACCGCGTCCGCGAACACCTCGAAGTACGCATTCAGCAGTGCGATCATGTCGTTGCCGCACAGCCGGTCGGACAGGTCGGTGAAGCCGCGCAGGTCCGACATCCAGATGATGGCGCGGATCGGCTCGCCGGCGCCGCGCTTGATGTCGCCGCTCAGCACCTTGGCGCCGGCTACCGGGCCGAGATAGGCACCGAGCGCATTGATGGCGATCCGGGTGGCGACGTGGCGGCCGACATGCAGGCCGAACAGCGTCAGCAGCCGCTGAAACGTCGCCAAGTGTTCGTCGGTGAAGCCGCCGGGCTGCGTGGTTGCCAGCGTAATGGCGTGGCGGAAACGGTCGCCGCCCATCGGCAACCCCAAGTACTCGGTGTATCCGCCGGCCGCGAGGTCGCGCATAATCGGAAATTCCGCCTGCGCGGCGGCATCCTGCGGATTGCGCCGGATCGCCTTGCCGCCCTGGAACAGGCTGTGCAGCGGATTGAGGCGGAAAGCGTCGGTGTCGGCGGTCGATTGGTTGACCTGGACTTCGTCGCACAGCCCATCGGAGGCCCGCCAGTTCCAGGCGAAGCCGAGCAACTGCGGATGCAGCGTGCGGATGTGCAGCGTGGCGCGATGCACCGGCAGCCCGACCGCGGTCATCCGCCACATCAGCGATTCGAACGTCAGCAGCATTTCCGGCTCGGCCGCGGCGTCGTGCAGCAGCCAGTTTTCCAGTTCGGCCAGAGTGATGCTGGCGGGCAGGCAGGCGGGGCCGCGCTGGCTGCGGCGGATGATGCTGACGCCGGCGGGATAGACGCGCATCGCGTCGGGTGGTGCGATCGGATCGGTCACACAGGAACTTTCGTTGAGGATTGCGGGCAGCGAGCCGCGACGGCCTGCCGCACAAAGCGATCTTGCCCCGGCTGGCGGAATTCCCCATCTCACGGATGCGTTATCCAGGCTCCTTGCAGGAGCGGAGACGCAGGAGGAGGACCATGAGTTACTTCAAGACCGCTCTCTTGCTGGCCGGCCTGACCGCGCTGTTCATGGGGGTCGGCTATCTGATCGGCGGCGCCAATGGCGCGCTGATCGCGCTGCTCGTTGCCGCGGCGATGAACATCTTCACCTACTGGAATTCCGACCGGATGGTGCTGTCGATGTACGGCGCTCAGGAGGTGGACGAGCGCTCGGCGCCGGATCTCTACCGGATGGTGGCGGAACTGGCCGGCCGCGCCTCGCTGCCGATGCCGCGGGTGTTCATCATGGACAACCCGCAGCCGAACGCGTTCGCCACCGGCCGCAATCCGGAGAACGCCGCCGTCGCCGTCACCACCGGCTTGATGAACCAGCTCAGCCGCGAGGAACTCGCCGGCGTGGTGGCGCACGAGCTGGCGCACATCAAGAACCACGACACGCTGCTGATGACCATCACGGCGACGATCGCCGGTGCGATTTCGATGGTGGCGCAGTTCGGCATGTTCTTCGGCGGCAACCGCGAGAACAACAACGGCCCGGGCCTGATCGGCTCGTTGGCGTTGATGATCCTCGCGCCGCTCTGCGCCATGCTGGTGCAGATGGCGATCAGCCGAACCCGCGAATACGCCGCCGACGAGATGGGCGCGCGGATCTGCGGCCAGCCGATGTGGCTCGCCTCGGCGCTCGGCCGGATCGAAGCCGCGGCCCACCAGGTGCCGAACTACGATGCCGAACGCTCGCCGGCGACCGCGCATATGTTCATCATCAACCCGCTGTCGGGACAGGGCATGGACAATCTGTTCGCCACCCATCCGTCGACCGACAACCGGATTGCGGCGCTGCAGCGGCTCGCCGTCGAGATCGGCGGCAGTCCGTCTCGCCCGGCATCGGCGTTCTCGCGCAGCACCGGCGCAGCTCCCTGGAGCGGCACCCCGCGCGGCAGCGGCCGCAGCCCGTGGAGCGGCCAGCCGCGTGGCCGAGGTCCGTGGGGTTAGTGAAAGCCCAGTGATAAATGCTTCAAAGGCCCCGTTCGCCGGGGCCTTTTTTGCTTATCGGTGACCTACATCTGTCATTGCGAGGAGCGCAGCGACGAAGCAATCCATAAACTCCGTACGCAGGACTCCTGGATTGCTTCGCTGCGTTCGCAATGATGCGGAGAGGCTTTTGCTGAACGGCAGCTGTTTACCTGGCTGGTAATCGACCCGATGATGCCGGGCTGCGACCGTGGGACAGCTCAAGCCTTGCCGGGATCCGTCGCCATGCACCAGACCGTTGCCGCAACCGATAACTCGCGCCGATGGCAGGTGCTGGCGATCGTGGTCGCTGCGCAGTTCATGTTCGGGGTCGATGCCTTTATCGTCAACGTCGCGCTGCCGACGATCTCGACCGAACTCGGCGCCTCGTCGTCGCAGCTCGAGGCGGTGATCGCGATCTACCTGATCGGCTATGCGACGCTGATCGTCACCGGCGGCCGGCTCGGCGATATCTTCGGCACCAAGACGGTGTTCCTGCTCGGCGTCGCTGGCTTCACGTTCACTTCGCTGTGGTGCGGGCTGGCGCGCTCCGGTCCCGAACTGATCCTGGCGCGGCTGGCGCAGGGCACCACGGCGGCCTTCATGGTTCCGCAGGTGCTGGCGACGCTGCACGTGCTGTTTCCGGATGCCGCGCGCGCCAAGGCGTTTGCGATTTACGGCACCGTGCTGGGGCTTGCCGGCGCCACCGGCTTTGCGCTCGGCGGCCTGTTGGTGACGCTCGATCTCGGCGGCTTTGGCTGGCGTTCGATCTTCTACGTCAATGGTCCGGTTGGGCTGATCATCATCGCGGCCGCCGCCAGGGTGATGCCGCAGACGCCGCGCCGGCCGGGCACGCGGCTCGATCTCGGCGGCGCCGTGATCCTGTTTGCCGGCCTTGTCTGCGTGATCGGCCCGTTGCTGTTCGGCCGCGATGTCGGCTGGGCCGGCTGGGTCTGGGCCGTGATGGCCGGCGGCGGCGCGATGCTGGCGCTGTTCCTGCGCTACGAGCGCCGCGTCGCTGCGCATGGCGGCATGCCAGTGGTCGACCTAACGCTGCTCGGCGATCGCGCTTTCGTCCGCGGCCTCGGCGCGGTGTTCTGCTTCTTCTTCGCCAACCAGTCGTTCTATTTGGTGATGACGCTATACATGCAGCTCGAGCTGAACGTGCCGCCGCTGCAGGCGGGCTTGGTGTTCCTGCCGCTGGCGTTGGCCTTCGTGATCGCGTCGCGGCACTCCGGCGCGCGGGCCCGGCGCCGCGGCACGCTGGTGCTGATCGAAGGCTGCCTGCTGCAGGTCGCAGGTCTTGGCCTGATCGCCGCCACGGTGATGGTGATCGCATCCCCGACGCCGTTTGTGTTGGCGCTTGCGTTGTTGGTCGCCGGCTACGGCCAGGGCCTGGTGATGGCGCCGCTGTCGGGCGCTGTGCTGTCGAGCGTGCAGGCGACCAGCGCCGGCTCCGGCTCGGGCCTCTACGGCACTACGACGCAGATCGCCAGCGCGGCCGGCGTCGCGGCGCTCGGCTCGGTGTACTTCACGCTGGCGCAAAACGGCTCTGGCCGCCTTGCCCTGCTCGGCGCGTTGGCGCTGCTCGGGCTCGCGATCGCCGGCTGCATCGGGCTGCTGCGCTGGATGCGCCGCGCCGTGGCGGTGGCGGCTTAGGCCGGCACGTTCTCGGCGAGGCAAGCTACTGCGGCATCGACGCCGCCGCGGCTATGCGGGATGCCGAGCGCGGTCAGTGCCATCTCGATCACGCCAAGCGTGCCGAGCACCATCGGGGCGTTGACGTGGCCCATATGGGCGATGCGGAACGCCTTGTTCTGCAATTCGCCGATGCCGACGCCGAGCACCACGCCGCATTTGTCCTTGCAGTAGTGATGCAGTGCCGCGATGTCGTGACCCTCGGCGGCCCGTACGGTAGTGACCGTGTCGGCGCGTTCGTTCGGGTGCTCGATGTTGAAGCCGAGCACGTTGCCTTCGGACCAGACGTCCACGGCCCGGCGCACCGCGCCGGCGAGCAGATGGTGACGCCGGAAGGTGTTGTCGAGCCCTTCGGCAAACAGGATGTCGAGCGCCTTGCGCAGCGCGAACAACAGATGCACCGGGGCCGTGCCGGCGTATTTCTGGTAGTGCTCGGGCCCGTCGCGCTCGGTCCAGTCCCAATATGGCGTGCGCAGGCCGGCGCGCTGGTGCACGGCGCGCGCGCGGTCTCCGACCGCGACGAACGAGAGGCCGGGCGGCGACATCAGCCCCTTCTGCGACGCTGACATCGTGACGTCGATGCCCCAGGCATCCATCTCGAACGGCATGCAGCCGAGCGACGCCACCGCATCGACCATGAACAGCGCCGGGTGACCGGCGGCCTTGATGGCGCGGCCGATCGCTTCGAGATCGTTACGGGCGCTGGAGGCGGTGTCGACCTGCACCACCACGATCGCTTTGATCGCATGTCCGGTGTCGCGGCGCAGCCGCGCTTCCACCTCGTCGGGACGAACCGCGCGGCGCCAGTCGCCTCGCAGCACTTCGACGTCGCAGCCCATCGCGCGGGCCGCGTTGCCCCAGCCGACCGCAAATCGTCCGCTTTCCAGCACCAGCACCTTGTCGCCGCGCGATAGCACGTTGCTGATCACCGCCTCCCAGGCGCCGTGGCCGTTGGCGATGTAGATGTAGGACTTGCCCTTGGTGGCAAACAGCCGGCTGAGATCAGCGAGAAGCCCCTCGCTCAGCGCCACCATCTCCTTCGAGTAGATGTCGAGCGCCGGGCGATGCATCGCCTGCAGCACTTCGTCGGGCATGGTGGTAGGTCCGGGAATCGCCAAAAATTCCCGTCCGGCGCTGACGGCCATGATGCTTGTCCCTGTGGTGAGAGATGCCGCGACCATGCCGGCTCGCTGCATCGATTTCAAGGCGCGCTGGCGCCGGGCTCGATTGCGTTGGTGACGGTGCGGAAGATCTGATCTTTGATCTCAGTCGCGAGCGGGCTCGGCAGAATCTCGGCCGGGCTGTTGCGCTTCTTGCAGCCTTCGGTCAGCCGAAGGATCCAGACCTCTCCGTCGGTGTAGTAGAGATCGCCTTCGCCGTTGCGGCCGGCGATGGTCGGGCCGACGCCGGTGATCTGATATTTCGCATCGACCATCGCTGCGGCTTCGAGATCAGCGGCGAATTGGTCGCGCTCGGCGTCGATGTCGGGTGCGATGTGATGCGTCACCGCGCCGGTGTAATGGCTGACGCCGACGCCGCGGTCGAAGGTGGCGCTGCCGAGCCAGACCGGGCGACCTTCCTGGCCGCTGTCGAGCACCTTCCACAGCCGCACATGATCGCGCCGGTCGGCGCTGCGCCCGTCGGGCTTTTCGAACGCCAGATCCTCGCGGCGGTCGAGGTAGTACAGGCTCGACACCGGCGCGTCCGGATAGGGACGGTCGAGCAGTACGCTGCCGGCGATCGCGATCGACGAGCGCAGCGTGATCGGATCGGCCGGGTGCCAGTTCGCCGCGAGGATTGCGCAGACGACCTCGTGCTGATCGCCGATCAGCCCGACGTTGATCGGGTCGCCGGGAATGCCCTGCGCGGTGCGGGTCACCATCGGCATGTCGGCGAGTTTGCTCTGGTGTTCGTAGTGGGTCCAGAACATCGGCAGCGCCAGATATGCGAGGATCGCGTAGCAGCCGATCAGCACCACCGAAAGCTGCCATGCCCGCCGTAGCCGGCGTTTGCGCGGCCGCTGCGGGCGCGAAGGATCATGTGTTGTATGGTTCACGGTCCGCCCCCGCAGCCCGGTCTGTTGCGGCTGCTAGCGCCGCGTCTCGCGGCAGCCGGCGGCCTCGGCTTCTTCCACCGAGCAGAACCAGCGGGTGCCCTTGCTGATCTTCATCCGGATCTGGGCGTACCAGCGGCTGGTCGGCTTGTGGTAGATGCATTCGCCGGATTTGTTGACGTTGCCCTTGATGGTGCATTCCGGTGACGGTGCGACCGGACCGGACGCCGAGGCGAGCAGGATTCGCCGGGCATCCTTTGGCGGCTTGGTGGCGCCGAGGATCTGCGTCTTGTTGTTGCGAACGCGCCAGTCCCAAGGCGCGATGAACGAGCCCTGCCACAGCCCGAGCTTGGCCTCGCGGGCGGCTTTTTCTTCGGCCTCGTAGGCGTGGGAGTACTGCACGTAAGCCAGCGCCCAGCCGTTCTTCACCATCCATTGTCCGAGATCTTCGCCGTCGACCTCGCATTTCGCGATCGAGCGGCCGCCTTTGTCGACGCGCAGGACGTGACAGGTCCAGCTCTTGCCGGCGGTATGCTGGGCCAGCGCGTCACGCGCGGCGATGCCGCAGGTCCAGCGGTCGCCCTTCGGGTTGAGACAGAGCTGATCCACCGCCGGTGCGTCGATGCCGGCGAGACGGATGCGGGTCTTCCCGATCAGCGCATGGTCGCCGTCGCGGATCTTTGGCACGCCGCTGACGTCGGCCGCCTCGGCCGTTACCGGCAGCAGCAGGAGCAAAAGCGGCAACAGCCATGTGTTCAGCTTGAGCATGCGTCGACCTTCCCGGCAGGCACCCGTCCGGCAAACAGGTTCGCCGATTGTGCTGAATCTTGGGCGGCCCGGCCAGAGCCTCGGCAGCACCTCGCTTCAACTTCGCGCGAAGATCATGAGTGGTGGGCCTGCTGCAACAGCGCCTTGCGGGCGAGAGCCAACCCCATTAGCACGAACGCCGAGGTCACTTCGGGGCCGCCGACCAGAATCCGGGTCGGCGTCTTCATCTTGTTCCACTCATAGGCTTTGAACGGCGCGCGGCCGCCGCCTTCGCCGAGATGGTTCAGGATGCAATGCAGCGCCGGCGCGAAGTGGTGACTGTCGCCGCCGAGATGACCGAGCGCGATCAACGCCAGCGCGGCGTCGAAAACGTTCATCTCCTTGGCGATCAGTTCGTCCTGCACGTAAGCCAGCACGCGCAACCGGATCGCCTCGAACACGCCGTCTGGATCAATCGCACGCTTGGCGGCTTCGTCGAGCGCCCGGAACGCGACGTAGCAGCGGCCGAAATACGCGCAGTACAGTTCTGGCAGGTAATACACGTGCGATTTCGGATCGGCGAACGCGCCGCTGGCCACCAGCCGGCGCTGGAAATCGACGATGCGGCGCACCGTGTCCAGCCGAGCAGGCGTTTCGATGATCCGCCACCGCGCACAATTGCGGAAGCTGACTTCGAGCACGTCGAGATTGAGCGTCGGATCGAGATCGTTACCGAATGGGCGCTCGCCGGCCAGGCTGTCGATCCAGGTGACGATGCCGCCGTCGTAGTCGATGGTGTCATTGAGGGGCACCGTGACCATCGGGGCGTTGACGACGGTGCGGACCTGATAGGCACGATAAAGATCGATCAGCGGCTGATCGATGATCGGATCCGACGAGTTCGCCTGAGTCGCGGCGGAGATCGCACAGGCGGTGGTGTCGCAATCCGGCACATACACGCCGAAGCCGAGGTTCTGTTTGACCTTGGCGAAAAACCGCGAAAATCGCGGATGCGGCGGCGGCGCCAGCGCGGTGATCGCGTCGAACGGTTCGCCCTCGGCCGTGCGGACTCGCTCGCGGCTGGTCTTGAGGCAAAACTCGGTCATGTCGGCGATCATCCGCCGCGCCGAGCGGGTGTCGTCGGGCGTGCCGAGACCGGAATCGATGAAGGCGAGCAGTGCCTCGATGTAGAATGCATCGTAATAGGCCGAGCGATGCCGGATCTGCACCGGCGACCACATCGGCTCGGCGATTCCGCGCCAGCGCGGATTGATCACGCCTTCTGCCGGCGATCGGGCGATGAACACCCGCGCGAGACTGAACAGCAGCGTCGAATTCTTATAGCTGCGCGAATTCAGCCCGGTCAGCGCTGCGAGGAACGCACGGCCGTCGAGATCCGGGTCGCCGATCAGGTTGAACGACGCATAGGCCGGCAGGAAGCCGTTGCGGCTCCAGGATTGCAGCAAATGATCGCCGCAGGCGCGGATCGCGCTGTCGATGTCGGCGAGCCGCGGCGTTTGCGCGGGCGCCACCCAGCTCGGCGGACGCGGGTGCTCCAGCCGGACGGTGTCGATCAACTCGGCGATCGGCGCGCCGATCGCAGCCCAATCCGGCTCGGCATCGTCGCGGGCGCTGATCAGGGCGTCGCGAACGGCGCGAAACCGCACCGGGTCGTGCAGCTCGGGCAGACCGGCCTTGCGCAGCAGCGGCCGCAGCGCGGGGTTGGCGAGTGCGGTCTTGTAGAATTTGGAGATGTGCGGATCGCCGTGCTTGTGACCGAGGAACACCGGATCGCAAAGGTCGTACAGCGTCGGCGCTTGTTTCCGGGCGGTCAGCGCGCGGTACGCCGCGCCGGCCATCTTCAGCACATCCATGATCGTCTTCCGCGCGCTCTGATACGTTCGAGCCGACGAGGAATCGCATGGACGGACCGGGAATACAAACCCGCGGCTGTCGCTCGGCTGGCTCTCGTCGGATGGTGCGAGGCGTAGGACAGATTGCGGCGCCTGCCCAAGATGATTTTTGTCGCAGCAAGATCAGCCAAGAATTCGCGAGCGCTCACGAGGCTTTTGTCCCGTCTGAACGGATCAAATCTCGATCGGACGTCGCTCGGCCAAGATCACCGGAACCGGAACACCATCGCCGTTAGCGGGTTCGACGCTCCGTAGTCCTGCCCGCTTGCGTGAACGTCCTGAACTGTTTAAGGGATTGTTATTGTGCGACGCCGCAAATTGAGCGCAATTCATACGCAAATGATCCGCTCATCCATGAACCTGAACGGCAGCGACGCGACGAATGCCTGCGCGCGCCGATAAGGACGATTTGACGATGGCAATCCGGCTGCATCGCTTTTCCCGGCGGACCCTCACGGCTGCTGCTGCCTTGGTGGGCGTGGTGTCGCTGGCGATCGGCGCGCATGCGGCGCTGTACAAGCGCCCGGTCGATACGGCGCGTGCCGCAGCCCCGACGACCGTCGACGCCAAGGCGACCTCGTCGCGTTTGGCCCTGGTTATCGGCAATGCCCATTACCCCGATGCCGCTTCGCCGCTGCTGCAACCGATCAACGATGCCCGTTTGCTCAGCGCCTCGCTGCGCCATGAAGGCTATGACGTCGACATGATCGAGGACGCCAGCCGCGACGACATCCTGCGTGCGGTCGCGCGGATCAAGGCCCGCGCCGGTAAGGACGCGACCGTGATGCTGTTCTTCGGCGGCTACGGCATTCAGTCCGGCCGCAATAATTACATGATTCCGGTCGATGCCAAGATCTGGACCGAGGCCGACGTGCGCCGCAGCGGCGTCAGCGTCGAGCAGGTGCTGGCGGAGATCAAGGCCGCCGGCGCTCACACTAATCTGGCGGTGCTCGACGCGTCGCGCCGCAATCCCTATGAGCGCCGCTTCCGCGCCTATTCGCACGGGCTGGCGCCGATCGAGACGCCGGCCAATGCGCTGGTGCTGTCGTCGGCGACGCCGGGGCAGGTGGCGGACGACAATGACGCTCCTAACAGCATGGTGGTTGGGGAACTGATCGGTTCGCTGTCGTCGCCGGCAAGCGCGGAAGCCGCTTTCGCCAAAGCGCGGCAGGCGGTGATCAAGGCGACCAATGGCGCCCAGGTGCCGTCGATGACCTCGTCGTTGGTCGCAGACGTGCCGTTGGTGCCGGTCGCCGACGCGACGCCTAATACCGGCGGCTGAGCGTTCGGTCCGATAACCTCTTTTTGAAAACGAAAAGGCCTGACGCGGCGTCCGCGTCAGGCCTTCATCGTTCAGAGCGTGTGGCGCCGCTTAGTTGGACTGCAACACGAAGCGGCGGTTGTCCTTCTGTACCGGGCGGGCGTTCATCGGATACAGCTTGGCGAACGCCGCAACGTCCTCGGCCGCGACCGTGATCGGATCGGTCAGCACCATCCAGTCGACGACCTCCGAGCACGGCGGCGTCGTCAGCGACCCTTCATAGCGGTAGTAACCGAGCTTGGCCGGCAGCAGTGCGTTCGGATTGATCGCAGCGTCGGCCTTCACTGCCGGACCTTCGCTCTGCGGCATGGTCGCGACGATCTTCGCGAACGCCGCATTGGCAGCGCCTTCCTGCATCAGCACGCCGACCACGCCGAGCGTGCCGGAATCCATGCGGTGGACGAAGTGCACTTCCATCGGGAACGACTTGCCGTCGATCTGATGCTCGCTGGGACGGTGGAAGTGGAATTGCACCAGCTTGAAAGTCGCGCCGCCGAGTTTGAGCGTCGAGCCTTCGGCGACGTTGAGCTGGATGGTATGGCCGTTGTTGATGATGGTATCGGCCGTATCAGCCCACTGCACCTGCAGCGGAAACAGATTGGCGCTGACGGTCGAGCGGATGTCGACCGGCGATTGCTGCACCCCGATCGAGCAAATCTGGTTGGCGGGATCGAGCTCGCCCCATTTGGCCGGGCCGCCTTCACCCTCATAGCCCCAATGGTGGGCGCCTTCGGCGGCAGCGCCGGCGGTGGCGCAAAGCGGACATAGAGCGAGGCCAGCAAAGGCCTTCAGGATATTGCGACGGTCCATCGACGTCTCCCGGGTTGATGCGCGGGAACTAGCATTGCCCGACGACGGAGCAAAGGGAAGTGGGACGAATGAACGACGCTTTTTGATTACTGACTGGCCCAGACGATTCGGCCGATCCATTCGATCTCTGACGGTGCCAGAGTCCGGTCGGGATGGCTGGGATTGAGAGAAGCCAGTTCGACCACCTTGGCGGTGCGCCGCTTCAACTCCTTCACCATCACTTCACCTTTAGTGGTTTTGACCACCACGCGGTCGCCGCGATGCACGGTGGCGCTCGGCGATACCACTACGATATCGCCGCTGCGATACGCGGGCTTCATCGAATCGCCGGAGATTTCCAGCGCGTAAGCGTGCTCGTCGGTGATCGACGGCAGCCCGACTTCGTCCCAGCCCTTGCCGACCGGAAAGCCGCCATCGTCGAAATAACCGCCGGAGCCGGCCTGAGCGAGGCCGAGCAGCGGGACCGACTGCACCACCCGCGGCCGATCGTGAATCAGTTGCACGAACGTATCGATCGCGGTGTTGGTGGCCTGCAGCGCTTTGGCGACTGATTCGGTTGAAGGCCAGCGCTCGCGGCCGTCATTGGTGATACGCTTCGATTTGTTGAACGTCGTGGGATCGAGGCCGGATTTCTTCGCGAGTCCCGAGGGGGAGAGGCCGGCGCGTTCGGCCAGCCGGTCGAGCGCGGTCCAGATCTGATCATGCGTCAGCATTTGCATCGGAAGGCACCCCGGACGCGCCGTCGGATCCGGCGCGAGAAACGGACTTACGACTAGGAATTATTGCCTTAATTGAAGGCGTTATGCAATCCCGTCCGGCGACAAAACCGCAAGCTCTTGCGAAGCCTCAGGACGGCCGATACGGTCGCCCGCACAGGTCCGGGATCGTCCGGGGCGACCAAGGGTGTGCGGATCCGCTATGCCGGATTCGGCTTTGCCCTTCCGACGTGCGCAACTTATTGTTTGAGCGGATGTTTCGGTTGCCCGGGGAGTTGCGGGCCCGATTGCCGCCCGACCCAACAACCAGCCGCAACGACGGGAATTCGCGCCCTTGCGCACGATTTATAAGATCTGTGACGCGGCGGCCTGGCGCGGCGCCGAACAGGCCGGCCGCTACAGCGGCAGCGCCGACGACGCCCGCGACGGCTTCATTCATTTCTCGACCGCGCCGCAGCTCGCCGGGACGCTGGCCAAGCACTATGCCGGCCAGACCGGCCTGAAGCTGATCGCGGTCGATGCCGAGGCGCTCGGAGACCGGTTGCGCTGGGAGCCGTCGCGCGGCGGTGAGCTGTTTCCGCATCTCTATGGCGAGCTTGCACTCTCGGCGGTGACCGGCGTGCAGGATCTGGTCACGCGCCCCGACGGCAGCCACGTCGTGCCGGAGCTTGCGTCGTGATTCGCGCGTTCGATGCCGTCTCGCTGCCGCTGCTGCGCTGGCTCGATCCGGAGGATGCGCACCGGCTGGCGATCCAGGGCCTGAAGCTGTGGCCGCCGGTCAAGCCGCGCGTCGACGATTCCAAGCTCGCGGTCCGTGCCTTCGGGCTCAACTTCTCCAATCCGGTCGGCATCGCCGCCGGCTTCGACAAGAACGCTGAAGCGCCCGACGCGCTGCTCCGGCTCGGCTTCGGTTTCGTCGAGGTCGGCACGGTGACGCCGAAGCCGCAGGCCGGCAATCCGCGGCCGCGGCTATTCCGACTCGAGCGCGACGAAGCGGTGATCAACCGCATGGGCTTCAACAACGAGGGCGCCGAGGTGGTGCTGCGCCGGCTGGCGGCGCGCGCGCAATATGGCGGCATCGTCGGCGTCAATGTCGGGGCCAACAAGGACAGCGACGATCGGGTGGCGGACTACGTCAAGCTGATCGAGACCTTCGCGCCTCTGGCGAGCTACTTCACCGTCAACGTCTCGTCGCCGAATACGCCCGGCCTGCGCAATCTGCAGCAGGCGGCGGCGCTCGACGATCTGCTGGCGCGGGTGATCGATGCGCGCGAGCGGGTGCGGGCGGCAGCCGGCGATACGCCGGTGCTCCTGAAGATCGCGCCCGATCTGTCGCTCGGCGAACTCGACGACGTCGTGCATATCGCGAGGTCACGCCGGGTCGACGGCATGATCGTCGCAAACACCACGCTGTCGCGCTCGCCGACGCTGCGCGAGCGGACCAAGATGAACGAGCAGGGCGGGCTGTCGGGCCGGCCGTTATTCCGGCTGTCGACCCGGATGGTGGCGGAGACCTATGTGCGCGCCGAGGGGGCGTTCCCTCTGATCGGCGTTGGCGGCATCGACTCCGGCGGCGCGGCGCTGACCAAGATCCGCGCTGGCGCCACGCTGGTCCAGTTGTATTCGGCGCTGGTCTATAAGGGCCTCGGCCTGGTCGAAAGCATCAAGGCCGACCTCGCCTCGACGCTGCTCCGCACTGGCCGCGATTCGCTCGCCGAAATCGTCGGCGCCGACGCCCCGATGATTACTGCGGAAGAGTGGCCGGTCTAAGCGGCTGAAGTTCTGCTACTCACACCCTGTCATTCCGGGGCGCTCGCGCAGCGAGCGAACCCGGAATCCCGCAGTTACTTGGGCACAGAGATTCCGGGTTCGCGCTACGCGCGCCCCGGAATGACTAGGTGAGACCTTATTACAGCGGCACGATCAGTCCGTCGCTCGCGGCCATGTGCGGGACGGTGTCGAGCTTGTGCAGCACCTCATCGCCCATATGGGTGAGGATCACGCGCTTCGGATTGATTTCCGGCAGATGCGTTTCCAGCGCCTTCAGGCTGATGTGGTTCTTCACCGTGCGCTCGTAGGTGTAGGCCTCGCAGATGAAGAGGTCGGCGTCGTGCGCGGCGGCGACGAGCTGATCGGTCCATTGCGTATCGCCGCTGTACGCGAGGATGCGGCCCTCCGCCTCGATCCGATAAGCGAAGAACGGCCCGCCGGAATCGCCGTGCACCACCGGAAACGGCGTCACCGTCACGGCGCCGAACTGCCGCGTCACCGCGGGCTCCAGCGCCAGCACCTGCAGATCGAAGTTCGGCTTGGTCGCCGAGGAATACTCGAACATCGCTTCCATCAGCCGCGTCAGCCGGATGTCGATGCCGAGCGGACCGGCGATCACCAGCGGCCGCTTGCGCTTCATGAACTGCGCATCGAGCATCATGAACGGCAGACCGCCGAAATGATCGGCGTGGAAATGCGTGATCAGGATCAGGTCGAGATCTTCGCGCAGGATGCCGTAACGCTTCAGCGCCGGCAGCGAAGTCGCGCCGCAGTCGATCAGGAAATTGACGCTCTGCCCCGAGACGTGAAAGCACGTATTGAGCCGGCCTCCGGAGCCGATCGCGTCGCCACAGCCGACAAATCGTATCTGCATTTCGGGTTCCGTCGAACTGGCTCAGATGCCGTCGCCCTGATCTAGGCCGTCTGTGCCAGGAACGTAACCCGTACCATCGCCGGATGCCGCGACCGTTGCGCGCAGGGACGAGGCTGTTCGCCCCGGCGCGCCGATCGGCGCAGCTAGACCAGTTCGACCTTGCCGCTGGCGAGATCGTAAACGCCGCCGACCACCCGCAGCTTCTTGCTGCTCACCATGTCGGCGAGGATCGGCTTCGACTCCTGCAATTGTCGGACGTTGGCGCGGACATTGGCGATCACCGCCTGGTGCCGCAGATCCTCCTCCTTCTTTTGCAGGACCGGCTCGATGCCGGGTTTCATCGCACGCACCAGATCGCCGATGTGGCCGGGCAGGTCGTTGCCCTTCTGCAGCGCTGCGACGGTCGCGTTGACGGCGCCGCAATTGCTGTGGCCGAGCACCATGATCACCTTGGTGCCGAGCACCGCGGCGCCATATTCGAGACTGGCGAGACCGTCCGGCGTGACGAAGTTGCCGGCCACGCGCACCACGAACAGACTGCCCGGACCTTGGTCGAAGGCGAGCTCCGGCGCGACACGGGAGTCGGCGCAGCCGAGGATCGCGGCGAACGGCGCCTGACTTTCGGCTCGTGCGGCGCGGCCCGCGGAGAAATCGCGCTCGCGCATCTGGCCGGCGATGTAGCGCTCATTGCCCTGCATCAGCTTGTCGAGCGCGGCGTCCGGTGTGTCGCCCGGCGCGTTCGCCTGGGCTTGCGCTTGCGCGGCTCGCGGCAGCGAGGCCGCGGCGAGCAAGCCGAGGCCGCCGGCCATCAGAGTTCGTCGCGATACATTGCTGCAGCACGTCTCACACATATCCGTCTCTCCCTGCATCGTTCTGTTGTGTTGGAAAGATGGTATTTGCGGAAGGCGAATGTGCGAAGTGTCGATTTCTCGCACGTGATACGGGCATCAATGTCGGGTTAATTCTGCCTGAGCGATTTGATGAAAACTCAGTGCGCCGCGAACGAGGTCCGCACCATCGCCGGATAGCGCAGCGCCTGCAGGCCGCCGCGCCAGACGTAGTGCGACAACAGCGCGATCCATAGTCCGGTGTTGCCGAGCGGTCGGAGCGCGAACCACGATGCCAGGAACAGAACCAGCGACAGCAGCATCAGATTGCGCATTTCGCGCGCCCAGGTGGCGCCGATGAATACGCCGTCATAGGCGAACGCGAACACGCCGAGCATCGGCGCCAGCGTCACCAGCCAGAGATAATCGCGCGCGGTGCGGCGAAGCTCGTCGTTCGAGGTGATGAAGTCGATCAGCATCGGACCGGCGAAGGCGTAGATCGCGCTGACGATGAGCGCGAAGCCGAAGCCCCACAGGATCACCAGCCTGGTCGCTTTGACGAAGCCGGCGCGGTCGCGTGCCCCGAGGGTGCGGCCGCACAGTTGTTCGGCGGCGTTGGCTAGGCCGTCCAGAAAGAACGCGCTGATCATCAGGAAATTGTTGAGCACCGCATTGGTGGCGAGCACCACGTCGCCGCCGCGCGCGCCCTGCGCGGTGAAGAACAGGAACACTGCGATCAGCGCCGCAGTGCGGATCATGATGTCGCGATTGACCGCGAACATCCGCCGCAACCGGTTCGGATCGAACAGCATTGCCCGCGACACGTTGAACAGCCCGCGGCCGCGCCAGACTGCGATCGCGAGCCCGATCACCAGCCCCGAGCCCTCGGCGATCACCGCGGCAATCGCGGCGCCGGCAATGCCGAAGTCGAACCACAGCACCAGCAGCACGGTGGCGGCGATGTTGATCAGGTTGATGGCGATCTGCACCGCGAGGGCCAGTGTGGCGCGCGCCTGACCGACCAGCCAGCCGAGCACCGCGAAGTTCGCCAGCACCAGCGGCGACGACCAGATCCGGATCGAGAAGTAGGTCTTGGCTGCGGCGCTCACCGCCTCGCTGCCGCCCATCGCGCCGATCAGCACCGCGGCGAGCGGACCTTGCAGGGCGATCAGCAACAGGCCGATGCCAGCCGCGACGATCAGGCCGCGCAGCAGATGCGCCGGGACTTCATGGCTCTGCCCGGCGCCCATCGCCTGCGCGGTGAAAGCCAGTGTGCTCATCCGCAGGAAGCCGAACAGCCAGAACAGGCAGTCGAACAGCACCGAGGCCATTGAGACGCCGCCGAGCAGCGTCGCCTCGCCGAGCCGCCCGATCGCCGTGGTGGCGACGACACCGAGCAAAGGCGTGGTCAGGTTGGCGACCATCGCCGGCCCGGCAATGGCAAACACCTGCCGGGTGGTTACGGTCGACTGGACGGGTTCCACGGCGGACGCAGGCGGCCGTCAGCGTCCGCGCGGTGTGCTGAACAAGCGGGTGAGCAGCCAGATCGGGATCACGATCACGGCGCCGAGCAGGAAGTAGCGCCACAGGCCGTTGATCGCATCGAAGCCGAGATCCCAGACCCGTTCGAACAGCAGCCGGATGCTGGTGATGATATTCCACGGATCGAGGCCGATCGCCGCCAGCACGACGCCGACCAGGATCGACATCAGGATCAGACGAAACGCCACCGCCATCGGCGAGCCGCCGAGGAAGCGGGTCATCCTGTCGTCATTGGCCGGCAGATCCCGGATGTCGTCTCGCATCGTCATGGTCCTCGCGCGTCGCTGACGCATCATATTCGGTGCTGGGCAGATGGGGAACCGGCGCTTTGCCGTCAATGGCCGCGGGCGGCGGTCGCCGGCGGATTTATGGTCTCCGCCTTCAGCATCCGCTCCAGCGTTTCCAGCCGGTCGGCGTCCTTCGGTGGCTTGTCCCAGCGCAGCCGGTTGATGCGTGGAAATCGCATCGCTACGCCGGATTTGTGGCGAGGCGAACGCTGCAGGCCTTCGAAAGCCACTTCCAGCACCAGGCCCTTATCGGGCTCATGCACGACATGCCGGACGGGGCCGAATTTCTCGGTGGTGTTGCGGCGGACGAAGCGGTCGATCTGCAGCAGCTCTTCATCGGTGAAGCCGAAATACGCCTTGCCGACCGGCACAAGCTGATCGCCGCCATCGCCCTCGGTCCAGACCCCGAAGGTGTAGTCGGAATAATACGACGAGCGCTTGCCGTGGCCGCGCTGCGCATACATCAGCACGGCATCGATGATGTGCGGGTCGTGCTTCCACTTCCACCACTGGCCCTTGGGGCGGCCGGGCAGATACAGCGCATCGCGCCGCTTCAGCATCACGCCTTCGACCGCATCGGCATCGAGCCCTGCGCCGGCGCTGGCCGGATCGCGGCGGGCGGCGCGCAAGCCTTCCCAGTCGTCAAACGTTATGATCGGCGACAGGTCGACCTTGGGATCGTCGAGCCTGGCGATGAAGGTCTCGAGCCGCGCGCGGCGATCGGCGAACGGCAGCGTCCGCAGATCCTCGTCGCCGTCGCCGAGCAGATCGTAGGCGCGCAGGTGGATCGGATAGTCCTTCGTCAGCTTCGGCGTCACTGATTTACGGTTCAGCCGCTGCTGCAGCACGTTGAACGATTGCACGCGTTTGTCTCGCAGCACCAGCAGCTCGCCGTCGATCGCGCCGGGCAGGTGCAGCGATGGCAACAGATCGGGAAAGCTCATGGTGATGTCTTCACCGCTGCGCGAATACAGCCGCACCACCGTGTCGCCGTTTTCGTTCTGGCCGCTGACCGCCTGGACACGGATGCCGTCCCATTTCCATTCGGCGATGTAGTCGGCCGGATTCATCGCGGCAAAGTCGGTGTCCTCGACCGCATGCGCCAGCATCACCGGGCGGAACGGCGCCGGATCGCGGTTGACCGGCTGCGGGCCGCGACCTTCGAGCCAGGCGAACAGCTCGCGATACGGCGGCTCGAGGCCCGGCCACACCAGTTCGACGTCGTGCGGATCCTTTTCGCCGAGCGCCGCGGCCGCGGTCTTGGCCAGCCGGGCCGACACACCGATCCGCAAGGCCCCGGTCACCAGCTTGAGCAGCGCCCAGCGCCCGGTCTCGTCGAGCTCGTCGAGCCACCGCGCCAACTGCGCCGGCAACTCGGCCTTGCCGAGACTATGCAGTGTAGTGACGATCTCGGTGAGCGTGGGGGAAGGTGGGTTGTTGTGGCCGGGGCTTACTTCGGCGCTTAGTTCGGAAGCGATGGTCTCGCCGCTTGCGGGACGAGCTCCCTCTCCCGCTTGCGGGAGAGGGGTGGGGTGAGGGCGCCCCAAGGATGGCGTCCCGTCGTGGACCCCCACCCCCGACCCCTCCCCGCAAGGGGGAGGGGAGGAAGCTCGGCCTCGCGGCGATGGCCACATCAGCGCGACTGTCTCCGACAAATCGCCGACGTAGTCGTAGGACAGCCCGAACAGCACCGGATCGGTGCGTTCGGCGATCAGGGCGCGGATCAGGCCGGGCTTGGCATGGCGGAACGACAGTGCGCCGGTGAGCGCCGCCAGCGCCCAACCGCGGTCGGGGTCTTCGACTTCGTGGAAGTAATTAGTGATCAGCCGCAGCTTGTTGTTGCGGCCGGGCTCGTAGCCGAGGCGGTCGAGCAGTTCGGCGAAGCGATTCATCGCTGAAATGGCTTAGCCCAGATTGGTTGAGATTGGCCCGCCACCCAAATGCGCATATATATCTCGCCCGGAGATTCCGATCTTAGATCAAAATGATCGATCTCTTTGAAATTAAAACTATTAGCTTCCATAGGCCCAAGCCGAACGGAACATAATTGGTCCTCAAGGTCAAAGATCCTTTCGGTGATCTTTTTCTCTCTCTTTGAAGTGGCTCTGACTAGGTCATAGCTAAATATGAAGACAGGGGAACTCGATGTGTTCACGACTACTATGTCATTTCCGATCCCTTCATGCCCCCTCCAAACACCTGTGGAGTAGATCGACAGCAGGCCCTTGCGGTACTCGAGGATCTTGATCAATCCGAGGAGGCCGGAAAGGCTAAAGCTGAGACTGGAGACTATTAAGCTAACAATTGAAATTGTTGTCGTGGTCATTTGAAGGCTCCTCGTTCTCATCTTCATCCTCGTCGCCGTAGCCGACCAGAGCGAGCGGTCGCGCGGCGATGCCTTCAGTCTTGCACCAATGCACCAGCGCGTCTTCCTGGCCATGCGTGACCCACACTTCGCCGGCTCCCGTCGCCGCGATCGTCGCGGTGAGGCCGTCCCAATCGGCGTGGTCGGAGATCACCAGCGGCAGTTCGACGCCGCGTTGGCGGGCTCGGGCGCGTACCCGTATCCACCCTGACGCGAACGCGGTGAGCGGATCGGGGAAGCGGCGCGTCCAGAGATCGGAGGTCGCTGACGGCGGCGCCAGCGTAATGGTGCCGGCCAGCTCGGCCTTCTTGACGCCTTTCGCCGGGCGTAGTTCGCCGAGCGGGATGCCGGATGCCTGATAGTAATGCGTGATTTTCTCCATCGCGCCGTGCAGATAGATCGGCGCGTCGTAGCCGGCCTGCCGGATCAGCGCGATCACCCGCTGCGCCTTGCCGAGCGAGTAGGCGCCGACCAGATGCGCGCGCTCGGGAAACAGCATGACGGAGTCGAGCAGCTTTCTGACTTCGCCCGCCGCATCGGGATGGCGAAACACAGGTAGACCGAAGGTCGCTTCGGTAATGAAGACGTCGCACGACACAATCTCGAACGGCGCGCAGGTCGGGTCAGGCGCGTCCTTGTAATCGCCGGACGCGACGATGCGGATGCCGCCGGCTTCGACCGCGACCTGGGCTGAGCCGAGCACATGGCCGGCAGGATGGAACGTGACCGTGGTGTCGCCGAGCCGGATGGTCTCGCCATAGGCGACCGCCTGGGTCGAGCCCGCGAAGTTGTCGCCGTAGCGCAGCCGCATCATGTCGAGCGTAGGCTGGGTCGCCAGCACGGTGCCATGGCCGGCGCGGGCGTGGTCGGAATGGCCGTGAGTAATCACCGCGCGGTCGACCGGCCGCACCGGATCGATGTGGAAGCCGCCAAGCCTGCAACACAGGCCCGCGGCGGTCGGCATCAGGATGTCGTGCGGTCGCATCTTCGCTATATAGGCGGGCGTACCTTTCAAACGAGTCTCATCCCGCCGGGTTCCGTCGATGCCGACGTACCTGTTCCTGTCGTCCGGAAATGTTCTTGCCGACCGACGCTACGACTTTGCGCGCGAGCTCCTGGCTCGCGGCGAGGCGGAGGCGGCGGCCGATCTGCTGGCTCAGGCGGTTGAGCTGGCGTCGGACTTTACCTCGGCGTGGTTTGCACTCGGGGAAATTCGTCAGGACCGACTCGGCGACCGCGACGGCGCGATCGATGCATTTCGGCGGGCGCGCGCGGCGGACCCGCGCGATCGGCACGGCGCCGGTCTGCGCCTGATGCGGCTCGGCGCCGCCAATCTCGATGCGATGTCGCCGGCCTATGTCGGCACGCTGTTCGATCAGTATGCGCCGCGGTTCGACAAGTCGCTGGTCGAGGATCTCGGCTACCGCGGCCCGGCGTTGCTGCTCGAGGCGGTGGGCGAGGTCTGTGCAGCGACAGGCCGAGTGATGGTGTTCCGGCGCGCAATCGATCTTGGCTGTGGCACCGGGCTGGTGGGCCGCGCGTTTGCGCCAATCGTCTCCGAGATTATCGGCTTCGATCTGTCACCGCAGATGATCGAGCGCGCCCGCGCGAACCGCGTGTATGCGCGGCTCGCAGTGACTGATCTGGTGCAGGGCCTTGCCAACGAGCCGCCGGCGAGCGCGGAGCTGATCCTTGCCGCCGACGTGCTGATCTACATCCAGGACGTGGCGCCGCTGCTCCGCGAAGCTACGCGAGTGCTGCAGCCGGGCGGCCTGCTCGCCGTCACCGCCGAGACGCATGCTGGCGATGGCGTGGTGCTGACGGCCGGGCTGCGGTTCGCCCAGGCGGAAAGCTATCTGCGCGAAGAACTGGAGCAGGCAGGTCTTGCGGTCGCGCTGCTGCAGCACGCGTCGGCCCGCAATGAGAACCAAGCCCCGCTGCCGGGGTTGGTCGTCGTTGCCTTCAAGCCCGACGACGAGATCCGACGCGTCGAACCCGAAACGCCTTGCGATACCTAGCCGAGCTTTGGCGCCGGACCGAGCGAATTTCCGTCATTGCGGGGGAGCGAAGCGACGAAGCAATCCAGCTTGGTTCACGCAGGTCCCAATTGCTTCGCGTCGTCCGCAATGACGAGGCTGCCGCAAACAAAAACCCCGGCCGCTAGGCCGGGGCTCTGTGTCCGTCGCTGTGAGGCGAAGATTAGTACTTCGCGACCACCGGCTGATTGAAGTGATAGTTGATGCCGGTGCGCAGGATGTGTTCGGTGACCTTGGTGGTGTTGATACCGGTGCCGCCGAACACGTCGGTGGTCGAGCCGAGGTCAACGTAGAGATATTCGGTCTTCGAGGTCCAGTTCGGGCCGAGCAGGCCGAACAGCTGGAACGGAGTCTCGATGCCGGCGCCGGCAGCCCAGCCACCCTTGGTGGTCTTGAAGCTGTAGTTGCCGATCGAGCTGACGATGTCGGACTTGATGTTGCCGTAGGCGTAGCCGGCGGTGCCGTAGAACAGCGTCGAGCCGAGCGAGTAGCCGATACGGCCACGCGCGGTACCGAACCAGGGCAGCTTGGCGTCATAGTAGGCCCGCGGACCGAGCACCGAAGCGCGCTGGTCCTTCTGGGTCGAGCCCTGGAAGTCGGCTTCGACACCGAACACCCAGTTCGAGGCCTGCCAGTTGTAGCCGATCTGGCCGCCACCGATGAAACCGTCCGGCGCCAGGTTGAAGGCGTCGGTCGCACCGCCGAGGGTCAGGCTCGAGCGATCACGCCCGGTCGCGCCGCCGAAATTGCCGCCGATATACAGGCCAGCCCAGTTCGCCGGGGGCGGAGTGATGTAGGTGCCGTTGCCGCCGATGCGGTAGTTCAGACCGGCGCGGAAGATGCTCTCGCGAACTTCGGTGCGCAGGCTCTGATTGCCGAAGAAGTCGGTCTGGTTGCCGAGGTCGAGATACAGATATTCGATCTTGCCGGTCCAGTTGCCGCCCAGCGCAGCTTCCACACCCGAGCCGATCACCCAGCCGGAGCGGGTCTTGCTGTTGTCGAACGCCACCAGACCACCCTCGGTGACGGTGGTCTTGACGCTGCCGACCGCATAACCGCCGGTGAAGTAGGCGACCGCCGGGCCGCGCACGAGGCCGACGCGGCCGCGCACGGTGCCGAACCAGTCGAGCTTCTGGTTGTAGTTGGTGGCGAGGCCGTTGAGCGAGGTGTAGCCGTCGCTGGCGCCGCTGCCCTGGATGTCGGCTTCGAGGCCGAGCAGCATCGGGCCGAGGAACGAGCCGAGCTGCCAGTTGTAGCCGATCTGGCCGCCACCGATCACGCCCTGCGGCTGCAGGTAGGTGGTGTTGAGCGAGGCGCCGCCCGGATAGGCGTGGGTCTGCAGGTTGCGACCGAGGCCGACGCCGACGTTGGCGCCGATGTAGAAGCCCGTCCAGTCATAGACGGCGGCAACCGGGGCCTTCAGGTACGGCGCCTTGACGGCGAGATCGGCCGCTTGGGCGCTGACGGCGGCGGTGCCAGCCAGCACGACGCCGGCGAAAATACGTTTCATGGACGGGAATCCCCTCTTAAACCTGCGCGAACATTACGGGGACGGCATCGAGTCGTCTGTACCCGGGCGGCCACACCGGCCGAAATTCGCGGGTAAACGATTGATTGACGCGGTAAATCCCGGTTTTCAAAGTTCCGGGGTGCGGCGACGAGTCGCCCTCTGATTGCCCGCCGCGCGGCAGAAATCTCGCCCCTTACGCGTATTCGGCGGTCATTTAATCGGTTGATGGGTTGCGCGGCTTCCCGCCTCTGCCCAGGATGGCTCCGCCGCAGAAGCGCACAGCGCCGCGGCCGAACAAGAACCGGTCGTTTCGAGCCGGCACACCCAAGGGGAGAGAAACTCGATGAATTTGCGCACCAGCTCCGTCCGCACGTCCGTGGCGGCGATCGCGGCGGTGATGTTGACCGCGGGGGCGGCGACGGCGGCGGACAAGAAATACGATCCGGGCGCCAGCGACACCGAAATCAAGATCGGCCAGACCGTTCCGCATTCCGGCCCGGGCTCGCTCTACGGCGTGCTCGGCCGCGTCGGTGAAGCCTATTTCCAGATGCTGAACGAGAAGGGCGGCATCAACGGCCGCAAGGTCAAGTTCATCACCCTGGACGACTCCTACAGCGCGCCGAAAGCGGTGGAAGCGACCCGCCGGCTGGTCGAGCAGGAGGAAGTGCTGGCGCTGTACGGCTCGCTCGGCACCGCGCCCCAGACGGCGGTCCATAAGTACCTGAATTCCAAGAAGGTTCCGCAGCTGCTGCTGAACACCGGGGCGTCGAAGTGGAACGACCCGAAGAACTTCAAATGGACCATGGCGGGCCTGCCGCTGTACCCGACCGAGGCCCGCATCCTCGCCAAGCACGTCGTCGCAGTGAAGCCGGACGCCAAGGTCGCCATCCTGTACCAGAACGACGATTTCGGCCGTGACTTCCTGGCCCCGTTCAAGAAGGTGCTGGAAGAGGCCGGAGGCAAGGCCAAGGTGGTGGCGGAAGCCAGCTACGACCTGACCGAGCCGACGATCGACTCGCAGATCATCAACCTGTCGAAGTCCGGCGCCGACGTGTTCTTCAACATCACCACCGGCAAGGCGACCTCGCAGTCGATCCGCAAGATCGCCGAGATCGGCTGGAAGCCGCTCCACCTGCTGTCGGCGGGGTCGACCGGCCGCTCGATCCTCAACGCAGCCGGGCTCGACAATGCCAAGGGCATCGTGGCGGTTCGCTACTCGAAGGAAGTCGGCGTGCCGCGCTTCGAGAACGATCCGGACGTCAAGGCGTTCGAGGAGCTGCGCGCCAAATACCTGCCCAACGTCGACAAGGACAACACCATCGCGTACGCGGGCTATGGCCAGGCCGTGACGATGGCCGAGATCCTGCGTCGCTGCGGCGATAACCTGACCCGTGAAAACGTGATCAAGCAGGCGACCTCGCTGAAGGGCTTCCACTCGCCCTACTTCCTCGACGGCATCGACTATAGCTACACGCCGGACGACTACACCCCGATGAAGACCCTCTACATCGCCACCTTCAACGGCACCGATTGGGACATCTCGGAGAAGCCGTTCACGGAGTAACAGCGCGCGTGCTGTGATGACCCCGGCCAAGCGGAAGCGCGGCCGGGGTTTTCGTTACGGCCTGGGGCCCTCAAGGGTGAGAAGCATCGCGTCAGCTAGGCATCTCGATGCGGCAGAGACTGGCAGGCGGCGGGCATTTCTCGCGCCCAACCTCGACCGCCGCACGGCGAATGCCTAGCTTGGCGGGGTGAGCGTCGCCGATTCTTCCTCCGATTTGCTGCCCGACCGGTTCCGCCGCTGGTTCGCCGAACGCGGCTGGGCGCCGCGCGACCATCAGCTGGCCCTGCTGGAAAAGGCACAGGCGCAACGCTCCGCCCTGCTGATCGCGCCGACCGGTGCCGGCAAGACGCTGGCCGGCTTTCTGCCGACCTTGGTGGAACTGTCCTCTTCGAACCCGCTTGCTGGGAGAGGTCGGCCTGTCGGCAATGCCGCCAAGCCGGGTGAGCGGGCTGATGAGGTTCAATTGGCTGAGCCAGCGTTGCTTGCCGAGACGCCCCCTCGTCCGGCGCAGCAAGCTAGCCTTTCCGCGCCACCTTCTCCCCGCGCGCGGAGAGAAGAAATGGTCCCGCGCAGTGGCGGGCTCCATACGCTCTACATCTCGCCACTCAAGGCGCTTGCGGTCGACATCGCGCGCAACCTCGAGACGCCGATCGCAGAGATGAAACTACCAATCCGGGTCGAGACCCGTACTGGCGATACGCCGGTGTCGCGGCGGACGCGGCAGCGGCGCAATCCGCCGGACATTATGCTGACCACGCCGGAACAGCTCGCGCTGCTGCTCGCCTCCGACGATGCGCCCTATCTGTTCGGCTCCTTGCGGCGCATCGTGCTCGACGAATTGCACGCGCTGGTGACGTCGAAGCGCGGCGACCTGCTGTCGCTCGGCCTCGCCCGGCTGTGGCGAATCGCGCCGCAGCTCCGAGCCATCGGGCTGTCGGCGACGGTGGCCGACCCGGACGAACTCGCTCGCTTCCTGGTGCCGCAGCCGGACGGCGAGGCTGTCTCGGCCGACATCGTCGTCGCCACCGGCGCAGCGCCGCCGATCGTCGAGATGCTCGACACCAAGGAGCGGTTGCCATGGGCTGGGCACTCCGCACGCCACGCGTTGCCCGAGATCTACGACCTGATCCGGCGCAACACCACGACGTTGGTGTTCGTCAACACCCGCAGCCAGGCCGAGATGCTGTTCCAGGAGCTTTGGCGGATCAACGACGACAACCTCGCGATCGCGCTCCATCACGGTTCGCTCGATGTCGGCCAGCGCCGCAAGGTCGAGGACGCAATGGCAGCAGGGCGCTTGCGCGGAGTTGTTTGTACCTCGTCGCTTGATCTCGGCGTCGACTGGGGCGACGTCGATCTGGTGGTCAATGTCGGCGCGCCGAAAGGATCATCGCGGCTGATGCAGCGCATCGGCCGTGCCAATCACCGCATCGACGAGGCCTCACGCGCCGTGCTGGTGCCGGCCAATCGTTTTGAAGTGCTCGAATGCGCTGTTGCGATTGAGGCGGTGGCCGAGAATGCGCAAGACACTCCGCCGCAGCGCAAGGGGGCGCTCGACGTGTTGGCGCAGCACATTCTCGGATGTGCCTGCGGCGAGCCGTTCTTCGCCGATGATCTGTACGCGGAGATTCGCAGCGCTGCACCCTATGCGGATTTATCCCGCGCCGACTTCGACGACACGCTCGATTTCGTCGCCAGCGGCGGCTACGCGCTGAAAAGCTACGAGCGCTTTGCCCGCATCAAGCAAGACAAACAGGGCCGCTGGCGCGTCGCCAATCCGAAGGTGCGGCAGAGCTATCGGCTCAACGTCGGCACCATCGTCGAAGAGGCGATGCTGAAGGTGAAGCTGGTGCGCTCGTCGCGCGCCAAGGGGGGCGGCACCACCGGCGCGATCGCGCGCGGCGGCCGGATGCTCGGCCAGATCGAAGAGGGTTTCATCGAAGGGCTGACGCCCGGCGACACCTTCGTGTTCGGCGGCGAGGTGGTGCGCTACGAGGCGCTGATGGAGGATCAGGTCTACGTCTCGCGCGCGCATGACAAGGACGCGCGGGTGCCGTCCTATATGGGCGGGAAATTTCCGCTCTCGACCTATCTGGCCGAGCGGGTCCGCGGGCTGCTCGCCGACAAGCGGGCATGGAAGGGCTTGCCGGATCAGGTGCGCGACTGGCTGGCGCTACAGACCAAGGCGTCGCAGGTACCTGATCGGCGCGAACTGGTGATCGAGACATTCCCGCGCGCCGCCAAGTCGTATCTGGTCTGCTACCCGTTCGAGGGCCGGCTTGCCCATCAAACGCTCGGCATGCTGCTGACGCGGCGGCTGGAACGCGCCCGCGCGCGGCCGCTCGGTTTCGTCGCCAACGAATACGCGCTCGCGGTGTGGGGGCTCAGCGACATGTCGCAGATGATCCGGCAGGGCCGGCTCGATCTCGATGCGCTGTTCGATCCGGACATGCTCGGCGACGATCTCGAAGCCTGGCTTGCGGAGTCGGCGCTGATGAAGCGCACCTTCCGCAATTGCGCGATCATTTCCGGCCTGATCGCTCGGCGCTTCGCCGGCGAAGAGAAGTCGCGGCGGCAGGTGCTGTTTTCAACCGACCTCGTTTACGACGTCCTCAACAAGCATCAGCCCGACCATGTGCTATTGCGCGCCGCCCGCGCCGACGCCGCCACTGGGCTGCTCGATTTGCGGCGGCTGAGTGATATGCTGATGCGAATCAACGGGCGCATCGTCCACAAGGAACTCGACCGGGTGTCGCCACTCGCGGTGCCGGTGATGCTGGAAATCGGCCGGGAAGCCGTGTACGGCGAGGCCTCCGACGTCCTGCTCGCCGAAGCCGCCGACGACCTGGTCCGCGAGGCGATGGGCTGATGTCTTCTCCCTCCCTCCTTGCGGGGGAGGGTCTGGTTGGGGGGTGCCACAGGCACGTCATTCAATTGAGAAGCCAAACCGCTTGGACCCCCACCCCCACCCCCTCCCCGCAAGGGGGAGGGGAGCAGAGCGTCGCCATCGCCGGCTCCACGTTCGTCGCCGATCTATTCGGCGCGCTGTACTGGGAAGACGAGCGGCTGCTGGTCGTCTCCGATCTCCATCTGGAAAAAGGGTCGAGCTTCGCGATGCGCGGCGTGCTGCTGCCTCCCTATGACACGGTAGCGACGCTCGGACGGCTCGGCGCGGTAATCGCACGATTCAACCCGGCCACCGTGATTGCGCTCGGCGACAGCTTCCACGACCGCGACGCCCACGGCCGGTTGTCGCCCGCCAATCGTGACATCCTCACCGCGCTGCAGGCGCGGCGCGATTGGATCTGGATTTCCGGCAATCACGATCCGGACCTGCCGTCCGATCTCGGCGGCAGCGTTGCGGCCGAGGTGGCGGTCGGTGCCGTCGCGTTCCGCCACGAGCCCACCGGCGCCTGCGGTGAGATCGCCGGCCACCTGCATCCGAAGGCGCGGGTCAGCCGCCGCGGCCGCAGCATCGAGCGGCGTTGCTTTGCCGGCGACGGAACGCGCGTGGTGATGCCGGCGTTCGGTGCCTATACGGGCGGGTTGAACATTCGCGATGCGGCGTTCGCGAGACTGTTCGGCGGTGCGGCTTTCACCGCCCACGTGCTCGGCGACAACCGCCTCCACGCCATCGCCGCCTCGCGGTGTTGCTGATTCTAAAGTTCTCCACGAGTCATTCCGGGGCGCTCGCAAAGCGAGCGAACCCGGAATCTCGACGGCTGCGATGTTGGGCGAGATTCCGGGTTCGCGCTACGCGCGCCCCGGAATGACCCGCTGAGAGGTCGACACGATTGACGGGCCTCAAGCCGCAGAATGTCTCACGCCGCCTTGGTGTGAACCTCCTCGCAAAATTCGGCGAGCCTGTCGGCGAGCCGCAACGTCGCCGGGCTGGCTTGCGGGGCGGCGATCAGCGCGAGCTCGGTGCGTTCGATCGGCGGGAAGCCGTCACGCGCGGTGAGCTTGCGGTGATCGGCCTGAATTGAAATCTCCGACAGGATCGACAGGCCGAGCCCGGCCGCGACTGCGGCCTGGATTCCAGCAAGGCTCGAGCTCGTATAGGCCATGTGCCAGCGCCGGCCCGCGGCTTCGATTGCGTGGATCGCGCGGCGCCGATACAGGCAGCCGCCGGGAAAGAAAATCAGCGGCACCGAGTTGGCCTTGGGGTTGCACGGGTGGCTCTTGCTGTTCACCCAGTAAACGCGCTCCGGCCACGCCGCGACCGCGCCGGTGCCGCCGGCTTCGCGCTTGAGCAGCACGAGATCGAGATCGCCGCGTTCGAGATCGCGCTTCAAATTCAGGCTCTGATCGGCGCGGACATCGAGCCGCAGGCCGGGACGGGCGCGCGAGAAATTGCCGAGCAGCCGCGGCAGCCTGTACAGCGCGAAGTCTTCCGGAATCCCGAGCCGCACCGCGCCCTCGGTGCTCGGCCGCCCGACCACATCGCGTGCCTCTTCGGCGAGTGCGAGCAGGCGTCGTGCGTAGGACAACAGCCGCTCGCCCGCCTCGGTCGGCAGCACGTCCTTGCCGCTGCGGTCGAGTAGCTGCTGGCCGAGATCGTCTTCGAGCCGCTTGATCTGCTGACTCACCGTCGATTGCGTCCGGTGCACGCGCTGGCCGGCGCGCGTGAAGCCGCCGGCCTCCACCACCGAGACGAAACTGCGCAGCAGTTCGAGATCGAGCATCGCAGCCTCATTCGAAAATCCACTGAGAGTGATTTTATCATTTAATTTCCCAATGACAACGCGAGCCCCTAAGCCGAGGCATCAGGAGACGCTTTCGATGTCGCTTACGCCCGCCGTTTCGCTCGCCTCGCCGCTGCTCAACCCGCGTGCCCTCCAGATCGTGCTGTTCTGTGCGCTGTGGAGCTTCGCGTTCGTGGCCGGCAAAGTCGGTGTCTCCGATTGCCCGCCGCTGATCCTGCTGGCGGCGCGATTCAGCCTCGCCGGCATTCTGATCCTCGGCATCTCGGCGCTGCGCCGCGAGTCGTGGACGTTGCGGCCACGCGATGTCGCGATTTGCGCGCTGCTCGGCCTCGCCAATAACGCGCTGTATCTCGGCCTCGGCTATGTCGGGCTGCAGACCGTCTCGGCCGGCATCGGCGGGCTGATCGTCAGCGCCAATCCGGTATTCACCGCGGTGGCGGCCGCGCTGCTGCTGCACGAGGCGCTGACCTGGCGAAAGGTCGCCGGCCTGGTACTCGGTGTCGCCGGGGTCGCTTTCATCGTCTGGCACCGCGTCGCGATCGGTGCCGAGGCATGGACCGGGCTCGGCTTTACGCTGGCCTCGCTGGCGTCGATCGTCGCCGGCACCATCCTGTTCAAGCGTCTGGCGCCGCACGGCAGCCTATGGATCGGCAACGGCATCCAGAATCTCGCCGCCGGGCTTGCGCTCACGCCGCTGGCGTTCTCGCTGTCGAGCGTCAACGACATCGTACCGAGCTGGCGGCTCGCTGGCGCATTTGCCTTCCTGGTGCTCGGCGGTTCGATCATCGCCTATTGGCTGTGGTTTCGGCTGTTGACGCTGTACGGCGCGACGGCGGCCAGCGCCTGGCACTTCGTGATGCCGCCGCTGGCGATGTTGTTCGCCTGGCTGGTGCTTGGCGAATCGATCGATGGCCGAGATTTGCTGGGTGTGATCCCGGTGGCGATCGGAATCTATCTGGTGACAAGGCCGGCGCGTCCGGCTGCCCCGGCAGGCTGAATTGCCGGTGGGGCGTTCCGCTACCGGAACGAAGTGGCTTCCGCTACGTTGGAGCTCATCTCACCTAGCCGGGATCCCGAGCGTGACCTCTGACGTCAGACGAGAGTTCGACCGGCCAGACTTGATTGATCCAGCCCCGGAAGGGTCGCCCAAGGTCCAACGCCTCCAAACCTTCCGGCTCCGCGGTTTCTTCAAAACTCTCGGACCCGGCCTGATCACCGGGGCTTCCGACGACGATCCGTCCGGGATCGGCACCTACAGTCAGGCCGGCGCGCAGCTCGGTTACGGCATCGGCTGGACCATGCTGCTGACGTTTCCGCTGATGGTGGCGATCCAGGAGATTTCCGGCCGGGTCGGTCGCGTCACCGGCCACGGCATCGCCGGCAACGTCTGTCGGCATTATTCCGGCCGCCTGCTCGCCGTGATCGTGGTGCTGTTGTTCACCGCCAACACCATCAACATCGCCGCCGATCTCGCCGCGATGGCCGACGCCACCAAGCTGCTGATCGGCGGGCCGGCACTATTCTACGTAGTGGCGTTCGGTACGATCTCGGTGCTGGCGCAGATTTTCTTCGACTACAAGCGCTACGTCTCTGTGTTGAAATGGCTGACGCTGTGCCTGTTCGCCTATGTGGGCGCGCTGGCAGCCGCCAAGGTCGACTGGGGACAGGCTGCCGCCGGCGTGTTGATCCCGCACGTCGCCTGGAGCAGCACTTATCTCACCACCATCGTGGCGATCCTCGGCACCACGATCTCGCCCTATCTGTTCTTCTGGCAGGCCTCGCAGGAGGCGGAGGAAGAGCGGATCGATCCGCATAAGAAGCCGCTGATCAAAACGCCTCAGGACGCGCCACAGGAATTTCAGCGCATCCGGGCCGACACTATCATCGGCATGGCGTTCTCCAATCTGATTGCGCTGGCGATCATCATCACTGCAGCCGCCACGCTGCACGCCAGCGGCAAGACCGATATCGAAACCTCGGCGCAGGCCGCCGAGGCGCTGCAGCCGATAGCCGGCCCGTTCGCCGAATGGATCTTTGCGCTCGGCATCGTCGGCACCGGCTTGCTGGCGATTCCGGTGCTGGCGGGTTCGGCCGCCTACGCGGTGGGTGAGGGGAGGCGTTGGCCGGTCGGTCTGGCGCGCAAGCCGAAGCAGGCGGTGGCGTTCTACAGCGTACTGGCGCTGTCGGCTGTGCTCGGCATCGCGCTCAATTTCGCGCCGATCAATCCGATCTCGGCACTGTATTGGAGCGCAGTGATCAACGGCGTCCTGGCCGTACCGGTTATGGTGTTACTGATGCTGATTGCCCGCCGCCGCGACGCCATGCATGGCTTCGTCGTCCGCGGCCCGCTGCACTGGCTCGGCTGGCTCTCGACCGCTGCGATGGGTGTCAGTGTGGTGGCGATGGCGGTGGGCTATTTGCTTTAATTAGCCCACACGTCGTCATTCCGGGGCGATCGCGAAGCGAGCGAACCCGGAATCCCGAGATTATCAGGCCGAGAGGTCGACACGCGTGGCGCTGCCGGGTGCCCTGAATCTCGAGATTCCGGGTTCGCTCGCTTCGCGAGCGCTCCGGAATGACCGCGTGTGTTCAATCTCGCCGGAACACGATCGACGCCATCCAGCCGGTGGCGAGGGCCATCAGGGCGGTGATCAGGCCGTAAATGATGCCGTGCTGACGCGCTGCGGTGGCGACGAATTGTTCGAAGCCGATCTTGGCGATTTCGAATGAGGTATCGGTCTCGGTCAGCAGCTCGCCGCCGGAGAACAGCTTGATCGAGATGTCGTAGCTGCCGATCGGTACTTCGGCCGGCAGTGGAATCCCGGTGCGGAACAGCGTCGGGGTCAGGAATTTCACCGCGGTGGTGTCTTCGCGGTACAGCCCGCGATCCTCGCGCAGCCGGAGAAAAGCCTGACGAAACTGATCGTCGGCGACGACGTCTGCGTAGTCGGTGCCGATCCGCTGCGTCAGCAGCACGTGGTTCATGCCGAGCTGCTGCCGGCGCCGCACCTCGGTCGGCGCGATGGCGTCGATCGGCCGGTTGGCGAAGATCGCCAGATAGCTCGGCACCATCAGGAATTCGCGGGAATCGCTGTTGATCCAGATGCCGAATTTGCGCTCCTTGCGCCGCGTCACCATGTTGGCGCGCGGGCCGAACACGCTGATCACCAGATCGTATTTGCCGGCTTCGACGAATGCCGGATGGTCTTTCTCGATCGCGCCGAACAGCACCAGCTCGCCGCCCGAATAGTTCGGCGTGACGGTGACGCGGGCGTTCGAGACCGACACGATCAGTCGCTCGGCACGCGCGGGCGCGCCGAGCGGCAGCATCAGCGCCAGCAGCGCGGCGGTGGCGATCGTGCGGAGTAATCTGAGCCGCGCCGTCACGTCGGGCTCAATTCGCGCAGTGTGAACAGTTCGGCGGGGCGGATGCCGAGTTCGATCGCGAACCGCACGCCGACCGCCAGCACCAGCAGCCCGAGCAGCAGGCGGAGCTGTTCGCCGCGGATGCGCTGGCCGGCCCGGGCGCCGAACTGCGCGCCGGTGACGCCGCCGATCATTAGGATCAGCGCCAGCACCGCATCAACGAGGTGGCTGGTGGCGGCATGCAGCACGGTGGCGATCAGCATCGTCACCAGGGTCAGTACCATCGAGGTGCCGACGACGGTGCTGGTCGGTACCCGCAGCAGATAGATCAGCATGGGCACCAGGATGAAGCCGCCGCCGACGCCCATCACCGCGCCGATGAAGCCGATCAGCACGCCGATCGCCACTACCGGCAGCACCGATAGATAGATTTTGGAGCGCTTGAACCGGACCTTGAACGGCAGCGCATACAGCCAGTTGCGGTTGCCGGAGCGGCCCGCCAGCGGCACCTCACCGCGGCTGGAGCGGCGGATCGCGCGGATGCCTTCGTACACCATCAGACCGCCGACCGAGGTCAGCAGCACCACGTAGGACACTGCGATCACCAGGTCGAGCTGACCGACCGAGCGCATCAGCACGAAGAACCAGACGCCAAGCCCTGTACCGGCAATGCCGCCGCATAACAGCACGAACGCGAGGAGTGGATCGATTGCGCGGCGTCGCCAGTACGACAGCGCACCGGAGAATGAGGAGGCCGCCATGTGGCTGGTCACCGAGGCGACCGCGACGGCGGGCGAGATGCCGATGAAGATCAGCAGCGGCGTCATCAGGAAGCCGCCGCCGACGCCGAACATCCCCGACACGAAACCGACCGCGGCGCCCATCGCCAGCACGAGCAGGACGTTGACCGGGAGATCGGCGATCGGGAGATAGAGCTGCACGCGCGGTTCGCTTCGGAGTTCTCGCTGTGACGACAGCATCCCCGGCTCAACGGCTGACGCTTCGCCCCGGAGATGTTCTTGATTCAATGATCTGGCAACAGATCAGACCCGCTCAGCCGGACCGGCATGGCGGACTTCGCGCCAGATCGCGGTCCATCTGAACCGCTGTCCTTGCATAACCGAAATTAGTTCACGCCGGGATTACAGAATCGGTCGCAACCGAGTTTTTTAGGCCCGGTAGCGGCGATCTCGTCCACCTGATGGACGCTGGCGTTAGCGAGCCGCGCGCTTGGCCGCAGCGGCCGGCTGCCCGTCCCAGCCGCCAGCTGGCGCCGCGACCTTGACGGCGGCGTCGGGCTGCGGCTCGGCCGTGAAGGTCTGGATCGCGAGCTTGGCAGCCGCCAGCGACTGCGGGTCGAGGCGCTTGGCGACATCTTCGCGCTTGCGGCCCGCATCCTCGTCGCCCTGAGCGGCGGCGAGAGAGAACCACTTGTACGATTCCGCGAGGTTCTGATCGACGCCGATGCCGCGGGCATACAGGATGCCGAGGTTGAATTGGCTGTCGGCAACGCCGCGCTCGGCGGCCTTCCGGAACCAGGCCGCAGCGGTCTTGTAGTTCGCGCCCTTGCTGCCGCCGTCGGCGTACAGAACGGCCAGATTGTGCATCGCCTTGGCGTTCCCGCGATCGGCCGCGGTCGAATACAGCTTCCGCGCGACGTCGAGGTCGCGCTTCACCCCGAGGCCCTTTTCGTACAGCGTGCCGATGCGGAAGATCGCCGGCGTCACGCCGGCATCCGCTGCGCGCTGATACCATTTGGCGGCTTCGTCGTAGTTCACCGGCACGCCCTTGCCTTCGGCGTAACGGGTCGCGACTTCGTAAGCGGCGGCGGCGTCGCCCTTGAGCGCCAAGGTACGCAGCGTCGCACCGCCAATGGTGTCGGGCAGCCGCTCGGCAGACGGAATCGCGACGGTGCCGAACTTCTCCGGCGCCGCGCTCGGCTGCGACGGGATCGTGCCGGTGATGTCGCTGGATGCGGCAGGCTCGGTCTGCTGCGCCGCCGGCGGCGTGTACAGCGACTGACGCTCGACCGGAGTCGGCGAAATCATCGAAGGCGGCGGAGCGACCGGCGCGACAGACGGCGGCGCGGCGGGCTCGGTCGGATCGGATTGCCGCTCGTCCGCAGGCAGGCGCTGCTTGTCCGGCGCCGGGCTCGGCTTCGGCGCAGTGACGCTGGCGACCGGCGGCGCTTCACCGCTGTCGAACAGTTTCATTGCCATCTGGAAGCTGGACAGCACGATCACGACGACGCTGGCGCCGACCAGCAGCGACTTGATCTTGGAGCCGAGCGGCGAGCCCGGTGTGCCGCCGTCCGGATCGGGCTTGTCGCCATCGGTCTTCGGCTTGCCAGGCTTGGCCTTGCCGGCGCTGGCGGACGCCGCCGCCTGCGCGGCGCGGCGCGCGGCAGCGATAAAGCTGGTGGCGTTGGCCGGCTCCGGCTGCGCCGGCGCGATCTCGCCCAGCGCGCTTTCAGAAGCGGCGATCCGTTCCGACGGCGAAGCGACCCGGGCCGGCGGCTTGGTGCCGGGCTCGAGCGGATGGTCCGGCGGCAGTGTGGCTTCCCGGCGAGCGGGCGGTGGCACAGCAACGACCGGCTCGATCTTCTGCGGCTGATGCGGGCCCGCGGCGGACTCGTGGATGTCGTGGAACGCGCGCGGCCCACGCGGCTCGGGAGCCGGTGGCTCGGCGGCTGGTTTGGCGGCGGCGAATTCGCGCGGCGCGGCAGCGAACGCCTCGATGGCCGGATTGGCCATTTCGGGCTGAGGCTGCGGCGGAACAGGCGCGGCTGCGGGAGTAACCGGGGCCGGTGCGATCGGTGCGGCAGCCAGGAAAGCGGGCTTCGCCGGTTCGGGTGCCGGAGTTGGGACGGGCGGCGGTGCCAGCGGCGGCGTCGCTCGCGCTACGCGCAGATCGCCTTCGATCATCGCCAGCCGGTCGACGACATGGCCGAGGGTGTTGTGCACCGCCTCGAGCGAATCCTGGGTGTGGCGATCGGTTTCCGACTGGCTGAAGCGCATGTCGGAGAGTTCGCGCTTGATGGTGTCGACGAAGCTCGGGTCGAGCGCCGGCGCCGGTCGGCGATCGAGCTCCGTCAGTACCGCAAATTGCGACTGCTGCCGCTCCAGCATCCGCAGAATGTCGTGCAGGCCTTCCTCGACCCGGCCGAGATTGGCGCTGCCGCCGCGCTGCTCGGTCGCCGCTTCCATCCGCTCAAGCAGATGTGCGACTCGTTGTTCGAGATGCGCGAACGCAGACTGATTGTCGTTGCCGATCGGCAGATGATCGATCCGCTCCGACAGCGCCCGCACGGCGCTTTCGAGCTGCTCGGTGGATTCGCTCGGTGCAGGGCGCTCGCGGCTTTCCAGCGCCGCGGTCAGCGCGGAGATGCGCTGCTCCAGGGCGGCGAACGAGATGCTGTGGTTGTCGGCCTGCGCCAGCTGTTCGATCTTCTCGCCGAGCGCGTGGACGTTGGCGCTGAGCTGCCCCAGCGCTTCATTGGAGGCGACGTTGGAGACGATGCCGCGCAGGGCGCCGATGGCGTTTTCGAGCTGCTGGACGGTGCCGGGATCGTCGCTGTTGCGGACGATCATGTCGATCTTGCCGCCGAGATTGCGGATCGCTTCGTCGAAGCCGGCGAGCTGTTCGGCCGGCGTCAGCGAGCGCAACGCGGTGTAGATCTCGCCGAGCGCGCGTTCGATGCCGGCAATCACTTCACTGTCGCTGCCGTTGGCCCGGCTTTCATCGAGCCGCTGCGCCAGCGAGCGGATCTCGCCTTCCAGCGTTTCGATCGCCTTGCGCGGCATCGCTTCGGTGATGGTCTGGCGGATCTCGGCGAGGTCAGCACGGAACGCGGCGATCGATTGTTCGACCTTGTCGGAGCGCTGCAGCGCGTCGATCTGGCTGGTGATCTTGTGGAGCTGCTTCTCCAGGCTGGTGAAATCCGGCCCGGCCAGCGGATTCGGGGGGGCCATCGCGGGTGCGATCGGCGGCGCAAACGACGCCGGCTGCCGCGGCATCCGGCCGATGCTGGCATCGAGTTCGCTCTGCCGCGCGGCGATTTCGGCAATCGCCTTGTCGAGCGCGTTCGGGTCGAGGGTGGGGGAGGGGTAGACTTGCTCGGCGGCGCGTTCGACGCGCTCGGTGGGCGATTGGGCCGGCACGGCTGCGGCCTCGGCCGGCCGAGCTGCGGCGGGCTTCGGCTCGGTAATCCGCGCCAGGCGGGCGTCGAGCCGGGAAATCGCGTCGTTCAGCTGCCGCGCGACCGGCGGCTCACTGCGCGCCGGCGTACGGGAAATATGGTCGATCTGGCGGGCGATGGCGTCGAGCCGCTGATGGATTTCAGCGACTTCGGTAGCGCTGCGCTCGGGCATTGCCGGGCGGCCGGGCATGCGCGGTTGTTCGGTGGCCGGCTGCTGCGGGGCAGCCTCGCCGAGCTGAGCATTGATCCAGTCGGTGAGCGACAGCCCGGCGCGCTTTGCGGCGGCCTCGGCCTTCTCGCGCACTGACGGCTCGATCTCCTCGACACTCCACGACACGCGATTCATGCTCTTGTCCGCACCCAAGCCGGCCCCAGCCGCGCCCCGCACACCTCCGCGTCGTGCTCAAGCGAACATCGACACGACGCGGGAGTCTGCCTCTGGATCGACTTTTTCCCGTTAGGGTAAATACCGAGTTAAGGATCAGCGCGGACGGCGGTGAAACTTAACGATCGAGGCAGATAGCTTGGTTTTGCAGCTATTTTGCCGCGCTTTCAGCGGGACAGGAGCGGCTCGGGAGGCCGTCCGTTACCGCCGCGTCGCTAACCGCCCGCGCGGGTGAACAGCGCGCTGAGGTCGTCGATGTCGGATTCCGTCACGGCGTTGAGCGCCGGATTCATCACCGCGGTCTGGCCGATATAGGCCCAGTACAGGAACTCGGCCCGCGGCCGGGCATACCGGCTTTCCACGCCGGATTCGATCATCAACTTGGACAGGTATTCGACCCGCCTCGCGTCGACCGCGGCGACCATCTCGGCGGCGGCCGGATCGGTCGCGGCGAGCTCGCGGATGGCGCGGTCGAGGTTGCGGTCCTCGTTGAAGGCGAGCTTCATCAGATGTGTCAGCCGTGCGGGGCCGACGATCGCCGCATCGATCTCGCGGAACACCTGCTCGGTAACCCGCTCCTTCCAGAGCTGCAGCAGTTGGGTGCGGAAGTCGGTGGCGTCCTTGAAGTGCCAGTAGAAACTGCCGCGCGACACGTCCAGGCCGGCGGCCAAATCGCCGACTTTGAGGGCGTTGGCGCCATGTCGGGCGAGTGTCCGCAGCCCATGGGCAAGCCAGTCCGCGCGCGTCAGCCGATCTTTGGTATCCGAATCCATGCCGGCACCATACACGCGTGTATTGACACGGCCAAGCCGCGCCGTTAGATGCCATTCAGAGGTGTATGGAGATGATCTGGCAGGCTGCTACGTTGCGGCCGCTGGAAATCATCACATCGGAGGAGCGCTCGTGCACGCCATGTTGGTCCAGCGGCCGACGGTCGACCTGTCCCGAGCCGCCATCCCGGTGCTTTGCAGAGATTTGGCGACGTGCCGGCGCCCAAGCGCGCCGCGGCGTCATCGCGCTTGATGTCGCGACCGATGATGGCCGAACATCCGCCCCGCCTTACGTCTTCGCCGCAATTCTATCTCGCTCATCCGGAGAACTGCCGATGGCCTTGAACGGGCTCGACACCTGGTATGCCTTCATGAAGTCCCACGACTCAGATGCGTTGTGGGATCTGCTGCATCCGGACGCGGTGTTCGAAAGCCCGGTTGTTCACACCCCGCAGGTCGGGCGCGACATCGTGTTCAAGTACCTTAAGGGTGCCGAGAAGGTGCTCGGCGGCCCGGGCTTCACCTATGTGGGCGAATGGCGCAGCGATAACAGCGCGGTGCTTGAGTTCGAGAACGTGATCGAAGGCATCAAGATCAACGGCGTCGACATCATCACCTTCGCCGACGACGGACGTATTACCCACTTCAAGGTCATGGTAAGACCCCTGAAAGCGATCAACCTGCTGCATCGCTTGATGGGAGAACAGCTGGCGCAGCAATAAGCGCGCCGGCGACTGGTCGAATTCATCTCGCCGTCGCCTGAAGTTGTTTCAGGCGGCGCACACTTCACACCTGATCCCGATCGAGAGAACCGCATGACGATCTACAAGGCCCCGGTTGAAGAAGTCGGCTTCCTGCTCAACGACGTTTTTCAGTTCGACCGCTACAACAACCTGCCCGGGTTCGCCGATGCTGCGGCCGACGTGCGCGACGCGATCATCAACGAGGCGGCGCGGCTGAGCGAGGAAGTGCTGCATCCGCTCAATGCGGTCGGCGATCACGAAGGCTGCACCCGTCACGACGACGGCAGCGTCACCACGCCGAAGGGCTTCAAGGACGCTTACAAGCAGATCGCCGAAGGCGGCTGGATGGGCCTGTCGTCGCCGGCCGAATATGGCGGCCAAGGGTTGCCGATCACGCTGACCCAGACGGTGCAGGAATTCCTGAACTCCGCCAACATGGCGTTTGCGATGTACCCGGGCCTGACGATGGGTGCCGCGGCGGCGCTGACGGTGCACGGCTCGCCGGAGCAGAAGCAGACCTATCTGCCCAAGATGGTGTCCGGCGAGTGGACCGGTACGATGAACCTCACCGAGCCGCAGTGCGGCACCGATCTCGGCCTGCTGCGGACCAAGGCGGTGAAGCAGGCGGACGGCAGCTACAAGATCACCGGTACCAAGATCTTCATCTCGGCCGGTGAGCACGATATGGCCGACAACATCATCCATCTGGTGCTGGCGCGGATCGAAGGCGCACCGGCCGGAATCAAGGGCATCTCGCTGTTCGTGGTGCCAAAATTCCTGGTCAACCCCGACGGTACCGTCGGCGCCCGCAACGGCGTGATCTGCGGCTCGATCGAACACAAGATGGGCATTCACGGCAATGCCACCTGTACCATGAACTACGACGGCGCCACCGGCTGGCTGGTCGGCGAAGAGAACAAGGGCATGCAGGGCATGTTCGTGATGATGAACGAGGCTCGCCTCGGCGTCGCGGTGCAGGGCCTGGCGCAGTCGGAAGTCGCCTATCAGAACGCCGTCGAATACGCCCGCGAGCGGCTGCAGGGCCGGGCGCTGTCGGGGCCGAAGGCGACCGATAAGCCGGCCGATCCGATCATCGTGCATCCCGACATCCGCCGCGCGCTGCTGACGATGCGCGCGTTCAACGAGGCGGCGCGGGCGCTGGTGCTGTGGACCGCGCTGAAGAGCGACGTCGCGCATCGCTCCAGCGATGCCAAGGAGCGCCAGGTAGCCGACGATCATCTCGGCCTGATGACGCCGGTGCTGAAGGGCGTTCTGACCGACGGCGGCTTCGCCAATGCGGTCGCGGCCCAGCAGGTTTATGGCGGCCACGGCTACATTGCCGCCAACGGCGTCGAGCAGTTCGTCCGCGATGCCCGCATTGCGATGATCTACGAAGGCGCCAACGGCATTCAGGCACTCGATCTGGTCGGTCGCAAGCTGCCGCGTGACGGCGGCCGCGCCGTGATGGCGTTCTTCGCCGAGGTCGGCGCCTTCGCCAAGGAGCATGGCGGCGACGAGGCGATGAAGCCGTTCGTGGCACCGCTGTCGACCTCGCTCGGCCATCTGCAGAAGGCCACCACCTGGTTGATGATGAATGCGATGGCGCAGCCCGATAACGCCGGCGCCGCCGCCACCGACTACATGCACCTCTTCGGCCTGGTGGCGATGGGCTACATGTGGGCCAAGATGGCCAAGGTGGCGCAAGACAAGATCGCGGCTGAGGGTGCAAAGCCCTTCCTGACCCGCAAGCTGGTCACCGGCCGGTTCTTCGCCGAGCGGATGCTGCCCGAAACCGCGCTGCGGCTGACCCGGATCGAATCCGGCTGCGCCACGCTGATGGAACTGCCGGCGGAAGCGTTCTGACGCTTTCGTCAAACCAACGTCGTCATTGCGAGCGAAGCGAAGTAGTCCGAGCCGCGCACGAAGTCTGGATTGCTTCGTCGCTACGCTCCTCGCAATGACGCCTCGACACGCGATTGTTCAATTCGTCCGGCTCCTGTGAGCCCGGACCGAAACGGGAGAAAACGGATGCCCGAAGCCTATATTTACGATCACGTTCGCACTCCGCGCGGCCGCGGCAAAGCCGACGGCTCGCTGCACGAGGTGACCGCGCTGGCGCTCGCCACCGTGCCGCTGAAGGCGCTGAAGGAGCGTAACAACCTCAAGAAGGACGTGGTCGACGACGTCGTGATGGGTGTGGTCGATCCGGTCGGCGAAGCCGGTTCGGACATCGCGCGGTTCGCGGCGATGAAGGCGGGCCTCGGCGAAGCGGTGCCCGGCGTGCAGATCAGCCGGTTCTGTGCCTCGGGTCTGGACGCGGTGAACTTCGCTGCGGCGCAGATCATGAGCGGCCAGCACGAACTGGTGATCGGCGGCGGCGCGGAATCGATGAGCCGCATCGGTCTCGGCGCCTCGGGCGGCGCCTGGCCGATGGATCCGTCGATGGCGATCCCGTCTTACTTCATGCCGCAGGGCATCTCGGCCGACCTGATCGCCACCAAATACGGCTTCTCGCGCGACGACGTCGACGCCTATGCGGTGCGCAGCCAGCAGCTCGCCGCGAAGGCCTGGGACGAAGGCCGGTTCGACAAGTCGGTGGTGCCGGTGAAGGACATCAACGGCCTGACCATCCTGGCCAAGGACGAGCACATGCGTCCGTCGACGACGATGCAGTCGCTGGCGCAGTTGCAGCCGTCGTTCGCGCCGATCGCCGCAATGGGCGGGTTCGACGCGGTGGCGATCCAGTCGCACCCGGAAGTCGAGAAGGTCAACTACGTGCACCATGCCGGCAACTCGTCGGGCATCGTCGACGGCGCCGGCGCGGTGCTGCTCGGTAGCAAGGAAGCCGGTGAGAAGCACGGTCTGAAGCCGCGCGCCAAGATCCGCGCCTTCGCCAATATCGGCTCGGAGCCGGCGATGATGCTGACCGGTCCGGTCGACGTCACCAACAAGCTGTTCGAGCGCTCCGGCATGAAGAAGAGCGACATTGATCTGTTCGAACTCAACGAGGCGTTCGCCTCGGTGGTGCTGCGCTACATGCAGGCGTTCGAGATCGACAACGACAAGATCAACGTCAATGGCGGCGCGATCGCGCTCGGCCATCCGCTCGGCGCTACCGGCGCGATGATCCTCGGCACCGTGCTCGACGAGCTCGAGCGCACCGGCAAGGCGACTGCGCTGGTGACGCTGTGCATCGGCGGCGGCATGGGCACCGCAACGATCATCGAGCGGGTGTGAGTATTCGATAGCGCCGCGGGCCGCGCAACGCGCGTCGGCCTGCTCCCTCCCCCTTGCGGGGGAGGGGAGAAGAACATCAACCGCCGCGCCGCAACGGCTGCTGGCATCGAAGGAGCTAATCAGATGGCCTTCAAGATTTTCAAAGTCGAGACCGACGCCGACGGCATCGCGCTGGTGACCTGGGACCTGCCCGGCAAGTCGATGAACGTGCTCGACGCCACCACGATCGAGGAACTCGGCGCGATCGCCGAACAGACCAGTAAGGACGCCGCGGTCAAGGGCGTGGTGATCACTTCGGCCAAGGAGGCGTTCTGCGCCGGTGCCGACCTGTCGATGCTGGAAGGCATGAACCAGCAGTTCGCCCAGATCCGCAAAGAGAAGGGCGAAGAAGCCGCCCAGAAGATGCTGTTCGACGAGAGCCGCAAGCTGTCGCAGATCCTGCGTGGCATCGAGACCGGCGGCAAGCCGTGGGTCGCGGCGATCAACGGCCTGGCGCTCGGCGGCGGCTTCGAAGTGACGCTGGCCTGCCACTACCGCGTCGCGGCCGACAATCCGAAGACCCGCCTCGGCCTGCCCGAGATCAAGGTCGGCCTGTTCCCGGGCGGCGGCGGTACCCAGCGGATTCCGCGCATCGTCAATCCGCAGGAGGCGATGACCATCCTGCTCAAGGGCGATCAGATCAAGCTCGACAAGGCCAAGGCGCTGAAGCTGGTCGACGCCGTGGTGCCGGCGGCCGATCTGATCAAGACCGCCAAGGACTGGATCAAGAACGGCGGCAAGGCGGTGGCGCCGTGGGACGAGAAGGGCTTCAAGCTGCCCGGCGGCCAGGTGTTCTCCAAGCAGGGCATGATGATGTTCCCGGCCGGCAACGCCATCTATCGCCGCGAGACCTACGACAACTATCCGGCCGCCCGCGCCATCATGAGCTGCGTCTATGAGGGCCTGTTGGTGCCGATGGACGTCGCGCTCCGGATCGAGTCGCGTTACTTCGCGCATGTGCTGCAGACCAAGGAAGCGGCTGCGATGATCCGCAGCCTGTTCCTGTCGATGCAGGAACTCAACAAGGGCGCGCGCCGTCCGCAGGGCGTGCCGCCGACCAAGGTCAAGAAGCTCGCCATTATCGGCGCCGGCTTCATGGGCGCCAGCGTCGGCTACGTCTCGGCCAAGGCCGGCATCGAGGTGGTGCTGATCGACCGCGACCAGGAGAGCGCCGACAAGGGCAAGGCGCACTGCCAGTCGGTCATTGATGGGCTGATCAAGAAAGGCCGCGCCAAGGAGGCCGACCGCGACGCGCTGATGTCGCGGATCACCGCGACCGCCGACTTCAATGCGATCTCGGATGCCGACCTCGTCATCGAAGCGGTGTTCGAGGATCGCAAGGTCAAAGCCGAGACCTACGCCAAGGCGCAGCCACTGCTGAAGGAAGGCGCGATCTTCGCCTCCAACACCTCGACCCTGCCGATCAACTCGCTGGCCGAAGAGTTCAAGGACCAGTCGAAGTTCATCGGCATCCACTTCTTCTCGCCGGTCGAGAAGATGATGCTGGTCGAAGTCATCCTCGGCAACAACACCAGCGACGCTACGCTGGCGGCCGCGCTCGACTACACCCGCCAGATCGGCAAGACCCCGATCGTGGTGAACGACAGCCGCGGCTTCTTCGCCAACCGCTGCGTGCTGCGCTTCACCGCCGAAGGCCTCGAGATGCTGATGGAAGGCGTCCCGGCGCCGATGATCGAGACCGCCGCCAAGATGGCCGGCATGCCGGTCGGCCCGCTGTCGCTGGCCGACGAAGTCGCGCTCGACCTGATCCTCAAGATCATGAAGGCGACCGAAGCCGATCTCGGCGAACAGGCGGTCGATCAGCAGCAGAAGAAGCTGATGGTCGAGCTGGTCGAGAAGCAGGGCCGGTTCGGCCGCAAGAACGGCAAGGGCTTCTACGTCTATCCGGAGAAGGGCAAGGGTCAGAAGAGCCTGTGGGACGGCATCGCCGCGCTGCAGCCGAAGCACCTCGATCCCGACACGATCGACGTCGAAGAGCTGAAGCAGCGCTTCCTCGCCGTGCAGGCGGTGGAAGCGGCCCGCACCGTCGAGGACAACGTTATCGTCGATCCGCGCGAGGCCGATGTCGGCTCGATCCTCGGCTTCGGCTTCGCGCCGTTCACCGGCGGCACGCTCAGCTACATCGACTTCATGGGCACCAAGGAGTTCGTGGCGCTGTGCCACAAGCTCGAGGGCAAATACGGCTCGCGCTTCACCCCGCCGAAGCTGCTCGAAGACATGGCCAAGACCGGCGACACCTTCTACCACCGCTTCGCTCCGAAGAAGCTGGCGGCGGCGTAGTCAGTTGCTGACTCTTTGAGACGACGGGGCAGCCGGCTCCGAGCACAGCCGGCTCCCTCTCCCGCAAGCGGGAGAGGGAGCGCACTGCCGCTGGGGCGAGGCCTCGTCTTACTTCCAGTACAAATAACAAGGGCCGGATCATCGTGATCCGGCCCTCTTTGTTTTCGTCGTAGTCCCCCGTCATTGCGAGGAGCGAAGCGACGAAGCAATCCAGCTTCGTGCTCGGCGCTGGATTGCTTCGCTGCGCTCGCAATGACGGTGCGCTTACGCCTTCTGCAGCAGACCTTCGCTTTGCAGCGCTTCCTGCACCTTCGGGCGGGCGGCGACGCGGGCCTTGAAGGCGGCGAGGTTGGGGTAGGGGGCGAGGTCGATCTTCATCCGGTCGCACCAGCTCAGGATCACGAACAGGTAGCCGTCGGCGACCGTGAACGACGAGCCCATCAGATAGTCTTTGCCGGCGAGCTGCTTGTCGACATAGCCGAGGTGGCGGGCGATGCGGTCCTTGAAGAAATTCTTGGCGTCTTCGCCGAGCGTGGGGGCGAACAGCGGGCCGAAGCTCTTGTGCAGGTCGGTCGAGATGTAGTTCAGCCATTCCTGCAGCCGGTAGCGTTCCGGGGATCCGTTGGCCGGCGCCAGCTTGCCGGAGCCTTCCTTGTCGGCGATGAACTGCACGATCGCCGGGCCCTCGGTCAGCACCGAGCCGTCGTCGAGGCCGAGCGCCGGCACCGAGCCCTTCGGATTGATCGCGGCGTAGTCGTCGCCGTTCTCCAGCTTCTTCGCCCGGATGTCGACCTTGACCAGGTCGAACGGCAGGCCGGCTTCGCTGAGCGCGATATGCGGCGACAGCGAACATGCACCGGGCGAATAATACAGCTTCATGGCAGGGGCTCCTCGGCGGGATTGGATTCAGGCGCGCGGGCGATTAAATGCCAGTGCATGGGCAAGTCAAGATTGATGCAGCTGCATACACTAGGTTACAGTCGCCACGGATGGACGAACCGATGAAACGCAAACCGTCGACCGAGGCCACTGCGGCCTGGGTCCGCCTGATGCGGGTCCGGAGCCGGGTGTTGGACGCTGTCGAGCAGGAATTGAAGAAGGCGGGCTTCCCGCCGCTGGCCTGGTACGACGCGCTGCTCGAATTGTCGCGCGCGCCGGGCGGCGAGATGCGCCCGGTCGAACTCGAAAAGCAGATGCTGATCCCGCAATACTCCACCTCGCGCCTGGTCGACCGGCTGGTCGATGAGGGGCTGGTGGTGCGCCGTGAGTGCCGCAGCGACAAGCGCGGCCAGTTCGTCGAAATCACCGAGGCTGGACGCGAATTGCAGAAGAAGATGTGGGCCGCCTATTCGGCGGCAATCGAAAAGCACGTCGGCTCGAAACTGTCCGATGCCGACGCCGTCCGGCTGTGCGGGCTGCTCGACCGGCTCGGCTGTTCGTGCGACGGCTCCGCCGCTGCGCTCGATGCGCGAGACACCGCAGTCTCGCGATGATAAACAGCTCTCGCTTCGTGTTCGCGGTTGCTTCCGGCCGCGGCTTCCACCACCTCGCGTCGCCCGATCCCGCGCGCTTTTTCCGGACTTCCCATGGCGCGTGACCAGCTCGATATGACCCCGCTGAATTCGCGTGACGAACTCGTCGCGTGGATCGAAGCGGGCGTGAAATCGCCGGCCGAATTCCGCATCGGCACCGAACACGAAAAGACCCCGTTCACGCTCGACGGCCATCATCCGGTGCCCTACGAGGGCGCCCGCGGCATCGGCGCCCTGCTTGAAGGGATGCAGATCCTGCTCGGCTGGGAGCCGATCATGGAAGGCCCGCACATCATCGGGCTGCACGACGTCACCGGCGGCGGCGCGATCTCGCTGGAGCCGGGCGGCCAGTTCGAATTGTCGGGCGCGCCGGTCGAGACGGTGCACCAGACTCACGCCGAGCTGATGGCGCATCTGGCGCAGGTGCGTGAAGTGGCGACGCCGCTCGGGATCGGCTTTCTCGGCCTCGGCATGACGCCGTCGTGGTCGCGCAGCGAAATCCCGGTGATGCCGAAGGGCCGCTACAAGATCATGACCAACTACATGCCGAAGGTCGGCCGTTACGGCCTCGACATGATGTATCGGACCTGCACGGTGCAGACCAATCTCGACTTCTCGTCGGAAGCCGACATGGTCAAGAAGCTGCGGGTCTCGGTCGCGCTGCAGCCGGTCGCGACCGCGCTGTTCGCCAACTCGCCGTTCACCGAAGGCAAGCCGAACGGCTTCCTGTCGTTCCGCTCCGAGATCTGGCGCGACACCGACAATGATCGCTCCGGCATGCTGCCGTGGGCGTTCGAGGACGGCATGGGATTCGAGCGTTGGGTCGACTACGCGCTCGACGTGCCGATGTACTTCGTCAAGCGCGGCGACAGCTATATCGACGTGGCCGGTTCGTCGTTCCGCGACTTCTTCGACGGCAAGAACGATAAGCTGCCCGGCGAGCGGCCGACGCTGTCGGACTGGGCCAATCATCTGTCGACGATCTTCCCCGAGGTGCGGCTGAAGCGGTACCTGGAAATGCGCGGCGCCGACGGCCAGCCGTGGGGCCGCCTGACGGCGCTGCCGGCGTTCTGGGTCGGTCTGCTGTACGACGACACCAGCCTCGATGCGGCCTGGGAGCTGGTCAAAGGCTGGAGCGCCGAGGAGCGCCAGGCGCTGCGGGACGAGGTGCCGCGGCTCGGCTTCAAGGCCAAGATCGGCAACCGCTTCCTGTTCGAGATCGCCAAGGATTGCCTGGTGCTGGCGCATGCCGGGCTGCGTCGCCGCGGCCGCGTCGATCCAACCGGCCTCGACGAATCGCGGCATCTGGCGCCGCTCGACCGTATTCTCGACAACGGGCATACCCCGGCCGAGGAGATGCTGGAGAAGTATCACGGTGCGTGGCGCGGCTCGGTGGAGCCGGCTTACGACGAATACGCGTTCTGAGCGCTGGCGGACCAAGACCGCGCTGGCCCGCGCCGTTCATCCGCCATACAGGTTGCCGGCCGTCAGATGGGCCGTGGGGCTGCGCTCCGGATTGGCCTGAGTTCCATCGGCCAAAGTTCCGGGCCTAACGCGAAAGCAAGTGTGAATGCGAAGCGGCCTGCTCAGGGCGTGTTTGCTCGTGCTCGCCGTGGCTGCGGCGGCGCTGTCGCCGCATGCGTCCCGTGCCCAAGCCAATATTGATCGCATCGGCGGCGATTACCTGCGCACGCCTGTGACCAGCGGCGACCCGGCCGAATGCGCGCTGATGTGCGAGCGCGACAAGCGCTGCCGGTCGTGGACCTTCAGCTATCCGCGCTCGCCCGAAGACGGTGCGATGTGCTGGCTGAAGAGTACGGTTCCGCCGCGCACGCCGAACTCGTGCTGCGTGTCCGGCGTCCGCGGTGCCGGCGTGCTGGAGCCGCGCAACGATTCCAACGAGGTTTCAATCGACCGCTTCGGCGGCGACTACCGCAATTTCGAACTGAAATCGGGTGAGGGCGACGAGGCCTGCAAGGCGGCCTGCGTCGACGAGCATAAGTGCAGGGCCTGGACCTATGCGCGTCCCGGCTATGTCGGCCGCAACGCCCGCTGTTTCCTGAAAAGCCAGATCAAGCCGCCGCGGCGCAAGGCCGGGTTCATCTCCGGCGTGGTGCGCTGAGGCGCAAAACGATTGCGGCTCAATGCACCGCGGTGAAGAACCGCGCGACGCGGAAGCCGGAGAACCAGTCGGTGAGCGGCTGGCGGCGGACGCCGGGATTCCACGAGCCTACGATGGCATCGACCCGGCCGACCAGGTCGTCGATCGGCAGCATGCCGACGCCGCCTTCGCTGACCGGCACGCGGCTGTCGGCGGAGTTGTCGCGATTGTCGCCCATCACGAACAGGTGGCCGGGCGGCACGGTGACTTCCGCCGTGTTGTCGAGCCGGCCGTTGTCGTACAGTTTGAAGATCGGGTGGGCGACGCCGCCGGGCAGCGTCTCGATGTAGCGCGCGGCGGTCTCATACGAGCCGTTGTCGTCCTCGGCGCGGCCGACGCCGTCCGGCGTGACCTTGGCGGCGACGCCGTTGATGAACACCCGGCCGTTGTCGAGCTGCACGCGGTCGCCGGGCAGGCCGACGACGCGCTTGACCCAGACCTGCGAGCGATCGCCGGACCAGCGAAACACCACCACGTCGCCGCGGTGGGGTGTGGAGCCGAACACCCGGCCGCTTTCCGGGACGGAGACATGGATCGGCAGCGAGGCAGCCGAATAACCGTACGGATATTTCGAGGCGAGCAGGGCGTCGCCGATCAGCAGCGTCGGCTCCATCGAGCCGGACGGCACGTAGAACGGCTCGGCGACCGCGCCCTTGCCGACCAGCACGATCGCCACCACGGCGGCGAGCTGCGTCAGCTGCGAGCCCCAGCGCCGCGCGGTGCTCGCGGCCGTCTCCGTCTTCGTCGTCATCCGCCGGTGCCTCCGACCGTGATCTTGTCCATGCGCAGCGTCGGCTGGCCGACACCCACCGGCACGCCCTGGCCGTTCTTGCCGCAGGTGCCGATGCCGTCGTCGAGCTGCATGTCACTTCCGATCATGGAAATGCGGTGCAAATCGGTCGGACCATTGCCGATCAACATCGCGCCCTTCAGCGGCGCGCCGATCTTGCCGTTCTCGATCCGGTAGGCCTCGGTGCACTGGAACACGTATTTGCCTGACGTGATGTCGACCTGGCCGCCACCGAAGTTCACCGCGTAAATGCCGTTTTTCACCGAGGCGAGGATTTCGGCCGGGTCGCGCTGGCCGGCCAGCATGTAGGTGTTGGTCATTCGCGGCATCGGGACGTGGGCATAGGACTGCCGGCGGCCGTTGCCGGTCGGCTTCATACCCATCAGCCGGGCGTTCTGGCGGTCCTGCATGTAGCCGGTGAGGATGCCGTCTTCGATCAGAACGGTGCGGCTGGTCGGGGTGCCTTCGTCGTCGATCGACAGCGAGCCGCGCCGCGCCGAGATGGTGCCGTCGTCGACCACGGTGACGCCCTTGGCGGCGACCTGCTGGCCGAGCAGGCCGGCGAAGGCGGAGGTCTTCTTGCGGTTGAAATCGCCTTCGAGGCCGTGGCCGACCGCCTCGTGCAGCATCACGCCGGGCCAGCCGGGGCCGAGCACCACGTCCATCTCGCCGGCGGGGGCGGGGACCGATTCAAGATTGACCAGCGCTTCGCGCAGCGCGCCATCGGCGGCGTCGCGCCACGCCTTGGTCTCGATGAACCGCGCATAAGGCTCGCGGCCGCCATAACCCTTGCTGCCGCTCTCCTGACGGTCACCCTGGCCGGCGACCACCGAGACGTTGACGCGCACGAGCGGACGGATGTCGCGATAGCTCTCGCCGTCGGGACGCAGGATCTCGACCACCTGCCAGGTGGCGCCGACCGACACCGACACCTGCCGCACCCGCGGATCCTTGTCGCGGATATAGGCGTCGATCTCGCCGAGCAGCTTGACCTTGGCCTCGAAGCCCGGCGCGTCGAGCGGGTTGTCGTCACCATACAGCTGCACATTGGTGTGCGGCGGCGCCACCGACAGGCTGCCGCTATAGTCGCCGCGCACCGCAGCGACCGCATCCGCGGCGCGGATCAGCGCCGGCAGCGACACGTCGGAGGAATGCGCATAGCCGACCGCGTCGTCCTTAACGGCGCGTAAACCGAAGCCCTGTGCGGTATCGTAGGTCGCCTGCTTCAGCCGGCCATTGTCGAAGGCGAGCGCCTCGGTCTGGCTGTATTCGAGAAACAATTCGCCATCGTCCGCCCCCTGCAGCCCCCGCGCAACCTCGCGCCTCACCTCGTCGCGATCGAGATTGGCGCGGTCGATGAGCGAGGTCTGGGCTGGGTTGGTCATGAGGTCCTGTTCCCGAAGTTGTTTGGATCACAAGATAGGCGGTCTGATCTGGTTCTGCGAGGGGTTGGCGGATTAGGGCGCCCCGCGTTTGCAGGCCCCGGTTCAACATGCCGTCATTGCGAGCGCAGCGAAGCCATCCAGCTGTCTGCACCAAGCTGGGGTCTCAGGCAGACGCATTCGCGCCCAGATGCCTCGCTTGACAATATATCGCGCGCGATATAAATGGCGGTCTATGAAATCGCCCTCACCATCGTCACGCGCGCCGCGTCCGGCGGACAAGCTGAAGCTCGAGACCCAGCTTTGCTTTGCGCTGTATTCGACGCTGCTCGGGGTCAACAAAGTGTATCGGTCGCTGCTGCGCGAGCTCGATCTGACCTATCCGCAATATCTCGTGATGCTGGTGTTGTGGGAGAAGGATCAGGTCAACGTCTCGGAGATCTGCGATCAGCTGTTTCTCGAAACCACCACGCTGACGCCGCTGCTGAAGCGGCTGGAAGCGCGGGGGCTGATCCGGCGGCGGCGGTCGGCCGAGGACGAGCGCCAAGTGATCGTGTCGCTGACCGACGAGGGGCGGGGGCTGCGGGCGCGGGTCAAGCACGTGCCCGACTGCCTCGCCGCAGCGATGGGCTATTCCGGCACTGAGATCGCCGATCTACGCGACCGGCTGACCGGCCTTCGCACCAATCTGTTTCGTAGCGCCTGATCGGGGATGACGTTGAGCGCGTTCAGCCGCATTTGCTTCTTTGATATATCGCTCGCGATATAGTGTCGCGCGATATTAATCCGCCGCCTCTCTCCCACCTGAAAGGACACCACCATGTCAGTCGAGAAAGTTCTCTACCGCGCCACTGCCACCGCCACCGGAGGCCGCGACGGACGCGGCGTTAGCAGCGACGGCCATCTCGATGTCGCCCTGACGACGCCGAAGGAACTCGGCGGCGCCGGTGGCGCCGGCACCAATCCGGAGCAGCTGTTCGCCGTCGGCTACTCGGCCTGCTTTCTGGGGGCGATGAAGTTCGTCGCCGGTCGTGACAAGCTACCGATCCCGAAGGATGTCAGCGTGACCGGATCGGTCGGCATTGGTCCGATCCCGACCGGGTTCGGCATCGAGGTGGAGTTGAAGATCAGCCTGCCCGGCATGGATCGCGAGCAGGCCCAGACGCTGGTCGACCGCGCCCACATCGTCTGTCCGTATTCCAACGCCACCCGCGGCAACATCGACGTCACGCTGACGCTGGTCTGACGCTGGCCTTGTCCAGGCCGTCCCGACAAAAGAAAGGGGCAGTCGCGGTGACCGCGGCTGCCCCTTTGCTATGAGAGAATAAGATGACGCCGTCCTACGGCAGCTTGTCGTAGCCCTCGCCGAGGCCGTTGAGGCTGAGGGGAAAGCCGATGCCTTCTTCCGGCGTTTCGAAGATGATGAAGGTCGCGGTCTTGGCGTTGCGCAGCTGGCCGAGCAGCTTGTCGTCCATCACCACTTCGGCGACGCAGCCGTTCGGCAGGCAGCGCACGAAGCCGGCGCGGCCGATGTCGGCGTTGTCGAGCTTGAGGCCGAGACCCGACGGCAGCAGCACGCCGAGCGGCGCCACCACGCGCATCAGCTTGCTCTTCTGATCGGCGGTCTTGAGAATGATGACGGTGAGGCCGGCGTTGGAGCGGTCCTCCGCCACCACGCTCTGAATCAGCGCACACTGCTCGGCCTTGGCGCCGGGCGGGGTGTCGCAGCGGATCTGCCAGTCACCATGCACCGACCGCACCGCGCCCTGGGCCTCGGCGGTGTTGCTGCCGGCCAGCGCCGCCAGCGCGATCAACCCGACCGCCAGCATGGCCCCGGACGCAGCGCGGCGGCTCGAGACAAGGATTGGCGAAAGTCTGGCGAAGCCCATCAGAGATGTTTCCGAGGTGGTGACGGTTGAACGGGATGGTCGGCGGCGGGTTCCGACTGACCGGCAATGACGGCGCCATGAAGGCAGCGCGCGCGCCAGCGAATCAGGCTTCCGTGACATCCGGGTGCTTTGCCTACAGCGAGGGGCACATCTGTCAAGCCGGCCTCACAAGACTGACACGCTGTGTCAGCGGCACCGGACAAAATTCTTAACCGATGAGCAGGCCTGGGTTGTTTGCACGCGCGAACCCTCACTCCTGCATTGCGACGTCCCGAGAATTGTGATTTGAAAAGTAGAATAAGAAGCGTTCGCACTTAGGCTACGCTTTTGTGCCGAGCGCAATAAAACTGCACGGCCGGTCACGCCGATACGGCGGGCTCGCTGTGACAAGTCATAGGGAGCGCGGCGGCATGAAGGTGTCGAAGGGGCGTTTGGGGCGGTGGTCGCTGGGACTCGCGATCGCCTGCTGTGCGGCAGCGGTCGGCGGGACCGCATTGGCCGAGATGGGGCAGCCGGCCCCGTGGGAAGTTACCCTGCAACAACCCGCCTCACCGGTGATGCAGAACATCGTCTGGTTTCACGGCTTCATGCTGTGGCTGATCACTCTGATCACGCTGTTCGTTCTGGCGCTGCTGGTGATCGTGGTGGTGAAGTTCAACGCCAAGGCCAACCCGGTCCCGTCGAAGACGACTCACAACACGCTGATCGAAGTCGCCTGGACGATCGTGCCGGTGCTGATTCTGGTCGCGGTCGCGGTGCCGTCGTTCCGCCTCTTGTTTCTCGAACTCGACATTCCGAAGCCGGACCTAACCGTGAAGGCCACCGGCAATCAGTGGAACTGGACCTACACCTATCCCGACGACAAGATCGAGTTCACCTCGATCATGCTGACCGATGAAGAGCGAGCCAAGATGAATCCGGTCCCGCCGCGTCTGCTCGGCGTCGACAACGAGATGGTGGTGCCGGTCGACAAGGTGGTGCGGATTCAGACCACCGCAGCCGACGTGATCCACTCCTGGGCGATCCCGTCGTTTGGCGTGAAGATCGACGCCGTCCCCGGCCGTCTCAACGAAGCTTGGTTCAAGGCCACTAAGGAAGGCCGTTTCTACGGCCAATGCTCGGAACTGTGCGGCCGCGACCACGCCTTCATGCCGATCGTCGTCCGTGTGGTGAACGAACAGGAGTACGAAGCCTGGAAGAAAAAGCAGCAGGTCGCCTCGCGCATGCGTGACGATTCCTACGCCTCGGCCGCTTCCGCCACGCGCTAAGCGGCGGGATCGCAAGACGTCGAACGGAGACCGCAAGGTCTGAGGTTTTCAAGTCAGGATCTGAAGATGGCAATGGAAGCTGCAAGGGTCGCTCATTCCGAACACGCGCACGACGATCACGCGCATGCGCATCCCACCGGATGGCGACGCTATCTGTACTCGACCAACCACAAAGACATCGGGACGATGTATCTGGTGTTCGCCGTGATCGCAGGCATCATCGGCGCGGCGATGTCGATCGCGATCCGGGTCGAGCTGATGTTCCCCGGCATTCAGATCTTCCACAACACCCACACCTACAACGTGTTCGTCACGTCGCACGGCCTGATCATGATCTTCTTCATGGTGATGCCGGCTATGATCGGCGGCTTCGGCAACTGGTTCGTGCCGCTGATGATCGGCGCGCCGGACATGGCGTTCCCGCGGATGAACAACATCTCGTTCTGGCTGCTGCCCGCCGCGTTCGCGCTGCTGATCATCTCCACCTTCGTCGAGGGCGAGCCGTCGTCGAACGGTGTCGGTGCCGGTTGGACGATGTATGCGCCGCTATCGACCATCGGACATCCGGGGCCCGCCGTCGACTTCGCGATCCTGGCTCTGCATCTGGCCGGTGCATCGTCGATCCTCGGTGCGATCAACTTCATCACCACCATCTTCAACATGCGCGCGCCGGGCATGACTCTGCACAAGATGCCGCTGTTCGTGTGGTCGGTGCTGATCACCGCGTTCCTGCTGCTGCTGTCGCTGCCGGTGCTCGCCGGCGCCATCACCATGCTGCTGACCGACCGCAACTTCGGCACCACCTTCTTCTCGGCCGAAGGCGGCGGCGATCCGCTGCTGTTCCAGCATTTGTTCTGGTTCTTCGGCCACCCCGAAGTCTACATCCTGATCCTGCCGGGCTTCGGCATGATCAGCCAGATCGTCTCGACCTTCTCCAAAAAGCCGGTGTTCGGCTATCTCGGCATGGCCTACGCGATGGTGGCGATCGGTGTGATCGGCTTCGTGGTGTGGGCGCACCACATGTACACCGTCGGCATGTCGAGCACGACGCAGGCCTATTTCGTCGCCGCCACCATGGTGATCGCGGTGCCGACCGGCGTGAAGGTGTTCTCCTGGATCGCCACGATGTGGGGCGGGTCGATCGAGTTCAAGACGCCGATGCTGTGGGCGGTGGGCTTCATCTTCCTGTTCACCGTCGGCGGCGTGACCGGCGTGGTGCTGGCCAATGCCGGCGTCGACCGGGTGCTGCAGGACACCTACTACGTCGTCGCGCACTTCCACTACGTGCTGTCGCTCGGCGCCGTCTTCGCCATCTTCGCGGGGTGGTACTACTGGTTCCCGAAGATGACCGGCTACATGTACAACGAGACCATCGGCAAACTGCACTTCTGGCTCACCTTCATCGGCGTCAACATGGTGTTCTTCCCGCAGCACTTCCTCGGTCTGTCGGGAATGCCGCGGCGCTACGTCGATTATCCGGACGCTTTCGCCGGCTGGAATCTGGTGTCCTCGATCGGCTCCTACATCTCCGGCTTTGCCGTGCTGGTCTTCCTGTACGGAATGGCGCTCGCCTTCATCCGTAAGGAGCGTGCGGCCGACAATCCGTGGGGCGCCGGCGCCACCACGCTGGAGTGGACGCTGTCGTCGCCGCCGCCCTTCCATCAGTTCGAGGTGCTGCCGCAGGTGCGCTGAGGCCGGTGTTGGAACCTGCATCCGCCGCCGTCGTTGCGGCAGCGGATGCAGCTCGAAAGAAGAGGTGAGCCCGTGTCGGTCATCGACGTCAATCCGATCCCGCTTGCGCCCCGGATCTCCGAAGCCGGCGTCGCCGATTACATCGCCCTGCTGAAGCCGCGGGTGATGTCGCTGGTGGTGTTCACCGCCCTGGTCGGGCTGCTGATGGCGCCGGGTAGCTTCCATCCGGTGTTGGCGATCACCGCGATCATCTGCATCGCGGTCGGCGGCGGCGCCGCCGGCGCGTTGAACATGTGGTACGAGGACGACATCGACGCCAAGATGACGCGTACCGCCAACCGCCCGATCCCGCGCGGTCGGGTGACGCGGTCGGAGGCGCTGACCTTCGGCATGACGCTGGCGTTCTTCTCGGTGGTGACGCTGGGCATCCTGGTCAATTGGATCGCCGCCGCGCTGCTCGCCTTCACGATCTTCTTCTACGTCGTGATCTACACGATGTGGCTGAAGCGCTGGACCGCGCAGAACATCGTGATCGGCGGCGCCGCCGGTGCGCTGCCTCCGGTGGTGGCGTGGGCCTCGGTGACCGGATCGCTGGCGGTCGAGCCGATCCTGCTGTTCCTGATCATCTTCTTCTGGACGCCGCCGCACTTCTGGGCGCTGGCGCTGTTTCGGAACGACGACTACGCCCGCGCCGGCGTGCCGATGCTGCCGGTCGTGGCCGGCCCCGATCATACGCGGTTGCAGATCCTGCTCTACACCGTCGCGCTGGTCGCGGTGGCGGCGGCGCCGTGGCCGCTCGGATACTTCGATGCAATCTACGGCGTGGCTTCGCTGGCGCTCGGCGGCTGGATGCTGGTGCTGGCGGTGCGGGTGTATCGCCATCGCTCCGGCAGTGCCGCGCTGCGCGCGACCCGCAATCTGTTCAAGTTCTCGATCCTGTATCTGTTCGCGCTGTTTGCGATCCTCCTGGTCGAGGTCGTCGCCGCGGCCGTGCTGCGGTTGATCGGCTGATGGAGGGCGCGATGGAGCCAGCTCATAAGACGCCGCCCGGTATCCTCCTCACCGATGCGCAGAAGAAGCGCCAGCGTGAACGCTCGATTGCGATCGCAGTGGCGCTCGGCGTGCTGGTGGTGCTGTTCTTCGCCGTGACGCTGGTCAAGGGACCGGCGGTGCTGCACCGGCCGATGTGAGAAAGGTGCCGCCGATGTCGCCACCGCTTCCGCAAGCTCCGCAGCAGCCGGCGCCGCGCCGCGGCCTCGGGCGCGATACGGCGGTAGCAGCGGCATGCGGTCTGGTGGTCGCCCTTATGGTCGGGGCGTCGTTCGCGGCGGTACCGTTCTATAACTGGTTCTGCCGTACGACCGGCTTCAACGGCACCACGCAGGTGGCGCGTGCCGCGCCGAGTTCGGCGCCGCTCGACCGCACCGTCACGGTCAGCTTCGATTCCAACGTCAACGGGCTGCCGTGGAAGTTCGAGCCTGAGCAGCGCGACATCGAGGTGCCGATCGGCAAGGTGGTGACGGTGTATTACCGCATCACCAATCTGTCGCGATCCGACACGGTCGGGCAGGCGGCCTATAACGTCACGCCGCTGACGGTCGGTTCCTACTTCACCAAGATCAACTGCTTCTGCTTCACCGAGCAGACGCTGGCGGCCGGCGAGAGCCGCGACATGCCGGTGGTGTTCTACATCGATCCGGCATTCGCCGCCGATTCGGAGAACGACACCGTCAAGACCATCACCTTGTCCTACACCTACTACCCGGTGCGCGATCCGGCGCCGAAGCCGGTGGCTTCGAGCGAACCGGCACCGCGCAAGGGCAATCTCTGACAGGAAACGCAGCAACAAAAACGACCGGGACACGCATCACCATCCCGGAGGGATCGAAACGGAGAGCGACAATGGCCACGGCGCACGTCAAGCACCACGACTATCATCTCGTCGATCCGAGCCCCTGGCCGTTCGTCGGGTCGGTGTCGGCGTTCATCATGGCGTTCGGCGCGGTGTCCTGGATGCACCATTTGTATCAGGGCGCCCCGATCGTGTTCGGCGTCGGCGTGATCGGCGTGCTCTACACCATGGCGAGCTGGTGGAGCGACGTGATCCGCGAGGCGCAGTATCAGCACGATCACACCCGCGTGGTGCAGCTCAGCCACCGCTACGGCATGATCCTGTTCATCGCCTCCGAGGTGATGTTCTTCGTCGCCTGGTTCTGGGCCTACTTCAACGCGGCGCTGTTTCCGGCCGATCCGGTCCACGCCACCCGCGAGGCCCTGTTCGGTGGGGTGTGGCCGCCGAAGGGCATCGAGACCTTCGATCCCTGGCACCTGCCGCTGCTCAATACGCTGATCCTGCTCACCTCAGGCACAACGGTGACCTGGGCGCACCACGCGTTGCTGCACAACGACCGCAAGGGCCTGAAGCAGGGACTGATCTGCACCATCCTGCTCGGCGCGACATTCTCCTGTGTGCAGGCCTACGAATACAGCCACGCCACCTTCTCGTTCGCGGGCAATGTCTACGGCGCCACCTTCTTCATGGCGACCGGCTTCCACGGCTTCCACGTGCTGGTCGGCACCATCTTCCTGCTGGTGTGCCTGATCCGCGCCTATGCCGGTCACTTTACGCCGAAGCAGCATCTCGGCTTCGAATTTGCCGCTTGGTACTGGCATTTCGTCGACGTGGTCTGGCTGTTCCTGTTCGTCTGCATCTACGTCTGGGGCCACGGCGCCTCGGCGATGGCGCACGGCGGCTAAGGCGGCCCGATATCAGAGGAGGGCGGGGGCCCGAGCGGCGGCCCTCCCTGCTTTCAAGGCTGAACGATCATGCGCCATCACCAAGCGGTCATTGCGAGGAGCGAAGCGACGAAGCACTCCGGGAGCCGGATGCACCGGCCCCTGGATTGCTTCGCCTTCGGCTCGCAATGACGGAGCAGGTTGGCCACGCTCCCTCCGTCCTGCAGAGCGCGCTCCGCGGCCTTGCGTGCCGGTGCCCGCGTTGCGGGGAGGGGCGGCTGTATGCGGGCTTTCTGACACTGGCGCCGCGCTGTGAGGTCTGCGGTCTCGACTTCGGCTTCACCGATGTCGGTGACGGCGCGGCGGTTTTCACCATCCTGATCGGCGGCGCCATCGTGGTGCTGTGCGCGTTGATCGTCGAGGTGAAGTATCAGCCGCCGTTCTGGCTGCACGCAGCGCTCTGGTTGCCACTGGTGGTGATCACGACACTGGTGCCGCTGCGCTCGATCAAGGCGCTGTTGATCGCCCTGCAGTTCCACCACAAGGCGCAGGAGGGCCGCCTCGCCGGTCGCGAGCCGCAATGACGGCGGAAGCCGCGCGCCGGCGCAGCATCGCCGGGATGTGCCTGATCGCGCTGACGATGGTGGCGGTGCTGCTGTCGCTGGGGATCTGGCAGTTGCAGCGGCGCGACGAGAAGCATCGGCTGATCGCGGCGTTGAGTGAACGGCTGGCCACCGAGCCGGTGGCGCTGCCCACAGCGCGCGACTGGCCGGCGCTCGATCCGCCGAACGATGAATTTCGCCGCGTCCGCTTCACCGCGACCTATCTGAAACTGCCGGATGTGATGGTGTATTCGTCCGGCTCGGCGGTTCGCGACGACGTCGCAGGTCCCGGCACCTGGGCGTTCCTGCCGGCGCGGCTGGCGGACGGCCGCATCGTGGTGATCAACGCCGGCTTTGTGCCCAACACCATGCAGGAGCGCGGCGCCGAGGATCGCGCGGTGCAGCCGCTGCTGAGCGGGGAGACGGCGACGCTGACCGGCTATTTGCGATTTCCCGAGCAGCCCGGCCTGTTCGCGCCGGCCCCAAATCTCGACAAGCGGCTGTGGTTCACCCGCGACGTTCCAGCGATGGCCATCGCGCTCGGTTGGGATAAGACGGCCGAGATAGCACCGTTTTACATCGACTTGGAGATGCCGATGCCGACCGGCGGTGTGCCTAAGCCGGGGCCGCTCGGCGTGCATCTGCGCGACAACCACCTGCAATACGCCATCACCTGGTTCGGGCTTGCCGCTGCGGTGCTGGTGGCGTTCGCGTTCTGGCTGCGCGGCCAGGGACGGCAGGTGGCAGTGCCGCCGGCGAAGGCATCACGTCGCATCGCCTGAGCACCCTCGGTGGGCGCATCCGCCACAGGGAGCGATTTCCCCTGCGCCTCAAACTCCTTTATGGTGAGGCCGATTTCACCCGCGCGTGAGACTGAACTCGATCAATATCAAAGGCTTGGGCGTTGGGCCGGGCCTTTGGAGGCACCCTTGACGACCTATGTTTCGACCCGGGGCGAAGCCCCGCGCCTCGGCTTTTGCGACGTGATGCTGACCGGGCTAGCCCGTGACGGCGGACTGTATATTCCGGAAGTCTGGCCGCAGCTCACTCCCGATACCATCACCAGCCTGTTCGGCCGGCCCTACTGGGAGGTCGCCGTCGAGGTGATCCGGCCGTTCGTCGCCGGCGAGATCTCCGATGCCGAGCTCGGCCGGATGGCGAGCGACGCCTACGCCACCTTCCGGCATCCGGCGGTGGTGCCGCTGCGGCAGACCGGCCCGAGCCAGTTCGTGCTCGAGCTGTTTCACGGGCCGACGTTGGCGTTCAAGGACGTCGCGATGCAGCTGCTGTCGCGGCTGATGGATCACGTGCTGGAAAAGCGCAAGCAGCGCACCACCATTGTGGTGGCGACTTCCGGCGACACCGGAGGCGCCGCGGTCGAAGCCTTCGCCAACCTGAACAATGTCGACCTTGTCGTGCTTTTTCCGCACGGCCGGATCTCCGACGTGCAGCGGATGATGATGACGACGTCGGGCGCCCCGAACGTGCATCCGCTGGCGATCGAAGGGCATTTCGACGACTGCCAGGCGATCGTGAAGGGGCTGTTCAATCACCACAAGTTCCGCGACCAGGTGGCGCTGTCCGGCGTCAACTCGATCAACTGGGCCCGTATCGTCGCGCAGGTGGTGTACTACTTCACCAGCGCGGTCGCGCTCGGTGCGCCGAACCGTGTGGTCGACTTCACCGTGCCGACCGGCAATTTCGGCGACATCTTCGCCGGCTACGTCGCGAAGAAGATGGGCCTGCCGGTGCGCCGGCTGAAGATCGCCGCCAACGTCAACGACATCCTGGCGCGCACCCTGAAGACCGGCATTTACGAGGTGCGCGAGGTCCACGCCACCACCTCGCCGTCGATGGACATCCAGGTGTCGTCGAATTTCGAGCGGTTGCTGTTCGAAGCCTCCGGGCGCGACGCCGCGCTGATCCGGTCGCTGATGGGTTCGCTCGGCCAGTCCGGCCGCTTCGTGCTGCCGGATGCGGTGCTCGCCGCGGTGCGTGAGGAGTTCGACGCCGGCCGTGCCGACGAGGCGGAGACCGAATCGGCGATCCGTGCCGCTTGGCGGGAGGCGGGCGATCTGATCGATCCGCACACCGCGGTGGCGCTGGCCGTGGCCGATCGCGACACTACCGATTCGAGCGTGCCGAACATCGTGCTGTCGACCGCCCATGCGGCGAAGTTCCCGGATGCGGTGGAAGCTGCTTGCGGCATCCGGCCGGATCTGCCGGCTTGGCTCGACGGCCTGATGAGCAAGACCGAAACGATCAAGATCATGCCGCGCGATCAGGTGGCGATCGAACGTCACGTGCTGGCGGTGAGCCGCGCCGCCAAGCAAGGAGCCGCCGGATGACCGTCGAAGTCAGCAAACTTCCCTCCGGCCTCACGATCGTCACCGACACCATGCCGCATCTCGAGACTGCCGCGCTCGGCGTCTGGACCGGCGTCGGCGGCCGCGACGAAAAGCCGGACGAGCACGGCATCTCGCATCTGCTCGAACACATGGCGTTCAAGGGCACCACGCGGCGGACCTCGCGCGAGATCGCCGAGGAAATTGAGGCGGTCGGCGGCGACCTCAATGCCGGCACCTCGACCGAGACCACCGCGTATTATGCGCGGGTGATGAAGGCGGACGTGCCGCTGGCGCTCGACGTTCTGTCGGACATTCTCGCCAATCCGTCGTTCGAGGCCGAAGAGCTCGAACGCGAGAAGAGCGTGATCGTGCAGGAGATCGGCGCCGCGCAGGATACGCCCGACGACGTCGTGTTCGAGTATCTGAACGAGCTGTGCTACCCGGAGCAGCCGATCGGCCGCTCGCTGCTCGGCACCGCCAAGACGCTGAAGAGCTTCAGTCGCGAAAAGCTGCAGTCGTATCTGTCGACGCATTATCGCGGTCCCGACATGGTAGTGGCGGCGGCCGGCGCGGTTGATCACGCCCGTATCGTCGAAGAAGTGTCGCACCGCTTCGCCAGCTTCGACGCCACGCCGGCACCGAAGCCGCAGCCGGCGATGTTCGGCGCCGGCGGCTCGCGGGTCGTGCATCGCGATCTCGAGCAGGCGCATCTAACGCTGGCGCTCGAAGGGCTGCCGCAGGGCGCGCCGACGCTGTTCAGCCTGCAGGTGTTCACCAACATCCTCGGCGGCGGAATGTCGTCGCGGCTGTTCCAGGAGGTGCGGGAAAAGCGCGGGCTGTGCTACTCGATCTACACCTTCCACGCGCCTTACAGCGACACCGGGTTCTTCGGTCTCTACACCGGCACCGATCCGGCCGATGCGCCTGAGATGATGGAAGTGATCGTCGACGTCATCAACGATGCGGTCGACACCCTGACCGACGCCGAGATCTCGCGAGCCAAGGCCCAGATGAAGGCGGGCCTGCTGATGGCGCTGGAGAGCTGTTCGTCGCGCGCCGAGCAGCTGGCGCGGCACATCCTGGCCTATGGCCGGCCGTTGCCGGTCGACGAACTGGTCGGGCGAATCGATGCCGTCACCATCGACACCGCGCGGGAAGCCGGACGCACGCTGCTGGCGCGGAGCCGGCCGGCCGTGGTGGCACTCGGCAGTGGCCGCGGTCTCGACAGAGCTGTCAGCTTTGCTGAAGGCTTGACACAATCCAAGGCCAAGACGTCCTATCATTGAGCTGACGCCGCGGGTCGCGGCGTTCGAGGTCCGCCGATTCTGCGGGTCGGGAGTGCCGTCCATGGCGCTGTTTCGTATGCCATCCGTCGGGCCCGCTGCGCTGGCGCCGCGCGGCAATGGGCTGTTGCTGCGCGCGCCGCAGATGGCCGATTTCCCGCAATGGGCCGAGCTGCGCGAGTACAGCCGGGCCTATCTGACGCCGTGGGAGCCGATCTGGCCGTCCGACGACCTGACCCGCTCCGGCTTTCGCCGCCGGCTGCGGCGCTATTCTGAAGATGTCGCCTCCGACCGCTCCTACCCGTTTCTGGTGTTTCGCGAGCACGACAACCAGCTGGTGGGCGGGGTGACCCTCGCCAATGTCCGTCGCGGCATCGTCCAGGCCGGCACCATCGGCTATTGGATCGGCCAGCCGTTCGCGCATCAGGGCTATATGACGGCGGCGCTGCGGGTGCTGCTGCCGACGCTGTTCGGCGAGCTCAACCTGCACCGCGTCGAGGCGGCTTGCATCCCGACCAATGCGCCGTCGATCCGGGTGCTGGAAAAGTGCGGCTTCACCCGCGAGGGGCTGGCCCGGCGGTATCTGTGCATCAACGGCGTCTGGCAGGACCATCTGCTGTTCGGGCTGCTGCACGACGATTTCCGCGGCTGATTCGGCCGGTCCGGGAGCACCTGCCGCCTTTGGTTCGCCGGCATTGCTTTGCTATAACCCCGCCGGTCGCAACGAATTGGACAGCCGGGTAGGGTAAATGGCTCAGGAGATTGAACGGGTGCCGTCGCGGCACCGGATCGCGCGCGCGGCGCGCGCCACCGTCGCGGTGGCGATCTGCGGCACTGTGCTGGCGGCAACGCCGGCGTGGTCGCAATCGATCACCGATCGTTTCAAGAGCTTGTTCGGCAGCTCCGACAAGGATCAGGCGCCGACCGTTTCCAACGGTCCGCCGGTCGAGAGCGAGCTGACCTGTCCGTCGGTGACGGTGCGCTCCGGTGCCTCGACCTATGCGGTCGGCCTGCCGGGCAAGGAAGCCAGCGGTTCGGATCTGCGTTACCAGGCGGTGATCAGCCGCACCGCCCGCGAATGCAATCTGAACACCGGCGTCATCACCGCCAAGATCGGCATCCAGGGCCGGATCATCGCCGGTCCGGCTGGGGCGCCGACCTCGGTCGACGTGCCGCTGCGCGTCGCGGTGGTGCAGGAAGGCGTGTCGCCGAAGACGGTCTTCACCAAGGCCTATCGCACCAGCGTCTCGATGCAGCCGGACGGCAGCGTGCCTTTCAGCCTGGTGGCCGAGGACGTCGCCTATCCGGCCCCCTCGGTCTCGGACAACGACGCCTATGTGTTCTATGTCGGATTCGATCCGCAGGCGCTGAAGCCGGAGCCGAAGGCGCGCAAGCGGAAATAGCGGCGGCGGCGATTGCCGGCAGCGGCAACGCTGCCCGCGCCGCGACTGCAAAAACAAAAAGGCCGGCGCGATCGCTCGCGCCGGCCTTTGATTTGTAACAGGCGTCAGCTCAGTTGAGCTTGCCGCGGACTTCCTGGATGCCCTTACTGAGCAGCTCGTCGGCGAGGTTGCCCTTGACCGATTCCGACAGGATGCGCGAGGCCGCCGCCACCGCTGCTTCGGCTGCCGCCGCGCGAACGTCGGCGAGCGCCTGGGCTTCGGCGAGGGCGATCTTGCTCTCCGCAGTCTTGGTGCGGCGAGCGACGAAGTCTTCCAGCTTGGCCTTGGCTTCCGCCGCGATCCGCTCGGCGTCGGCCTTGGCGCTTTCGACGATCGCCTGCGCTTCGCGTTCGGCCGAGGCACGGCGCGCGCGATAGTCGGCGAGCAGCTTGGCGGCCTCTTCCTTCAGCTTGCGCGCTTCGTCGAGCTCCGCCTTGATCCGGTCGCGACGCTTGTCCAGCGCCTGCAGCACGGTGCGGTGCACGCCGAAATAGGCGAACACGCCGAGCAGAATGACGAACGCAATCGCGACCCAGGTTTCTGCTTCTCCGAAGATTGCCATCAGCCTCAGCCCTTCAACGAAGCGTCAACCGCGCTGTCCACCGCCTTGCCGTCCGGCGTCACGCCGGCGAGCTGCTGGACGATCGCCGAGGCGGCGTCCGACGCGATGTTGCGCACGTTACCCATCGCGGCGGTACGAGTCGCTGCGATGGTCTTCTCGGCGTCGGCGAGCTTCGCCGCGAGCCGCTGTTCCAGCGTCTTGCGCTCGGCTTCCGCCTGCGCATTGAGCTTTTCACGGGTTTCCGCGCCGATCGCCTGAGCCCGGGCACGGGCGTCGGCGAGTTCGGCCTCATAGGCTTTCAGCGCGTCGTCCGCCTCGCCCTTCAGCTTCTGAGCCGCCGCCAGATCGCCGTCGATGGTCTTCTGCCGCTCTTCGATCACACCGCCGACGCGCGGCAGTGCGATCTTGGAAACGATCAGGTAGAGCGCAACGAATGCGATCGCCAGCGACACCAGTTGCGAGGCAAAGGTTTCCTGCTGGAAGGGCGGGAACGGCGCCTTGTGGCCTCCGCCCGCTTCCGTGTGGGCAGTGGTGCCCTTGGCGTCGCCATGACCTTGAGCCACGGGCTTCTCCTGTTCGGCCGGTCGCGACCCCGGAAGGTCAGGACCGGATTTTGGATCTTAGAGGGCGAACAGCAGCAGCAGCGCGATCAGCAGCGAGAAGATGCCGAGCGCTTCGGTCACCGCGAAGCCGAAAATCAGGTTGCCGAACTGGCCCTGGGCGGCCGAGGGGTTACGCACCGCAGCGGCGAGGTAGTTGCCGAAGATGATGCCCACGCCAGCGCCGGCGCCGCCCATGCCAATGCAGGCAATACCAGCGCCAATGTACTTCGCGGCAATCGGATCCATGTAACGAACTCCTGTTGGGGTTGGGTGTAGTCGTTTGCGAGTGGGTCTTTAGTGGCCCGGATGAATTGCATCGTTGAGATAGATGCAAGTCAAAATGGCGAACACATAAGCCTGCAGGAACGCGACCAGCAGCTCCAGCGCGGTCAGCGCGATGGTCAGGCCGAGCGGCAGCACGGCGCCGAACCAGCCGACGATGCCGAGTGCGCCGAGCATCGCCACGAAGCTCGCGAACACCTTCAGCGCGATGTGGCCCGCCAGCATGTTGGCGAACAGACGCACCGAGTGCGAAACCGGCTTGAGGAAGAACGAGATCACTTCGATGAAGACGACCAGCGGCAGGATGTAGACCGGAACGCCGGAGGGCACGAACAGCTTGAAGAACTTCAGGCCGTTCTTGGAAAACCCGTAGATCAGCACCGTGAAGAACACCAGCAGCGCCAGCGCGACGGTGACGATCAGGTGGCTCGACACCGTGAAGGTGTAGGGCACGATGCCGATCAGGTTCGATACGGCGATGAACATGAACAGCGAGAACACCAGCGGGAAGAACTTCAGGCCTTCCTTGCCGGCCGTCGACCGTATCATGTTGGCGACGAATTCGTAGGACAGCTCCGCGATCGACTGGAACCGGCCCGGCACCAATTGGCGGCCCGGCACCAGCATCAGGATGGCGATCAACGCCACCGTGCCGAACATGTAGGCCGACGAATTGGTGAACGCGATTTCTTGTCCGCCAACGTGACCGAGGGTGAAGAGCTTGGTGATCTGGAACTGATGGATCGGATCGGCGGCCATTCGTCTCTCAGTCTGTCGGTGTCGCGAGCTTGCGCGGGATTCGAACGATCGGTGCGCCTTGGATCCCGCTCAGAGTCGCTCGGACTGTTTCGCCATGACGCCTGCTGCCCGCATCACGTTCACTACACCGGCGATGAAGCCGATCAGCGCAAACGCAATGAGACCCCAGGGCGAGGTCGAAAACAAACGATCGATACCCCAGCCGAGAGCCGCTCCGCCGAGAACGCCCGCAATCAACTCCGATGAAAGCCGAAAACCGAGCGCCATCGCCGAGGCTTTGGCATGTCCGTTTTCACTTCCTGTTTCGGATTGATCCGTCTGGAGTTTCCGGCTCACCCGAGAATGGGCCAACCGTTGTTCCAGGCTTCCGAGCCGTGCGGAAAGCGCAGCCTCCTCAGGCGATCCGTCGCGCGGTTCATGCGCTGGTCGGCTGCTGTCGTGCGTGTCGTCCGCCATGTCGTGGAGACCCGAACTAGCTGCCGCTAACGATGAAATAACGCCCCAGAAACCCTTAAAAGCCGCGCGGACCATACTGACCACCTGTTGGCAAGTCAAGATTCGGTCGCAGCCGCTTACAGCGTTGTTTTGGCTGATTTTATTGAGGATTTGCGAGTCCGTGCGCTAACTTGTCCGCAGTGCATTTGCGGCGGTGCGCCATGATCCGGCTTGCATGGCCGGAATGGCTCTGATCCGATGCGATGGCTTCCGGCGATCGGTTCGCAACGGTCCTGCGGAAAGCCATCGTTATCGGAGACTGTATGTCGCGCCGGATCGACTACTACTTCTCGTTTCAATCGCCCTGGGCCTATATCGGCCACCAACCGTTGCGACGGCTGGTCGAGACCTACGATCTGCGGCTCGTCTACAAGCCGGTGTTGCTGACCGGGCTGTTTTCCGAGACCGGCGGTATGCCGCTGGCCAAGCGCCATCCGGCGCGGCAGCGCTACCGGCTGGTCGAGCTGCAGCGATGGCGTGACAGACGCGGGCTCGACTTCAAGTTGTGGCCGAAGCATTGGCCGTTCGACGCGCGGCTCGCCGATGGCGTGGTGATCGCGGCGCTCGCCGCTGGCCACGATCCCGAACCGTATCTGCAGCGCGCTTTTGCCGCGGTGTGGGAGCGCGAGCTTGATCTCGCCTCGCCGGCGGTGCTGATCGAGCTTGCCAATGCGGCCGGCCTGCCCGGCGAAAAGCTCGTCGCGCATGCCGGTTCGGACCAAATTCGCGCCGCTTACGAGCAGAACCGGCTGGATGCGATCGCCGCCGACGTGTTCGGCTCGCCGGCCTATGTGCTCGACGGCGAGGTGTTCTGGGGCCAGGACCGGATCGAACTGCTCGAGGATGCGTTGAAATCCGGTCGCGCCCCGTACCGGCCGACGAACTGAGGCCCCATATAGGCGGGGTCTTTGATTCCGAGAGGCGGAGCATCCCGATGAGCTTTGCACCCATGGCCGTGGCCTTCCTGCCCGCGGGCGCCAGGCGCGGCCCGCGCCTCGCCGCGCTGACGTTGCTGCTTGCTGTCGGCGGCGCCGGCGGCGCGCTGGCCGAAACGCCACTGCCGGACAGCGAGAACGGCCGCTATGCCTTCAAGCCCGCAACCGAGGGCGTGGTGCGGCTCGATACCCGCACCGGCAAGGTCTCGACCTGCACCGACAAAGGCAGCGGATGGGCCTGCTACGAGATCGCCGACGAACGCGCCGCGTTCGATGCCGAGACCGGACGGCTGCAGGCCGAAATCGATCGGCTGAAGAAAGAGGCCGATACGCTGCGCGCTGCCAACGACAGCCTGAAGGCACAGCTTGCCAGCGCCGGACAGCCCGGCGTCAAAACCGATGAGGCGCTGCCCAAGAGCGACAAGCTGCCCCAGCCGCAGATCACCGAGAAGGACGGCCAGCGCAAACTGGAAATCCCGCTGCCGAGCGATCAAGACGTCAATCGGGTGATGGGCTTCCTTGAGCGCGCCTGGCGCCGTCTGGTCGAGACCGCCAACCGGCTGCAGAAGGACTTCAGCGGCGACAAGATCTGATCGGTCGGGACAAGAGGTCATCGATGAGTTCATCCCGTACTCTCAGCCGCGCGCCGCTGGCGCGCGCCACCGCCACCAGTGTTGCCTCGTCGCTCCTGACCGTGCAGACGAATGGGACCGGCTTTACCGACATCACGCGCGAACTCGCGGCATTCGTGACAGAGGCGCAGGCCAAGGACGGCGGCCTCACCGTGTTCGTGCGCCACACCTCCGCGTCGCTGACGATCCAGGAGAATGCCGATCCGACCGTGCTGGTGGATCTCGCCACAGTGCTGAACCGGCTCGCGCCGGAGAATGCCGGCTGGCGTCACGACACCGAAGGGCCGGACGACATGCCGGCCCACGTCAAGACGATGCTGACGTCCGTCTCGCTGCAGATCCCGGTGCTGCAGGGCCGGCTCGCTCTCGGCACCTGGCAGGGCGTGTATCTGATCGAGCACCGGGCCAGGCCGCATCGCCGCGAGGTTGTGCTGCAGTTCATCGGTACGACGGCGTAATCACTCTTCCCAATATGGACTGCGCCCTCATCCTGATGAGGCGCCCGGCGGAGTCGGGTGTCTGGAAGGATGAGGACATGCAATAGCCGCGGCCATGGTTCGAGACAGCGCTACGCGTCTCTCCTGACCATGAGGTTGTGCACCTTGTTATCCGCCTCATCTCGCCGCCAAAAGCAAAACGGCCGCGGATTGCTCCGCGGCCGTTGGTATTTGGTAGGGCCGGCGCCGGCCCGCTGATCATCAGGTCTTGCTGATGTCGACGTTCTTGGTCTCCGGCAGGAAGATCAGGCCAACCACGACCGTGATCGATGCGAACACGATCGGGTACCACAGGCCGGCATAGATATCGCCGGTCGAGGCGACGATCGCGAATGCGGTCGCCGGCAGCAGGCCGCCGAACCAGCCGTTGCCGATGTGATACGGCAGCGACATCGAGGTGTAGCGGATACGGGTCGGGAACAGTTCGACCAGCAAGGCCGCGATCGGGCCGTAGACCATCGTGACGAACAGCACCAGGACGAACAACAATCCGATCACCGCTGCGGTGCTCGAATTGAACACGTCGAACGGGTGCGCCATCTTGATGATCTGCGGATTGCCAGCCTTCGGATAGCCGGCTTCCTGCACCGCTGCGAGCACCTGCGGGTTGGAGGTCTTGGCGTCGGTGTACGGCACTTCCTTGTCGTTCACCATCACCTTGACGCCGGAGCCGGCGGGGCCGTTGATGGTGGAGTACTTCACCGACGACTTCGACAGGAAGTCACGCGCGGTGTCGCACGGCTTGGTGAAGACGCGGGTGCCGACCGGGTTGAACAGGTCGCCGCAGCCCGCCGGATCGGCGACGACTTGCACCTTCACGGTCTCGATCGCCTTTTCCAGCGCCGGGTTGGCGTAGGTGGTGATCATCCGGAAGATCGGGAAGAACGACAGCGCCGCGATCAGACAGCCGGTGAGGATGATCGGCTTGCGGCCGATCTTGTCCGACAGCCAGCCGAAGATGATGAAGAATCCGGTGCCGAGCAGCAGCGACCACGCGATCAGCAGGTTCGAAGTGTAGCCGTCGACCTTCAGGATCGATTGCAGGAAGAACAGCGCGTAGAACTGGCCAGTGTACCAGACCACGCCCTGGCCCATCACCGCGCCGAGCAGCGCGATCAGCACGATCTTGGCGTTGCCCCAGTTGGCGAACGCTTCGGTCAGCGGTGCCTTCGAGCTCTTGCCTTCCTCCTTCATCTTCTTGAACACCGGCGACTCGTTGAGCCGCAGCCGGATCCAGACCGAGACGCCGAGCAAGGCGACCGACACCAGGAACGGCACGCGCCAGCCCCAATCGGCGAACGCCGCTTCGCCCACGATGGTGCGGGTGGCGAGGATCACCAGCAGCGACAGGAATAGGCCGAGGGTCGCGGTGGTCTGAATGAACGCAGTGTAGTAGCCGCGCTTGCCGGGCGGAGCATGCTCGGCCACGTAAGTCGCGGCGCCGCCATATTCGCCGCCGAGCGCCAGGCCCTGCAGCAGGCGCAGCGTGATCAGGATGATTGGGGCGGCGATGCCGATGGTGGCCGCGTTGGGCAGCAGGCCGACGATGAAGGTCGACAGGCCCATGATCAGGATGGTGACCAGGAAGGTGTATTTACGGCCGACGATGTCGCCGACCCGGCCGAACACGATGGCGCCGAACGGACGCACCAGGAAGCCGGCGGCGAAAGCGAGCAGCGCGAAGATGTCCCGGGTGGCCGGCGGATAAGCGCTGAAGAACTGGGCGCCGATAATCGCGGCGAGCGAGCCGTACAGGTAAAAATCGTACCATTCGAAAACGGTACCGAGCGAAGATGCAAGAATGACGAAGCGCTCGTCACGGGTCATTCCACCCGACCGCCTGCTCGTCTCGGCAAGTGTAGCCATCAGCGTCTGCCTCCCTTGGGTTGTTTCGAGGGCTATGTTGTTGTTTTGTTTGAGGTCCGAGCCACAGCGCCGGGCGCGCGGCAACGGTCCGTCAGTGTACGGTAGCACCGGTACCGTCCTGCGGCATTACGACTTTCGACGCCAAATCCGCTGATAGTTGCGCTTGCTCAATGTTTTTGGGTTGCCGTGAGGGCATGATGGTACGGACAAGGCATTCACGTCCGCCTTGCCAGCCGTCCATCAGAGGGCGACACTTGCCACCCAACTTGCCATCGGTTCGCTTTGGCGTTCCGAGAGCGAAGACGGTTTGGTTCCAGCTTGCGAGTAAGGGACACCATGAGCACCCCCGCCAGCACGCACTTGATCATTGCCGACGACCACCCGTTGTTTCGCGATGCGCTCCGTCTGGCGGTTGCCAGCGTGGTGTCCTCCGCGAAGATCGGTGAGGTCGGTTCCTTCGAAGACCTGACTGCAATGCTCGAGCGCGAGGGCGACGTCGACCTGGTGCTGCTCGATCTCAAAATGCCGGGGATCAGCGGGTTTTCCGGGCTGATCTACCTTCGGGCCCAGTATCCGGCGATCCCGGTCGTCGTGGTGTCGGCCAGCGACGACGTCGAGACCATCCGCCGCTCGCTCGATTTCGGCGCTTCCGGCTTCGTGCCGAAGCGCTTCGGCGTCGAAAAGCTCGGCGAGGCGATCCTGCGAGTGCTGGACGGCGATGTCTGGGTTCCGCCGGATGTCGACTTGTCGGCTGCGGCCGATCCCGAGACCTCCAAGCTGCGTGACCGGCTGGTGACGCTGACCCCGCAGCAGGTTCGGGTGCTGATGATGCTGTCCGAAGGCCTGCTCAACAAGCAGATCGCCTACGAGCTCGGGGTGTCGGAAGCGACCATCAAGGCTCACGTCTCGGCGATCCTGCAGAAGCTCGGCGTCGAAAGCCGCACCCAGGCGGTGATCGCCGCGGCCAAGATCTCCGGCAGCCAGTGGCGCCAGGAAGAGCCGATCGCGTCGTAAGCCTAGCATTGGCTTAGGTCGACCAATTCTTGCTTATTCCGTCATGGCCGGGCTCGTCCCGGCCATCGACGTCTTTAGACGAGCGTAGCTGCGCAAGACTAGCGTAGCTGCGCAGGAAGGCGTGGATGCCCGGCACAAGGCCGGACATGACGGAAGGCGCCGGCCCATCTCCCGTCATTGCGAGCGAAGCGAAGCAATCCAGGGCTCCGGCGCACTGCGCTCCCGGATTGCTCCGTCGGCTTCGCTTCCTCGCAATGACGCTGCGAACTCGGCCTTGCGCCGACCTGTCTCGGCGGCGCTTACTCCGCCGCCGCGACAGACTGCTGAGCATGCCACTGGCTCAGCAGGGCCCGCAGCGACGCGGCCTTCACCGGTTTGTTCAACACCGCGATTTCCTCCTGCCGCGCCGAGGCGCGGACGCCGGGGCTGCGGTCGGCGGTGATCAGGATCGCCGGGATGCTCTGGCCGAAGCGGGCGCGGATTTCACGGATCGCCGCGATGCCGTTGCCGCGGTCGAGATGGTAGTCGACCAGAAGGCCGGTGACGCGCTGCTCGCTGCCCTCGATTGCGCGGACCGCGGCTTCCGGATCGGCGACTGCGATCACCTTGGCGTCCCAGGTAGTCAGCAGCGTCTTCATGCCGTCCAGGATCGCCGGATCGTTCTCGATGCAGACCACCAGGATGCCGCTCATCGAGGCGCGCGACAGCGGCGTGGCGCTGGTCACTGCCGCGGTGTGATTGACCGCTTCGGCGATCGGCACCGTCACCGAGAAGCAGGAGCCGCCGCCGCGGTTGGAATCGAGCGCAATGCCGTGATTGAGCACGCGGGCCAGTCGCTCGACGATCGACAGCCCGAGCCCCAGCCCTCGCGCGATCCGCGCGCCCTGCTCGAGCCGATGAAATTCCTTGAAGATCTCGCCCCGCTTGAGGATCGGCACGCCGACGCCGGTGTCGTAGATGCCGATTCGGAGCGACTGCCCCTGACGGCGGCAGCCGACCAGGACGCGGCCCTGCGGGGTGTATTTGATCGCGTTCGAGATCAGGTTCTGCATCAGCCGGCGCAGCATCAGCCGGTCCGACTGCACCGGCAGCGAACACGGCACGAAGGTCAGCTCCAGCCCCTTGGCGCGCGCGGTCGGCGAGAACTCGATCTCCAGCGAGCGCATCAGGTCGCCGACCACGAAGTTGGTCAGCGACGGCGTCATTGCGCCTGCGTCGAGCCGCGAGATGTCGAGCAGCGCACCGATGATCTCTTCGATCGCCTGCAGCGACTCGTCGATGTTTTCGACCAGGCGAGAGTCTTCGCCCCCGTTCTGGCGCTCGACCAGACTGGTGGCGTAGAGCCGCGCGGCGTTGAGCGGCTGCAGGATGTCGTGGCTGGCGGCGGCGAGGAAGCGGGTCTTGGAGATGTTGGCTTCTTCGGCCGTGCTCTTGGCGAGAGCTAGCTGCGAATTCAGCCGGGTCAGTTCCTCGGTGCGTTCACGCACCCGACGTTCCAACGTGGCGTTGGCGCGCTCCAGCGCTTCGGCGGCTTCGAAGCTCGGAGTGACATCGGAGAAGGTGATCACCAGGCCGCCGTCGGGCATTCGGTTGGCGCGGACCTCGACCACCAGATGGCGGTCCGGGAAGCGCTCGATGAACGGTTCGCCCTCGGTGGTGTAGGCCGCCATCCGCATCTGGGTGTGCGCTTCGGCGTCGATCGGTGCGGTGCTGTTGCTGGCGAGAAATTCCAGGATCTCGATCAGCGGAATGCCGATCTGGATGATGTGCGGCGGCAGCCCAAGGATTTCGCCGAACTGCCGGTTCGAGCAGATCAGTTGCAGCTCGGGATTGAACACCGCGATGCCCTGGCGGACGTGGTTCAGCGCGGTCTGCAGGATCTCGCGGTTGAAATGCAGCGCAGCGTGAGAGTCGTCGAGCAGCTTCAGGGCAGCTTCAGCCGACACCGTGCGCTTGCGCAGCAGCAGTGACAGCACCAGCCGGGACGAAGCCGCGCCGATCGAGGAGGCGATCAAATGCTCGGCGTGCTTCAGCAGCTCGAAATCTGCAGGTGCCGCGGGATCGAGTGTGATGCGGCGGCCGGCGGCGAAGCTGCGGAACGAGTCCCGCGCCCGATCCGGTCCGAGATACTGCGACACGGCGCCGACAATGTCCTGCACCGTCACGGTGGTGCGCCAGCGCCGGAACGCCGGAGTCATCGGTGTCAGCGTGTCCGGGACAAAGACTTCGGCCTGCAGCCGTTCGATCGAGGACGGTTGCCGCAGCAGCGACAAAAGGATGTAGGCGACGAGATTGAGCGACAGGCTCCACAGCACGCCGTGGAGAAGGGGCGGCAGATCGGAGCCGAACAGCGCCTGCGGCCGCAGCGCCTCGATGCCCCACGGGCCGTGCTGCAACAGCAGCAGTCCAGTGGTGCTGTTCTCCATGAAGCTCGGGATGAACAGCGTATAGGCCCACACTGCGAACCCGACGAGCAGGCCGCCGATCGCGCCGCGCGCGGTGGCGCGGCGCCAGACCAGGCCGCCGAAGAACGACGGTGCGAACTGAGCGATCGCGGCAAACGACAACAGGCCGATCGCGGCGAGCTGGGTGTTGCCGAGTGCCCGGTAGTACAGATAGGCGAGGATCAGGATCGCGAAGATCGCGACCCGCCGCACCGTCAGCAGGAAACTGCCGAAATTGCGTTGTTCGTCGGGCCGAGGCGCGCCGTGGCGCTTCAGCACCAGCGGCATCACCAGGTCGTTCGACACCATCACGGCCAGCGCGACGCATTCGACGATCACCATCGCGGTCGCGGCCGACAGCCCGCCGATGAACACCGCGACGCTCAGCATCGGGGCGTCGGCGTCGATCGGCAGCGCCAGCACGTACATGTCGCTGTCGACCTTGCCGAACGGGAATTTGACGAGGCCGGCAAGCGCGATCGGGATCACGAACAGATTGATCGCAATCAGGTACAGCGGAAACAGCCAGCGGGCGCGGCCGACTTCGGCCTCGTTCGAATTCTCCACCACGCTGACGTGGAATTGCCGCGGCAACATCATGAAGGCGCAGAACGACAGCGCCGTCATGGTCAGGAAGTTGGCCGGCGACGTTGAATCCAGCGCGCGGACCGCTTCGGGCATCTGCGTCGCCCGTTCGATCAGCGCCGATGGGCTGAACATCCAGAAGGTGACGAAGATGCCGGCCGCCAGGAACGCCACCAGCTTGACGATCGACTCGGTGGCGACCGCGAGCATCAGGCCGTGCTGATGCTCGGTGGCGCTGGCCTGCCGGGTGCCGAACAGCACCGTGAACAAGGCCATAGCCATCGCGACGATCAACGCGATGTCGCCGACGATCGGGATGTCGGCGATGTTGTGGTCATCGCCGAGGATGGTCTGCAGCGATGACGACACCGCCTTCAGTTGCAGCGCGATGTAGGGGACCGAGCCGATGATCGCGATGATCGCCACGGTGGCGGCGACCTTCTGGCTCTTGCCGTAGCGGGCCGCAATGAAGTCGGCGATCGAGGTGATGTTCTGCGACTTGGCCAGTCGGATGACGCGGCGCAGCAGCGGTGCAGCGACCAGCACCACCAGGACCGGACCGACATAGATCGCCAGGAAGTCGAAGCTGGAGCGGCTGGCGAAACCGACCGAGCCGAAGAAGGTCCAGGACGTACAGTAGATCGCCAGTGACAGCGGATAGATGAGCCCGCCGGCGCGCTCGCGCTGGCCTTGCGAGAGCCGGTCGCCCCAGCTCGCGACGACGAACAAAAACCCGATGTAGGCGAGGGCGGCTGCGATCACGCCCCAGTCGTGCAGCATCGCGGTCGTGCTCCCTCGCGTCAGGCGGCAGGCGATTGATCAATCACTTCCCGCGCAGGCCGCCGGATGCAGGCCTGCGGGACGCAATTGCAAGTCTACCAAAACAGAAGGGGCGCCTGCGACAGGGATTTTCCCGGCCGCGGGCGCCCCCGCTGAAGATCGTTACCGCGGCGTGCGAGCGATACGGATCACTCCGCAGCGATCGCCTTGGCGCCGAGCGGCAGGCCGAGCTCGTTCCAGACCTGCACCAGGGCTTCGGCCAGCGCGTCGATCAGCTTGTCGTCGTGATACGGCGACGGCGTGATGCGGAGCCGTTCGAGGCCGCGGGCGACGGTCGGGTAGTTGATCGGCTGGATGTAGATGTTGTGCTGCTCGAGCAGCATGTCCGACGCCTTCTTGCACTTCTCGGCGTCGCCGACGAACACCGGCACGATGTGGGTGTCGGTCGGCATCACCGGAATGCCGGCGTTGTTCAGCACGGCCTTGACGCGCGCGGCGCGATCCTGATGGCGCTCACGCTCCCAGGTCGAGCTGCGCAGATGCTTGATCGCGGCGGTGGCGGCGGCGCAGATCGGCGGCGGCAGCGCGGTGGTGAAGATGAAGCCCGGCGCGTAGGAACGTACGGCGTCGATCACTTCGGTCTTGCCGGTGATGTAGCCGCCGAGGCAGCCGAACGCCTTGGCGAGGGTCGCTTCGATGATGTCGATGCGGGCCATCACGCCGTCACGCTCGGCGACGCCGGCACCGTGCGCACCGTACATGCCGACCGCGTGCACTTCGTCGCAGTAGGTCATCGCGTTGTACTTCTCGGCGAGATCGCAGATCTTCGCCAGCGGAGCGGTGTCACCGTCCATCGAGTACAGGCTCTCGAACGCAATCAGCTTCGGACGGTCGGGACCGGCGGCGATCAGCAGTTCTTCGAGATGAGCGGTATCGTTGTGGCGCCAGACCACGCGCTCGCAGCCCGACTGACGGATGCCTTCGATCATCGAATTGTGATTGAGCGCGTCCGACAGGATCAGGCAGTTCGGGATCAGCTTGCCGAGGGTCGACAGGCCGGTCTGGTTGGAGACATAGCCCGAGGTGAACAGCAGCGCCGCTTCCTTGCCGTGCAGCGAGGCGATCTCTTGCTCCAGCTGCACCAGCGGATGATGCGTACCGGCGATGTTGCGGGTGCCGCCGGCGCCGGTGCCGATCCGGGTTGCGGTCTCGACCATCGCGCCGACCACCTTCGGGTGCTGGCCCATGCCGAGATAATCGTTCGAGCACCAGATCACGACATCGCGAGCTCCGGAGTTCGAGTGCCACGTAGCATGCGGGAACCTGCCGGCAATCCGCTCGAGATCAGCGAACACCCGGTAACGACGCTCGTCGTGAAGGCGGGTGAGAGCGTCTTGAAAGAATTGATTGTACTGCATCGCGATGACCTGTTGGGGAGGCGGATCGAACGACGGAACGCCGCAGAACCGGCGAAACTATTAGAACTCTTCCATCAAGGAAGTCGAGGCGCAATTCGGCGATCGAGCTGCGCCCGACGCGATCCATATCATCGGTTCCGCAGGGCAAGGCTTGATGAAGATCAATGCCTTGGCTCGAATGCGGCCTTGTCAGGGATCACGCGGACAACGCTGCAAACGTTAAGCGCTGGTGAACCGCAATACGCCGTCCGTCGTCGGCGCCAGCTGCAAACGGTTCTGCGTCAGCATGTAGTTGACGTGAGCGATCAGCTCGCCGACCGCAAAGCCGGTCTGATGCGCATCCAACACGTGTTTGTGAAATACCACCGGGACCAGTTCGGCCGAACTCATCGGGGTGGAGCGGCAGGCGTCCGCAATCATCCCGCAGCGCTCCTCGTGATGATCGGCGAGCTGTTTGATGCGGGTCTTGACGCCATGGAACGGCAGGCCATGGCCCGGCAGCACCAACACGTCGTCCGGTAATAGTGTGTCGAGCTCGGCAAGCGACGAAAGATACGAGCCGAGCGCGTCTTCGTCAGGCTCGTGTGCCCACACGCTGACATTCGGCGAGATCTTGCTCAGCACCTGGTCGGCGGAAAGGAACAGCTTATCGGCCTCGCAATACAGCATCACCTGATCGGGCGAGTGGCCGGCACCGGTGATGATCCGGAATGACCGTTGCCCGATCGTGATGTCCTTGCCGTTGGCGAGCCGACGATACGCTGCCGGCAGCGGCACGGTCTTCTTCAGATAGTCCTGACCGCGGCCGACGAGCTGGTCGATCACGGCTTCGTCGATGCCGTGGCGGCGGAAGAACGCGCGGTTGTTGACCAGCCGCTCTTCGGTGCGACGGTTCTGATGATACACGCCTTGCAGATACTCGATCTGCGACATGTAGAAAGGGCAGCCGAACCGCTGCACGATCCAGCCCGCCATGCCGACATGGTCCGGATGGGCATGGGTGACGATCACCCGGCTGATGCGAAAGCCCGCCAGCGCACCATCGAACAGCGTTTCCCAGGCCGCGATGGTCGCATCGTTGCCGAAGCCGGTGTCGACCATCGCCCAGCCATCGCCATCGGCGAGCAGATAGATGTTCACGTGGTTGAGCCTGAACGGCAGCTTCAGCCGCAGCCACAACACGCCCGGCGCGATCTCGACCGTCTGGTCGGGGCCGGGGTGGCTGTCTTGCAAGTAGTGCAATTCGTCGTGCGGCGTCTCGGTCGCGTCGGTGTTCTTATGCATTCGGCGCATGCTCCCTGATCCGGCTTACCGGGCGCGGCGCGGCGGCGCCAGCCGAAAAACCGTCAGGGCCGGTTGCAGTCCTCACAGGCCTCAAATTCCAGCATCTGGACGCAAAAAAGGGCCGGCGGGGCTAGCCGCCGGCCCTGACTTTCAGGTTGGGTTGCCGATCAGGCGGCGCGGATATTGGTCAGGAATGCGTCGATCTCCTCGCGCAGCAGCGCCGCTTCCTGGCGCAGCGAGCCGGAGGCATTCAGGACCTCGGCGGCAGCAGAGCCGGCCTGCGAGGCGGCGGCGCTGACGCCGACGATGTTGCTGGAGACTTCGCTGGTGCCGCCGGCCGCGTGCTGGATGTTGCGGGCGATTTCGCGGGTCGCCGCGCCCTGTTCTTCGACCGCCGCCGTGATGGCGGTGGTCACCTCGTTGATCGACGTAATGGTCTGGCCGATGTTGCGGATTGCGCCAACGGCCGAGCTGGTCACCCCCTGCATGGCGGCGATCTGCGCCCGGATCTCCTCGGTCGCTTTGGCGGTCTGGCTGGCGAGGTCCTTGACCTCCGCCGCCACCACCGCGAAACCGCGGCCGGCGTCGCCGGCGCGCGCGGCCTCGATCGTAGCGTTGAGCGCCAGCAGGTTGGTCTGCGAGGCGATGCTCTGGATCAGGTCGATCACCGCGCTGATCCGTTCGGCGTTATCGGCGAGGCCCTGCATCGTGGTGTCGGTCTCGCCCGCTTCGCGCACCGCGCGGGTCGCGATCTCGGCTGAGGTGGTGACCTGACGGCTGATCTCGGCGATCGACGAGGCGAGCTGCTCGGTGCCGGTCGCCACGGTCTGGACGTTGACCGAGGTTTCCTCGGCAGCCGACGCGACGGTGGTAACCAGCGCGCTCGACTGCTCGGAGGTGGTCGCCATCGTGTGCGCGGTTTCCTGCATCTGGTCCGCGGAAGATTGCAGCTTCTCCATGGCGCTGCGCACCGTCGCCTCGAATTCGGCGATCCGCGCCTCGATCCGCTGGGTACGTTCGGCCTTGGCGGCGCGATCCTTGTCCTGCTCTTCGCTCAGCGTCCGCGCCCGGATCATATTGTCGCGGAACACTTCCAGCGATTCGGCCATCACGGCGATCTCGTCGCGGCGGCTGCCGCGCTCGATGGCGGTGCTGAGGTCGCCGGCCGACAGGCTTTGCATCGACTTCTGCAGGCCGCCGATCCGGCGCAGGATGCTGCGTCCGACATACAGCCAGACGAACAGCGCCGAGCCGATCAGGGTCGCTGCCCCGAGCCCGATCATCACCCGCGTGGCCAGTGTGATCTGCGCCTGCGCGTCCGAGGTGCCGACGGTGGTCTCGTTGCGGACATTGTCGACGAGTTGCTTGACGCTGATGCCGAGACCGACGTTGAGCTTGCGGGTCTCGTCGAGCAGTAGATCGCGATAGTCGCGGGCATCGAGTTCGAGCTGGCGCAGCTTGAACGCGCCGGTCTTGCCGTCGCCGAGCGCCATCAGCTTCTGGGCCGCGGCCTTGATGTCGGCGGTCGTCTGATTCTGCGGGAGACCTTCCAGATTGGTATTCACCACCTGACGGGCTTCCTTAAAGCTGGCTTCGACCGGCTCCAGATCATCGGCGCTGGAGGCCGACAGTGCCGCCATCAGGTTCGAGGCGATCAGATTGCTCTGGGCGATAACGTTGCCGAGCTGTTCGATCTGGCGTCCGGTGGCAGTCGCGTCGTCCTGCGACAGATTGGCCGAACCGAGCACGGCATTCATCTGAGTCTGCGCATCGAGCATCGCAGGGTTGGCGACAGCGATGAAGGCGTCGTGCGAGCGGCGCAGCTCTTCATAAAGCTTGGCGTGTTGCGTGGTCAGATCGAGCCGCTCCTTGGCGGCTGCGCCGAGGCTGCGGATGGTGTCGTCGATGTTCTTCAAGGTTTCGCTGAGCGCCGAAACGACTGCCTTGTCGCCACCGTAAGCCGTGATGTCGGCGAGCTTCTGGATCGCGACCTGCTGGGCCGCCTTCATCCGGGCTGAGCGCTCACGGAGTTGTTCGGCGGAAAGCGAGTCGAGAAGGATCGGCGCTTGGCTGGCGAGACTTTCACTTTCGGTGGCGAGCTGGAGGCTGGCGGCAAGTTTGGGAATGTCGCGGCCGCTCAGCTCGGCGATCGTACGCCCAAGCTGATGCAGGCTGATCCCGGCCCAGGCGCTGATCAGGATCGCCATGCCGGCGATCACGGTGAATGCAGCGAACAGGCTGCCACGAATTCCGAGTTGCGGAAACTTCAGCCGCGGACGCCGGAATTTCGCGAATTTCCCAGACATGTTTCCCCCAACCTGGACTTTGCACTGACGCGTCGTCTCAGCGACGCTGGCCGGGAGTATCAGTTTAGGGGGTTAATATTCTTCACGTCGTTCTACGAGGAACGATCGCTATTTGAGCGATCGGTGCGCCCGGTTCTGACATGGTTTCGAAAATGAAAAAGGGCCGGCGCGAGGCCGGCCCTTCCAACTTCCCGCAAAGGAAGTGATCAGGTCTTAGTACTTGGCGACGACCGGACCGCCCCAGTTGAAGCGGTAGTTCAGGCCGGCCTTGACCACGTGCTCGTCGTTCTTGGCCGAGAAGCCGTTGCCGAGGTCGACGTTGCCGAAGTCGTAGTACTGGTACTCGATCTTGCCCGACCAGTTCGGAGCGAACAGGTATTCGAGACCGCCACCGACGGTGTAACCGTCCTTCTTGCTGTCGATCGCAACGGCAGCGAAACCGCCGGCGTTGGGGACGAAGGTCAGGCTGCTCGAGTAGTCGGCGTAAGCCCAACCGCCCTTGACGTAGAGCAGCGCCGGACCCCAGGTGTAGCCGAGGCGGCCGGTCACCGACGCCAGACCACGCTGGTTGTCGGCGTAGGTGAAGACGCCGGGGGCGCCGTTGAGGGTGCCACCGAAGGCAACCGACTGGTTGGTGCCGCTCAGCCAGGAGTACTGGCCTTCAACACCGAGCACCCAGTTCGGAGCGAACTGCCAGTCGTAACCGGCCTGCACACCGCCGAGGAACTTGCCGTTGTCGCTGGCGGTAACGCCGGTGCCGATGCTGTTGTCGCCCGAGAAGGCGCCACCGATGTGACCACCGATGTAGAAGCCGGTCCAGTTGTAAACCGGGGCCGGGGCGTAGGCGGGAGCCTTGGTGTACGGGCGGGCGGCGAGGTCCGCGGCGAGGGCCGGGGCCGCGCCGAGGGCGACCAGGGCCACGGTGCCGAGCAGAATCTTCTTCATGTGTTGTCTCCAGACTTTGTCAGACGCACCGTTAGTCGGCGCCATCTGCATCATGGCTTAGCGGGATTTTGCGTAAAATGCTGTCACCGGGAGGCCACACTCCCTTTGGAACTAACCTCATGACGACGCACAATTTTTTATACCTAATGGAACCTTAAAGAGATCCAAATTCCGCCTTAATTTGAAACTGCCAGGCGCCTGCCTGATGGCGAGTCAGGAGCATGAGGCTGCCCAATTATTCAGCGCCTGCAACGAACCATTTAACATATTGAATCTCGGCGGTTTGTGCAGTTCGGGACACTTGCGGGCCGCCCATCCGATAATGTTATAATGTAACAGATTTCGATGAAGCGGACTGCCGCACGTGCCACAATCACCTCCTTCGCCATCCCATCTGGGCACGTCGTCCGGCCATGTGCATCTGCATGTCCACGGTGCTGAATCGCCGCACCCTCCGCAGCCGGCGCCTTGGTCGATCCTGCGGATGGGGCTTGGGGCCCGAATCGCGGCCGCGCTGGCGGTCAGTGCCGGTCTTTGGACGCTTGTGCTGGTGGCAATGAGATGACCATGCGGGCCCAACTGACTTTCAAGGATGTCACCCTCGGCTACGACCGCCACCCGGCGGTGCATCACCTATCGGGACGAATCGACGCCGGCTCGTTGCTGGCAGTGGTCGGGCCGAATGGCGCCGGCAAGTCGACGCTGTTTCGCGGCGTCGTGGGTATCCTGAAGCCGCTGGCGGGATCGATCGATCGGGACGGCCTGGACGTTCACGATATCGCCTATCTTCCCCAGAGCGCCGAGATCGATCGAACCTTTCCAATCTCGCTGTTCGATTTCGTCGGCACCGGATTGTGGCGCTCGACCGGAGCGTTCGGCCGCATTGACCGGTCTGCGCGGCAGCGAATCTCCCAGGCTCTGGCGGCCGTCGGCCTGTCCGGCTTCGAAAACCGCAATATCGGAACGCTGTCGGGCGGCCAGATGCAGCGCATGCTGTTCGCCCGGGTGCTGCTGCAGGACGCGGCCGTGATTGTGCTCGACGAGCCGTTCAACGCCGTCGACGCCCGCACCACCGCTGACCTCGTCCACCTGGTGCAGCATTGGCACGGCGAAGGCCGCACCGTGGTGGCGGCGCTGCACGACATGGACCTAGTCAACGCCAGCTTCCCGGAGACTCTCCTGCTGGCCCGCACCGCGGTGGCGTGGGGTCCGACCGCCGAGGTGCTGACCGCCGACAACCAGGCCGAAGCGCGGCGGATGTGCGAAGCGTTTGACGACGGCGCGCCGGCCTGCACCGCAGCTTCCCAGGCGGCCTGACATTATGATGCTGTATCAGGCGCTGATCGCGCCGTTCACCGAGTTCGAATTCATGCGCCGGGCGCTCGCCGGTATCGTGGCGCTGTCGCTCGGCGGCGCGCCGATCGGCGTGTTTCTGATGCTGCGGCGGATGAGTCTCGTCGGCGACGCGATGGCGCACGCGATTCTGCCGGGCGCTGCGATCGGCTTCCTGCTGTCGGGCCTCAACCTGTTTGCGATGACGTTCGGCGGCCTGATCGCCGGTTTCGCGGTGGCGATTCTCGCCGGCGTGGTGTCGCGCGTCACCGAATTGAAAGAGGACGCCTCGCTGGCGGCGTTCTACCTGGTGTCGCTCGCGCTCGGCGTCACCATCGTGTCGATGAAGGGCACCAATATCGACCTGCTGCACGTGCTGTTCGGCAACATCCTGGCGATGGACGATCGCACCCTGCTGGTGATCGCCTTCAATGCGACGCTGACGCTGGTGGCGCTCGCGGTGATCTGGCGGCCGCTGGTGATCGAATGCGTCGACCCTTTATTCTTACGGACGGTCAGCCGCGCCGGCGCGCCTGCGCATCTCGCCTTTCTGGCGCTGGTGGTGATCAATCTGGTCAACGGCTTCCACGCGCTCGGCACGCTGCTCGCGGTCGGCCTGATGATTCTGCCCGCCGGCATCGCCAAATTCTGGGCGCGCGACATCACCGGCATGATGATGGTGGCGGTCTCCAGCGCCCTGCTGTCCGGCTATGTCGGGCTGGTGCTGTCGTATCAGGCCGGCCTGCCGTCGGGCCCGGCGATCATCCTGGTCGCTGCCGTGCTGTATCTCGGCTCGGTGCTGTTCGGCCGCTTCGGCGGCGTGATTCGTAAGCTGTTTCCCGCACCGCATCTGGAGGCGTAACGCCGATGTTCCGTGTCGTCCTGATCCTCGCCGCCGGCCTTGTCGCGATGCTGCCGGCACACGCGCAGGAGCGCGTCCGGGTGGTCGCAAGCTTCTCGATTCTCGGTGATTTCGTCCGCAATGTCGGTGGCGACCGCGTCGATATCGCCACGCTGGTCGGCCCTGGCGGCGACGTTCACGTCTATACGCCGTCGCCGACCGACGCCAAGAAAGTCGCCGACGCCAGGCTGCTGGTGGTCAACGGTCTCGGCCTGGAAGGCTGGCTGCCGCGGCTGGTGCAATCGTCCGGCAGCAAGGCCACCGTCGTCACCGCCACCAAGGGCATTACGCCGCGCGATGCCGACGAGGATGACGCCCACGCCGGCGGTGGGCACGCACACGATCACGGCGACGGCCACGCCGATCCGCATGCCTGGCAGTCGGTCGCCAATGCCAAGACCTATGTGGGCAATATCCGCGACGCGCTGATCGCCGCCGATCCGGCCGGCGAGGCCGCATACCGCGCCAACGCCGCGGCGTATCTGGCCAAGCTCGATGCGCTCGACCGCGACGTCCGCGAGGCTGCGGCGAAGATCCCCGAGAGCAAGCGCAAGGTGATCTCGACCCATGACGCCTTCGGCTATTTCGCCGCCGCCTACCGGATCGTCTTCATCGCGCCGCAGGGCGTCTCTACCGAATCCGAAGCCAGCGCCCGCGACGTCGCGAAGATCATCACCCAGATCCGCAAGGACAAGGTGCCGGCGGTGTTCCTGGAGAACGTCACCGACCCACGGCTGATGAAGCGGATCAGTGCCGAGACCGGCGCCAAGATCGGCGGCACGCTGTATTCCGACAGCCTGACGCCCGAAAACGGCGACGCCCCCACTTACATTGATATGGTCCGGCACAATATAAGAACGCTGACCGGCGCGCTGAGCGGATGACGCAGCGCCGGTCCCGCTGACCCGAGCCTGGACCGCCGCGGCGGTCGCCCGGAATCCGGCGGTCCCGCCATGATTTTCGGCCTCAGCCTTGGAGACGCGCACGCCGTGTGTTTCGGGCCGGGGCTCCGCGCTGGAGTAACTGCCTGATGACTTCTACGGCCGCTTCGAAGATTCCCGTCACCGTGCTCACCGGCTATCTCGGCGCCGGCAAGACCACGCTGCTGAACCGCATCCTGTCGGAAAACCACGGCAAGAAATACGCGGTGATCGTCAACGAATTCGGCGAGATCGGCATCGATAACGACCTCATCATCGGCGCCGACGAAGAAGTGTTCGAGATGAATAACGGCTGCGTCTGCTGCACGGTGCGCGGCGACCTGGTGCGCATTCTCGCCGGCCTGATGAAGCGCAAAGGCAAGTTCGACGCGATCATCGTCGAGACCACCGGCCTCGCCGATCCGGCCCCGGTGGCGCAGACCTTCTTCGTCGACGAAGATGTGCAGAACGCCGCGCGGCTCGATGCGGTGGTGACCGTCGCCGACGCCAAATGGCTGAGCGAGCGGCTGAAGGATGCGCCCGAGGCCAAGAACCAGATCGCCTTCGCCGACGTCATCGTGCTGAACAAGACGGACTTGGTGAGTCCGGCCGAACTCGCCGAAGTCGAGGCGCGCATTCGCGCGATCAACCCGTACGCCAAGCTGCATCGCACCGAACGCTGCCAGGTCGCGCTCGCCGATGTGCTGGAGCGCGGCGCGTTCGATCTCGACCGCATTCTCGAAATCGAACCGGCCTTTCTCGAGGCCGATGATCACGATCACCACCATGATCACGACCACGGCCATCATCACCATCATGGCCACGACCATCATCACGATCACGGGCTGAAGCACTATCACGATGAGGACATGCAATCGCTGTCGCTGAAGAGCGACAAGCCGCTTGATCCCGCCAAGTTCATGCCGTGGCTGCAGCAATTGGTGCAGACCGAAGGCGGCAAGATCCTGCGCTCCAAGGGCATCCTCGCTTTCACGGGCGACGACGACCGCTACGTGTTCCAGGGCGTGCACATGATGCTGGAAGGCGATCACCAGCGCGCCTGGAAAGAGGGCGAGCCGCGCGAGAGCCGCGTGGTGTTCATCGGTCGCGATCTGCCCGAACAGGCGATCCGCGACGGCTTCGCCAAGTGCATCGCGTCATGAGCGGCTTCGAGGCGCCCGGCGAGGCCGGGTCGATCGCGTCGGTCACCGACCGGGTCAAGCCGGTTGCGATCGAAGGCGGTGTCAGCGCGGTCCACTTCCTCGGCGACACCGCGGTGTTCATCGGCACCGAGGAAAACGCGACGCTGGTCGCTGCCGACGGCACGACCTCGACCGTTCCGCTGCACGGCGGCGGCATTCTCAGCGCGGCGTGTGACGGCAAGCGCATCGTTACCGGCGGCGACGACGGCAAGGTGACGCTGCTGGATGGTTCGGGCAAGACCGAGACCTTTGCGACCGATGCCAAGCGGCGCTGGATCGACAACGTCGCGCTGCATCCGGACGGCGCGGTGGCGTGGTCGGCCGGCAAGATCGCGTACGTTCGCGCGCCGAAGGGCGAAGACAAGTTCTTCGAGGTGCCATCCACCGTCGGCGGCCTCGCCTTCGCGCCGAAGGGGCTGCGGCTCGCGATCGCGCACTACAACGGCGTGACCCTGTGGTTTCCGAACATGGCCGGCAACGCCGAATTCCTCGAATGGGCGGGTTCGCATCTCGGCGTGATCTTCAGTCCCGATAACCGCTTCCTGGTCACCGCGATGCACGAGCCGGCGCTGCACGGCTGGCGGCTGGCGGATGCCAAGCACATGCGGATGACCGGCTATCCCGGCCGGGTGCGGTCGATGTCCTGGACGGTCGGCGGCAAGGGCCTCGCCACGTCGGGCGCCGACACCGTCATCATCTGGCCGTTCGCCAGCAAGGATGGTCCGATGGGCAAGCAGCCGGCGATGCTGGCGCCGCTGCAGGCCCGTGTCAGCGCAGTCGCGTGCCATCCGAAGAACGACATTCTCGCGGCCGGCTACAGCGACGGCACTGTGCTGCTGGTCCGGATGAATGACGGCGCCGAGATTCTCGCCCGCCGCAATGACACGCCGCCGATCGCCGCGCTCGCCTGGAACGCCAAAGGCACGCTGCTGGCGTTTTCCGACGAGGATGGTGCGGGCGGCATCCTTCCGCTGTAAGAGGGAACCGTCTCCGAAAGCAGGCGGCTCCCGATGCGGTTTCTCACCACCTTCCAGACAGCGGACTTCTTCGACACGCTGGTCAGCCTCGCCGTCGCCTTCGTGCTCGGCATGCTGATCGGCGCCGAGCGGCAGTACCGGACCCGCACCGCAGGGCTGCGCACCAACGTGCTGGTGGCAGTCGGCGCCGCAGCCTTCGTCGATCTGGCGATGCATCTGGCCGGTGCCGACGGCGCGGTCCGAGTGATCGCCTATGTGGTCTCCGGCATCGGCTTCCTCGGCGCCGGCGTGATCATGAAAGAGGGCATGAACGTCCGCGGCCTCAACACTGCGGCGACGCTGTGGAGCTCGGCGGCTGTCGGCTGCTGCGCCGGCGGCGATCTGGTGGCTCAGGCGGTGGCGCTGACGGTGTTCGTGATCGCCGGCAACACCCTGCTGCGGCCGCTGGTCAATGCGATCAACCGCATCCCGTTCGACGAACGCACTTCGGAGGCGACCTATGCGGTGCGTCTCACCGCTGGCAGCGCGGCTGCCGGACGGCTGCGCGAGCACCTCGAGGAGCGGCTGGAAAAGGCCGACTATCCGGTGGCGGAAGTCGAGGTCGAAGCGCTCGAGCATACCGAGGACAAGGTCGAGATCGTTGCCACGCTGGTATCGACCGCGGTGGAGCCGAGCGAACTCGATGCGGTGGTCGACGAACTCGGCAAGGAAGCCGGCGTCCACTTCGCCACCTGGGAAACCAGCACTAAAGATTGATTCACCTTGTCGCTAATTCTGACCGTTCGGGAACCCGGTGCGACACCGGAACCCGGAACGATGCCCGCGCGCGTCCGTTGGTTCGGCGAGCAAGGGATGAGGGTCATGACGGCGAACAACAACGACAAGGAGCGCGGCCTCAAGCGGGATCTGCTGCTGGCCGGTGTGCTGATCGCGGCGGGCGTGGCGCTATCCGGCCTGTCGCTGACTCAGGTTGATACCAGCACTGGGCGGCTGCAATTCGCCCAGGCGACGCCGCAGCCGCCGCAATCCACTCCAGGCGCTGAGAGCAAACCGAGCGCGCCGGAGCCCGCCAAGGACAGCGGCGCCCGCCCGCACGACATTCCGCCGCAACCGGCCCGGCCGGACGCCGACGCCGTGCAGTCCGGCGCCAAGCCAGCCTTGCCGCCAGCGCCGCCGGAGAAACTCGGCGACCCGATTCAACCGAAGGGCGGCTAACCGCCGCCAGCAAGAAACGGCCGACGATCACCTCACCGAGCTCGCGCATTTGCGGGCTCGGTTTTTTTGGTGAGCAGTTCAGCTGCGCCGATCCCAGCTTACGGTAACTGCACGAGCGTCCCCAACCGCAGCGCGCTCCCTCTCCCGCTTGCGGGAGAGGGCTGGGGTGAGGGCGCCCCAAGCAGTGAGTCCGCGACTCGCGGAGAGGAGTGCCCTCACCCGGATCGCTACGCGATCCGACCTCTCCCGCACGCGGGAGAGGTGCGCTGTGCGCGGGCCCGCTCTTGCGACGACAAAAGCGGCTGGACGTCAGCGTACCAGCACGTTCCTGAACTGCCACGGATCAGAGGTGTCAATGTCCTCCGGGAACAGGCCGGGGCGGTCGGTGATCGGGGTCCAGTCGGTGTAGTAGCCCTTCACCGGGCCGAGATACGGCGTCTGCACTTCGAGGCAGCGGCGGAAGTCCATCTCGTCGGCCTCGACGATGCCGGCTTCTGGATTCTCAAGCGCCCACACCATGCCGGCCAGCACCGCCGACGACACCTGCATGCCGGTGGCGTTCTGATACGGGCAAACCTTGCGGGTTTCTTCGATCGAGAGCTGCGAGCCGTACCAGTAGGCGTTCTTGGCATGGCCGTAGACCAGCACGCCGAGTTCGTCGATGCCGTCGACGATCTCGTTCTCGTCGAGGATGTGCCACTTCGGCTGCATCTTGCCTTCGGCGCCGAACATCTCGTGCAGCGACAGCACCGCGTCGTTGGCCGGGTGATAGGCGTAGTGGCAGGTCGGCCGGTACACCACGTTCTGGCCGTCGCGGACCGTGAAGTAATCAGCGATCGAGATCGACTCGTTGTGAGTCACCAGGAAGCCGTACTGCGGGCCCGGCGTCGGGCACCAGGTGCGGACGCGGGTGTTGGCGCCCGGCTGCAGCAGGTAGATCGCCGCCTGGCAGCCTTCGGTGTGCTTGCGGCCGTTCTCCGGGATCCACTTTTCGTGGGTGCCCCAGCCGAGTTCGGCCGGCTGCAGGCCTTCCGACACGAAGCCCTCGACCGACCAGGTGTTGACGAACACGTTCATCGGCTTCGGGGTCTTGGCGCGCTGGGTATCACGCTCGGCGATGTGGATGCCCTTGACGCCGAGCTTCTGCGCCAGCTGGCCCCAGCCTTCGCGGCTCTTCGGCTCGTTGACTTCGACGCCGGTGTCGCGGGCGATATCGAGCAGCGCCTGCTTGACGAACCACGACACCATGCCGGGGTTGGCGCCGCAGGTCGACACCGCGGTGGTGCCGCCCGGGTTCTTGGCCTTGGCGGCCAGCAGGGTCTCGCGCAGCGCGTAGTTGGAGCGCTTCTCCGGGCCGGCGTTCTTGTCGAAGTAGAAGCCGAGCCACGGCTCGACGACGGTGTCGATGTAAAGGGAGCCGATCTCGCGGCACATCGTCATGAGGTCGACCGAGCCGGTATCGACCGACAGGTTGACGCAGAAGCCCTGGCCGCCGCCCTCGGTCAGCAGCGGGACCAGCAGCTCGCGGTAGTTGTCCTTGGTCACCGCCTGCTTGATGAAGCGGACGCCGTGCTTCTCTGCGAGTTCACTGTCCGCGTGCGGATCGATGATCACGAACCGCTTCTTGTCGTACTCGAAGTGCCGCTCGATCAAGGGCAGCGTGCCCTTGCCGATCGAGCCGAAGCCGATCATCACAATGGGGCCGGTGATCTTGGCGTGGATCTTCGAGGTAGACGACATCAGGTTTGAACTCCGGACAGGGTGGCAGGGGTTACGCCGCTATCTGCGGGCAGGACAGTTCGGGAATGTGACGGCGAGGTGAATTTCAGATGTCACCTGCGACGGCTACTCAATTCGGTTCGGACACGCTGAGCACCGTCAGCGAGCGCCGCTCGCCCGACGGGGTCTCGAAACTGATCGATTGTCCGACGGAGAGGCCGATAAGGGCCGCCCCGATCGGGGTCAATACCGAAATACGACCAGCCTCGACGTCGGCTTCGGTCGGATAGACCAGCGTCACCTGCTTTTCCTTGCCGGTGGTATCGTCCCGGAAAGTGAGGGCTGACTCCATGCAGACGATCCCGGGCAGGGGATCGTGGTCAGGCGCCACATTGGCGCGAGCGACCTCTCCGGCGAGGAAATCGGCCGTGGCCGGATAGCGCTGCGCAGCGGCTTCGGCGAGCTGGCCGAGCCGTTCGGCATCGCGATTCCGGATGGTAATCGGCGGTCGTTGGGTACGAATGGACTGGATCATGTCTTTCACGGGTCCTTGTCACGCCGAGCGCGTCATGCGCATCGGCATTCACGGGATAAGTAGCAGTCTGAAAAAGGGGATAAGTCGTCGACGAGATCGTTAAGCCCGGACGGCGCACGCGCGCGCCCGGGTCACCTTCCTGCGTGAAGGCGACCGGCGCGCAGCGTCAAGCGGTTGCGGGGCAAGATCATCATGATCGTCGGAACGTAGGGCTCCCCGTCCGAAAGTCAACGGGGAAGCCGAGAAGGGTCGGTTGCGCGAAGGAGCGGTGCGGCATTTTGGCCGCCCCGCGTCAGCTCCGGCGCTTAGCGGTGACTTCGATTTCGATCTTCATTTCCGGCTTGTAGAGGCCGGCAACCGCGACGATCGTCGCCGCCGGGCGGATCTCGCTCAGATTCTCACCACACACTGCGAACACCGCATCCGCATCTTTCGGATCGGTGATGTAGTAGGTCGCGCGCACGATGTCTTCCATCGCAAAGCCCGCTTCCTTCAGCGCTGCGCCGATGGTCTTGAAGCAGTTGCGGGTCTGCGAGGTCACGTCCTCGGGCAGGCTCATGGTCGTGTAGTCGTAGCCGGTGGTCCCGGAGACGAAGACGAAATCACCATCGACCACGGCGCGGCTGTAGCCGGCAGTCTTTTCGAACGGCGATCCGGTGGAAATCAGGCGACGCGACATATCAGGACGACCTTGAAGCTGGGGGAACTTTGGTGAGCAGCCAATGCCGCGTCTGTCCCGGCAAATCAAGCCTTGCTGGAGACGGGAGCGGCGGTGGCGGGATCAGGCGGGGGTGGTCTCCGGAGCGCGGGTGCGCCGGCGCCGCCAGGCGTCGACCGCGATCTTGAGCGCGAACACGGCGAGCACGAACATGGTCACGCGCGGCCGCTTGGCCGGATCGCGCGGCGCGAAGACGCGGTGGGTCGGACGGGGAAAAGGCATCGGACCCTCCTTACGCGGCGCGACGAAGACGCAGCCGCTCGGCGCGCGCCGGCTTGGCGGCTGCGCCGATGGCGACGATCAGGCCGGACGCGCCATCGAGCGCGCCGTCACGCAGTTCGAGCCCGAGCAGGCGGTCGCGCTCGAACGGGCCGGGCAACGCCAGCGCGCCCATCTTGTCGGCCGAGAAGCCGAACCGCGCGTAGTACGGCGCATCGCCCAGCAGAATGACGGCGCCGTGGCCGCGGGCGGCGGCTTCCGCCAGCGCCACGCGCATCAAGGCGCCGCCGACGCCGAGCTCGCGGCAGGAGGAATCGACGGCGAGGGGGCCGAGCACGAGTGCGGCCCGGCCCCCTGCGTCAACGTGCCAGAGCCGCACCGTGCCGACCAGCCGGCCTTGACGGACCGCGGAGAAAGCGAGGCCTTCCGCGGGCGCGCGTCCATCACGCAAACGCTGGCAGGTGCGCGCATGTCGGCCTTCGCCGAAGCACGCATCCAGCAGGCGCTCACGCGCGGCAATGTCGGAGCTCTTTTCCGCACGGATCGCGAACGGAACGGCTGCGACGTTCAAGGCAGTCAGGTGGGCGAGGGTGTTCGTCATGGCACGTCGATCCCCACGCCGTCCGGCGAACCGCGCCGGCAGCGTGTTGTCAGCAGATAGCAATGTGACAGGGAGAGGCCGGCAAGCCGGCCTCAATTGTTCTGCTCCCTCTCCCGCCTGCGGGAGAGGGCCGGGGTGAGGGCGACACAAGTCGCTGATTCACCCTGCTATCCGACCTCCGCAGCGCGGAGGACCGGACATCAGATGTGGTAGGTCGCCAGCGGCGGGAAGCCGTTGAACGCCACCGACGAGTAGGTCGACGTATAGGCCCCGGTGCCTTCGATCAGCAGCTTGTCGCCAATCTCGAGCGTCACCGGCAGCGGATACGGCATCTTCTCGTACAGCACGTCGGCCGAATCGCAGGTCGGGCCGGCGAGCACGCACGGCGTCATTTCTGCGCCGTCGTGGCGCGAGCGGATCGCGTAGCGGATCGACTCGTCCATCGTCTCGGCCAGACCGCCGAACTTGCCGATGTCGAGATACACCCAGCGCACGTCGTCCTCGTCGCTCTTCTTCGAGATCAGAACGACTTCGGTCTCGATCACGCCGGCGTTGCCGACCATGCCGCGGCCCGGCTCGATGATGGTTTCCGGGATCTGGTTGCCGAAGTGCTTGCGCAGCGCCCGGAAGATCGAGCGGCCGTACTGCACGACCGGCGGGACTTCCTTCAGATACTTGGTCGGGAAGCCGCCACCCATGTTGACCATCGACAGCGTGATGCCGCGCTCGGCGCAGTCGCGGAACACGGACGCGGCCATCGCCAGCGCGCGGTCCCACGCCTTCACCTTGCGCTGCTGCGAGCCGACATGGAACGAGATGCCATAGGCTTCCAGGCCGAGACGCTTGGCGTTGTCGAGCACGTCCACCGCCATCTCCGGATCGCAGCCGAACTTGCGCGACAGCGGCCACTCGGCGCCGGCGCAATCGTACAGGATGCGGCAGAACACCTTCGAGCCGGGCGCCGCACGCGCGACCTTCTCCACCTCGGCGGTGCAGTCGACCGAGAACAGGCGGATGCCGAGCTCATAGGCGCGCGCGATGTCGCGCTCCTTCTTGATGGTGTTACCAAACGAGATGCGGTCCGGGGTCGCTCCCGCGGCCAGCGCCATCTGGATTTCCTGCACCGAGGCGCAGTCGAAGCACGAGCCCAGCGAGGCCAGCAGCGACAGCACTTCCGGCGCCGGGTTGGCCTTGATCGCATAGAACACGCGGCTGTCCGGCAGCGCCTTGGCGAAATGCATGAAGTTGTCGCGGACCACTTCGAGGTCAACGACCAGGCACGGCTCGACGTCCAGACCCTTGGCGCGGCGGTCGCGCAGGAATTCACGGATACGTTCGGTCATGGCACTCTCCCACGCGCCCAGCGACGGGCGCTTACCAACGATGGCGCTGATCCGACGGCTTCAGCGCCGTCGCGCGATGGAGGCGCGACGAGCGATCAGCTCGGACGAGCAGTGCTGCCTTGGATTGGTTGGGAAGGATCCCGCCCGCTCACTGGCAATGAAGGACAAGCCTCTTCGGTATTCGCGCCGGCTGATGGAAAGCCGGCAGAGACCAAAAAAGCCCGCTCCGTCGTTGCTTTAAGTCGCGTCCCCCGTTGAGAACGAGGTGCGCCGGTTCGCCTCCGGCTGTCAGTCACGGTTGCAAGAGAGGAAGCCACCTTCAACGGCATCTCTTGAGAGAGATGCTGGCCTCGTCGCGTTGCCGCTTGGAGACCCTCGGCTCTTCATCCCTTGGCGGCTGTCCGGCCTCTTGTCCGGATACCTACCGACTGACACACGACCACGGGCACGTGCGAAATTGGGCAAGGCTGGAGATAGGTGTTTCGATGCCGGGCCGCAAGATTTTTTTTGTCTTAACCGGAGAATTATCCCGGCTCGTCGGGAAGCGTTGCCGATCAATCACACCAGCAACGGCGAAGCTGAACGTCTGTTCAAGTTCGTCAATAACGACGGGGACAATTATGACGGCGGTGCGTCGGCGCGGCGGCTGACCGCGGAGCCAAATCAGGCGCGCTTGAAGAACGGTTCGATGCGCTGCGCGTTGCGGATGAAGCCGACCATGATCACTACGCCGATCACGAACAGGACCACCTGGAGGATGTGGGCGGCGCTCTCGCCGAGACCGAACAGGATCGCCAGTGCCCACCCGCCCGCGAATGCGGCTCCGAACACCTCGGCGCCAATCAGGATGGCGGCGCTGATGACGGTGATGACGCTCGGCCAGGCGATCTGGCGCGATCCGGCGGCGGTGGCAGGCTTGCTCATGGTTCGAAGGTCCTTCTGGCGGGCGCAATCTAACGAAATCGCCCGCGTCGGCAAGCGCAAGCCGATGATCCCGTAAAGTGTCAGCAGTGGGGCGTTTGGCGCGCCTTGCGTAATTTACCAGCAGCAACAAGGCAATCCGGGCGCAAAAAAGCCGTACGCAATGGTATATGTCGTGCGATTACGAGGCCCCGCATTCAGGATGGATTGATGTCAGAAAGCTCCGGACCGATTGCCGCACCCGCTGATGCCGGCAATCCGCTGCTGGCCGCCTGGACCACCCCGTTCGAGACCCCGCCGTTCGCCGAGATCAGGCCCGAGCACTTCATGCCGGCCTTCGAGCAGGCGTTCGCCGACCATGCCGGCGAGATCGCCGCGATCGTCAACGATCCGACCGAGCCGGACTTCGACAACACCATTACGGCGCTGGAGCGCGCCGGCAAGCTGCTGAACCGGGTCGCCGCGGTGTTCTACGACCTGGTGTCGGCGCATTCGAGCCCGGAGCTGCTGAAGATCGACGAAGAGGTGTCGCTGCGGATGGCGCGGCACTGGAATCCGATCATGATGAACGCGGTGCTGTTCGGCCGGATCGCGGCGCTGCGCGACAAGGCGGCGCTCTTGAACCTGACGCCGGAGCAGAGCCGGCTGCTGGAACGCAGCTACACCCGCTTCCACCGCGCCGGCGCCGGCCTCGACGAGGCCGCCAAGGCGCGCATGGCCGAGATCAACGAGCGCCTGGCGCAACTCGGCACCAGCTTCAGCCATCATTTGCTCGGCGACGAGCAGGAGTGGGTGATGGAGCTCGGCGAGGGCGATACCGAGGGGCTGCCTGACAGCTTCGTGGCCGCCGCCCGCGCTGCGGCGGAAGAGCGCGGGATGCCCGGCAAGGCCGTTGTGACGCTGTCGCGGTCGTCGGTCGAGCCGTTCCTGAAGATGTCGAGCCGGCGCGACCTGCGCGAGAAGGTGTACCGCGCCTTCATCGCCCGCGGCGACAACGGCAATGACAACGACAACAACGCGATCATCGGCGAGATCCTGAGCCTGCGCGAGGAAAGCGCCAAGCTGCTTGGCTATCCGACCTTTGCGGCCTATCGGCTCGAAGACTCGATGGCCAAGACGCCGGAGGCGGTGCGCGGTCTGCTCGAGCGCGTGTGGAAGCCGGCGCGGGCCCGCGCGCTCGCCGACCGCGACGCGCTGCAGGAGCTGGTTACTGAAGAAGGCAGCAACTTCAAGCTGGCGCCGTGGGACTGGCGCTACTACGCCGAAAAGCTGCGCCAGCGCCGTGCCAATTTCGACGATGCCGCGATCAAGCCGTATCTGACGCTCGACGGCATGATCGCTGCAGCGTTCGACACTGCCACGCGGCTGTTCGGCATCACCTTCGAGGAACGCAAGGACGTCCCGGTGTGGCATCCGGATGTCCGGGTGTGGGAGGTCAAGGATCCAAACGGCGCGCATCGCGGGCTGTTCTACGGAGATTATTACGCCCGGCCGTCGAAGCGCTCCGGCGCCTGGATGACGTCGCTGCGCGACCAGCAGAAGCTCGATGGCGCGGTGGCGCCGCTGATCATCAATGTCTGCAACTTCGCCAAGGGCGCCGGCGGCGAGCCGTCGCTGCTGTCGCCCGACGACGCCCGCACGCTGTTTCACGAGTTCGGTCACGGGCTGCACGGGATGCTGTCGGACGTGACCTACCCGTCGCTGTCCGGCACCAGCGTGTTCACCGACTTCGTCGAGCTGCCGTCGCAGCTTTACGAGCACTGGCAGGAGCAGCCGCAGGTGCTACGGCAGTTCGCCCGCCACTACCAGACCGGCGAGCCGCTGCCCGACGACCTGCTGCAGCGCTTCATCGCCGCCCGCAAGTTCGGCCAGGGCTTCGCCACCGTCGAGTTCGTCTCCTCGGCGCTGCTCGATCTCGAATTCCACACCCAGCCGGCCGCCAGTATCGGCGAGATCCGCGCCTTCGAGCGCAAGGAACTCGACAAGATCGGCATGCCGGAAGAGATCGCACTGCGGCACCGGCCGACCCAGTTCGGTCACATCTTCTCCGGCGATCACTACGCCTCAGGCTACTACAGCTACATGTGGAGCGAGGTGATGGATGCCGACGCGTTCGGCGCGTTCGAGGAAGCCGGCGACATCTTCGCGCCGGAGGTGGCCAAGCGGCTGCGCGACGACATCTATTCGTCCGGCGGCTCGCGCGATCCGGAGGAAGCCTATGTGGCGTTCCGCGGCCGCAAGCCGGAGCCCGACGCGCTGCTCCGCCGCCGCGGCCTGCTCGACACGCCGGAGGCCGCGTAGCCGCATGATCGGCCTGTTGCGCCGCGCCGCCGTCCGCTCCGCGCTGGTCGCGGCGGTCGTGGCCCTGTTCGGCTTCGGCACCGCCGAGGCCCACCCGCACGTCTGGGTGACCTCGACCAGCGAATTGGTTTATGCGCCGGATGGCTCGTTCACCGGCGTCCGCCACGCCTGGGCGTTCGACGACATGTTCTCGACCTATGCGCTGCAGGGCATCGAGACCAAGGAGAAGGGCGTCTATAGCCGCGAGGAGCTGGCTCCGCTGGCGCAGACCAACGTCGAGTCGCTGAAGGAATTCGCCTACTTCACCTTCGCCAAGGTCGGCGGCAAAAAGCAGAAGTTCGGCGAGCCGGTCGACTACTACCTGTCCTACAAGGACAACGTGCTGACGCTGCACTTCTTCCTGCCGTTGAAGACGCCGGTGAAGAGCAACGAGCTGTCGGTCGAGGTGTTCGACCCGAGCTACTTCATCGACTTCTCGTTCGCCGAAAAGAACCCGGTCAGCCTGGTCGGCGCGCCGTCCGGCTGCGCGCTGAACTTCCAGCGCCCGACCGACGGCAGCGCCACCGCGCAGCGGATGAGCGAAGACAACTTCCTGAACGGCGACAATTCCAACTACGGCGCGATGTTCGCCAACAAGATCGCGGTGACCTGTCCATGACGCAGCCGGAACGACTTGGTGAGGCGGGCGCGGATAGGTGGAAGCTCGGAACGGTGGCCGCCCTCTGTCTAGGCATCGCCGTCGCCGGCCTGTTCGCAGACGGCGCTCTGCACGCGGCGCTGGCGCATAATCCGTTCGGGGCGCCGAAGGGGGCTGCGGAACCACAGGCCGGCGGTATCATCGGTTGGCTGCTGGCGCAGCAATCGGCGTTCTACAAGCAGATGTCGGCAACGATCCGCGCCGCCAAGGCCGACGGCAGCGCGGTGTGGACCCTGCTGGCGATCTCGTTCGCCTACGGGGTATTCCACGCAGCCGGACCGGGCCACGGCAAGGCGGTGATCTCGTCCTATCTGGTCGCCAATGAAGAGACCGCGCGGCGCGGCATCGCGCTGTCGTTCGTCTCGGCGATGCTGCAGGCGGTGGTGGCGGTTCTGATCGTCGGCATCTGCGCCTGGCTGCTGAATGCTACCGCGAGCACGATGTGCAGCGCCGAGCGCGCGATCGAGATCGGCAGCTACGCGCTGATCGCGTTGTTCGGGGCCCGGCTGGTCTGGGTCAAGGGCGGCGGCTTCCTGCGCGCCCTGCAAGCCTCGATGCGCAAGCCGCAGCTGGCGATGGCCGGCGTGCCGGCGGCGCTGACGGATCACGACCACCACCACCACGATCATGATCACGACCATGCTGGGCACGGCCATGCCCACGCTCGCGCGGCGCATGGCGATCATCACCACCATCATCATGACCATGGGCACGGCCACGACCACGGTCATGCGCATAGCCACCACGATCACCATCATCATCAAGGTCCCGGCGAAGCCTGCGACCATTGCGGCCATTCCCACGGACCGGAACCGAGCGAGCTCGCCGGCCCGGGCGGCTGGCGCCGCGGTCTTGGTGCGGTGTTGACCGTCGGCATCCGCCCCTGCTCGGGGGCGATCCTGCTGATGGTGTTTGCGCTCGCCCAGGGCTTGTTCTGGGCCGGGATCGTCGCCACCTTCGTGATGGCGCTGGGCACCGCGATCACGGTCGCGACCATCGCGGTAGCGGCGGTGTCGGCAAAGGGGCTGGCCCGCAAGCTGGCTGCACAGCGCGATGGCGGCGGCATGCTGGTGATGCGGGGCCTCGAGTTCGGCGCCGCCGGTCTGGTGCTGCTGCTCGGCTGCGGACTTCTCCTAGGGTATGTCGCAGCAGAACGTGTGACGTGTCTTTAACCAGCAGCCTGCAAATCTGCGCCTTGCGTGGGTTTCGGCAAAACCCGACGGCGGCTCGTGCGTAGATGATCAGGACACCATGGAACCGCCCTCGCGATGCCGCGGTGTACGACGCACCGACCGTCACCGCGTCGTCTTGACAACGATAGGCCAAAGCGCGAAGCCAGCAGCAACATGAGCGTCATTGTTCCGATCCATGGACCAGCGATCGCCCCGGCGCCCGCGCCGGAGCGGGTCGGTGTGCTGTTGGTGAACCTCGGCACCCCGGACAGCTGTGACACCAAGGGTGTGCGCATCTATCTGCGCGAGTTCCTGTCGGATCCGCGCGTGATCGAGAACCAGGGGTTGTTCTGGAAGCTCGCGCTCAACGGCATCATTCTGAACACCCGTCCGGCCCGCAAGGCCAAGGACTACCAGAAGATCTGGAACCACGAGAAGAACGAGTCGCCGCTCAAGACCATCACCCGCGCGCAGGCCGAGAAGCTGTCGGCGTCGCTGGGCGATCGCAGCCATCTGATCGTCGATTGGGCGATGCGCTACGGCAACCCGTCGCTGCGCGACCGGATCGAGGCGTTGGTGGCGAAGGGCTGCACCCGGCTGCTGGTGGTCCCGCTGTATCCGCAATATTCGGCCGCGACCTCGGCGACGGTGTGCGACCAAGCGTTTCGCGTGCTGCGCGAGCTGCGTGCCCAGCCGACGCTGCGGGTAACGCCGCCATATTATCGCGACCCGGCCTATATCGACGCGCTCGCGACCTCGATCAAATCGCACCTCGCCTCGTTGTCGTTCGAGCCCGAACTGATCGTCGCCTCGTTTCACGGCATGCCGCAGGCCTATATCGACAAGGGCGATCCGTATCAGGCGCAGTGCGTGGCGACCGTCGAGGCGCTGCGCGAGCGGATGGGCGTTGCCGACGACAAGCTGCTGCTGACCTTCCAGTCGCGGTTCGGCTTCGACCAGTGGCTGCAGCCCTACACCGACAAAACCATCGAGGCGCTGGCACGCAAGGGCGTGCGTAAGCTCGCCGTGGTGATGCCCGGCTTCTCGGCCGACTGCCTGGAGACGCTGGAAGAGATCGCGCAGGAAAACGCCGAGATCTTCATGGAGCACGGCGGCGAGGAATTCACCGCGATTCCCTGCCTCAACGACTCCGACGCCGGTGTGCAGGTGATCCGCCAGCTCGTGCTGCGCGAGCTGCAAGGCTGGCTGTAACCAAGCGAAGGCTGTCGTCAGCGCCAGCCTTCCGCGACCAAATCCCCCATCGTCGAACCTGGATTGCGGCGACCGCGACCCACCAGTGTTGCGCCGTGCCGGCGCACGCATCACCATGACCGCACGGATGCCGAAATCCGGCGAGGAGAGTTTGCATGTTTTATGATCTCAGCGGGTTCGATGTGGTGTCCATCGTTCTCGTCCTGCTGGTGATCCTGACGCTGTTCGCGGGCGTCAAGACGGTGCCGCAGGGCTACAACTGGACCATCGAACGGTTCGGCAAGTTCACCCGGACGCTGTCGCCGGGCCTCAATCTGATCATTCCGTATTTCGATCGCGTCGGCCGCAAGATGAATGTGATGGAGCAGGTGATCGAGATCCCGCAGCAGGAAGTCATCACCAAGGACAACGCCACCGTCACAGTCGACGGCGTCGCGTTCTACCAAGTGTTCGACGCCGCCAAGGCGAGCTACGAGGTCGATAATCTGCAGCAGGCGATCATCGTGCTGACCATGACCAACATCCGTTCGGTGATGGGCTCGATGGATCTCGACCAGGTGCTGTCGCATCGCGACGAGATCAACGAGCGGCTGCTGCGCGTCGTCGATGCTGCGGTGTCGCCGTGGGGCATCAAGGTCAACCGTATCGAGATCAAGGACATCGTGCCGCCGAACGACCTGGTGGAGGCGATGGGCCGGCAGATGAAGGCCGAGCGCGTCAAGCGCGCCGACATCTTGCAGGCCGAAGGTCAGCGCCAGTCGGAGATCCTGCGCGCCGAGGGCGCCAAGCAGGCGCAGATCCTGCAGGCTGAGGGCCGTCGCGAAGCCGCGTTCCGCGACGCCGAGGCGCGCGAGCGCTCCGCCGAAGCCGAAGCACGCGCGACCCAGATGGTGTCGGAAGCGATCGGCAAGGGCGATGTCGCGGCGCTGAACTACTTCATCGCCGACAAGTACATCAAGGCGTTCGGCCAGCTCGCCGAATCGCCGAACCAGAAGGTGATCATGCTGCCGGTCGAGGCGATGAGCATGCTCGGCTCGCTCGCCGGCATCGGCGAGATCGCCAAGGCGACCTTCGGCGAAAGCGCCGCCTCGGCGCAGGCAGCCGCGCGCCGCGGCTCAGTGCCGCCGACGACGCCGGTGCCGCCGGCGCGGTGAGACGGAGGCCGCTGCCATGACCGCGATCCTCACCGCGCTCGGCGCCTGGAACTGGCTGATCTTCGGCCTGGTGCTGATGGCCCTGGAGCTGCTGGCGCCTGGCGTCTTTCTGTTCTGGCTCGGGCTCGCAGCACTCCTGGTCGGGGTGCTTTCGCTGCTGCTGGAGCCGGGATGGCAGGCGCAGATCCTGCTGTTCGGTTTGTTTGCCGCTGCCGCCGTGCCGCTGTGGCGGCGGATGGCGCGCGGCGGCGACGTCGAGGTTCATGCGACCAACCCCTACCTCAACCGCCGCACCGATGCTCTGGTGGGGCGTGAATTCACCCTCGAAAAGCCGATCGAGGGCGGCGTCGGCATGGTGCGGATCGACGACACCGTCTGGCGGGTGTTCGGCCCCGATACGCCGGCCGGCCAACGTGTGCGGATCGTCGCGGCGGATGGTGCGAAGCTGACGGTGGCGGCGCTGTAACTCGGCCTTCGTCCTCGAGGTAATGAGCCTAGTTTCGTGGTTTCCGAGATGTGTGGATGACGACACTGGGCCCTCGGGAGAAAGCGCCAATCCGCTTTCAATCTGGAGATGGAGCGATCGAACGCAGCGGCAGGCAGAGGTCTGTGAGGAGGTCCGAGGGCTTGGTGTCCTGCGGGCTGTTGAGATACTTCTCGACGACCGGGCGGTCGTCAGCTTCGCGGCCGGATTGCGGAAGCCAGGTGCCGAACAGCCAGTTATAAGCGGCCGACATATCGGCATAGGGGCCCTTGTGCCGAAGCACCGCATAGTCGCACCCGGCGATCTCGATGCGCTCGACCGGCGGATCGAGGTCTTTGCCGCCCGGCGCTGCGAGCGCTGCGAACGAGCGCAACCGCTCCGGCGGCACGGCCGTCGGATCGTCGAGATACACCGCGATCATTTCGATCCGCTCCGGCAGGGCGCCGCGAGCGGCGAGTTGACCGAACAGCATTCCGAAGGCTTTGCCGATCTCGATATACGGACCGTCGTGGCGGACGGCGAACGCGGGAATGGCATCGAATCGTTGGATTTCGATCGACCAGCCACCTTGCTGAGTAGCGAGTTGCCCCGGCCGGAAATCGGCATGGCTACCACGCTCTCGATAGGTCGCCGGCGGCAACCCATAGGCGTCCGCAAAGGCACGCGTGAATGCGGCCGGGCTGGCATATCCTGCTTTGGTCGCGATCTGTGCGATCGGGTCATCCGTCTGCGCCAGACTGACGGAGGCGCGCTGCAGCCGCAGACGGCGTGCGGTGGCGACCGCGGTTTCACCTCGGCAGGCGTGATAGATTCGATGCCAATGATACGGCGACAGCGACGCGACTTCGGCGATCCTGTCGAAGTCGAGCTCCCCATCGAGATTGTCGTGAATGTACGACGTCACTCGGTCAAGTCGGTCCTGGTAGTTCGTTCGTGTCATGATCATCGGTCCTCGCGCGCGACAGTTGCTGTCGCGGAGTGACATGCAGCGGGTTGATAAATCCTGCGGACTTTCGACCGACCCCAGTCATTGGGCAGCGGCCTTGCTAGGCCTGTGGCGCAACCAGCGGCATCGCGCCGCTCCCGGCCCGCCATCCACGCCGGGCATGGACTTGGCTTCCAGCAGCCAAATCCAGCCACGATAACGGATCGACGATGTCGCCGGACTTCCGCCGGTCATGCCATTGCGCTGGGTATCGAACCCAGGATGGCGCGGGGAAGAGCCTGCGGTCGTCCTTTTGTTCGGTCGAGTCTTCGGAGAGGTGCCCAGGTTAAGGCGAAGTGGCGCTTACGCCACCCCGGCCCGCAGCAGGTCGTGCAAATGCACGATGCCGAGCGGCTTCTTGCCTTCGGCGACCAGCAGCGCGGTGATCTTCGAGGAATTCAGCAGTTCCAGCGCCTGGCCGGCGAGCAGGTTCGGGCTGATCGTCTTCGGATTCCGCGTCATCACCTCGTCGACGGTGGCGGTCATCAGGTCGGACCGCATGTTCCGGCGGAGGTCGCCGTCGGTGACGATGCCGGCGATCTGACCGTTGCTGTCGATGATGCCGACGCAGCCGAAACCCTTGGCAGACATTTCGACCAGCGCATCCGACATCCGGGTGCCGAGCGGCTTCAGCGGAATCGCTTCACCGGTGTGCATCAGGTCACGCGCGTATTTCAGCATCGCGCCGAGCTTGCCGCCGGGGTGCAGCACGCTGAAATCGCCCGGAGTGAAGCCGCGGCTTTCAAGCAGCGCGATCGCCAGCGCATCGCCGAGCGCCAGCATCATCAGCGACGAGGTGGTCGGCGCCAGATTGTGCGGGCAGGCCTCGCGCGCCTTCGGCAGCGTCAGAGACACGTCTGCCGCGGTCGCCAGCGTCGATGTCGGGTCCGAGGTCATCGCCACCAGCGCGATCTTGAAGCGCTTGGCGTAGTTGATCAGGTTCTTCATCTCCGGCTGCTCGCCGGACCAGGACATCGCGAGAATGATGTCGTCGGCGGTGATCATGCCGAGATCGCCGTGGCTCGCCTCGGAGGCGTGCACAAAGAACGCCGGCGTGCCGGTCGACGCAAAGGTCGCGGCGATCTTGCGGCCGATATGGCCGGACTTGCCGAGGCCGGTGATGATCAGGCGGCCCTTGGCGTTCTGAATCAGGTCGATCGTCGCGGCGAAGCGCACGCCGAGATCGGATTGCAGCGCGGTGGCGAGCGCGGTCACACCGCTGGCTTCAGCCTCCAGGGTGCGCAGGGCCGAGGGGATCGCGGCGGCAGCTTGCTCGCTCATTGCGGGTATCTTGGTGTGGGTTTTGGACAGTGCCATGCAGGGTCTCCGGCATGGGCCGCGAAGCGGCCGGGCCTTCTCCTAGCATGGCGCCGGCCGGGATGCGACGCGGCCGATCCCAGCCTGCCGTCGTTCTCAACCGCTCCTTAACCATAGTTGTTTTAACTCCATGAACGATGAGGAGCGGCGCCTCTGCTCCTCATCGTTGTTCAGGATTCTGATTTCGTTGGAGTTTTTGCAGTCGTGACGTGGGCTCCAGCACCGGGCCGCCGCTCTCGCACAGCTTTGTGCGCCGGTTCCGCATGCCTGGCGCTCGCTGCGATCGGCACGACTCCGGCGGTTGCGCAGAGCCTGACCCGCGATCTGTTCAACCCGCAGCGTGGCGGCTTTGTCGCCACCCAGGACCTGCCGCTGCGGCCGACGCCCGGCGCCGCGACCAGCTCGGCATCCCGGGGGCGCAACGTTTTCACGCAGCCCCAGGACGATGACACCAATACGCCGCTGCGGCCGACTTCGACGGCGGCGCTGCAGCCTCCGCCCGGCAGCGGCAATCCGGACAATGCCGGTGTCGCCTACGACGCGCTGAACCGAAAGCGCCAGCGGCCGAAATACTATCCGGGTGCGCCGCGCCCGAAGGCCGTGGGACCGGGATCGCCGATGGTCACCCCGGCGCCGCCGCCCGCGCGGCCACTGCCGCCGTCGCAGACTGCCGCCAAACCGCCGCTCCCGCCCGCGCTCGCCGGCCGTGTGCCCGGGCAGCCGACGCGCCGGCAGCTCAAGACCGACGACGATCCGTTCGGTCCGGTCGGTGACTACGCCGGCAGCTTCCTGATCAAGGGCGCGCTCGAAGTCGGCGGCGGCTACGACACCAACCCGGCGCGCACCAACACGCCGCGCAGCTCCGGCTTCTACAAGGTGGCGCCGGAACTGATGATTACGTCGGATTGGGAGCGGCACGCGCTGGTGGCCGATCTGCGCGGCGCGTTCACCGGCTACGGCCACGACTTCAATCCGCCGGCCGGAACGGTGTCGCCGGCGCCGATCAGCCTCGACCGGCCGGAATTCAACGGCCATGTCGACGGCCGGCTCGACGTCAGCCGCGACACGCATCTGATCGGACAGGGCCGCCTGATCGTCGGCACCGACAATCCGGGCAGCCCGAACATTCAGGCCGGCCTGACCAAATATCCGCTATTCACCACCACCGGCTTCTCCGGCGGCATCGATCAGAGCTTCAATCGCCTGCAGGTCACCGCGGTCGGCAATTTCGATCGCACCGTGTATCAGGACTCGCAGCTGACCGATGGCACCAGCGACTCGAACAAGGACCGCAACTACAATCAATATGGCGGCGTCGGCCGGGTCAGCTACGAGCTGAAGCCGGGCCTGAAACCGTTCGTCGAGATCGAGGGCGACACCCGCGTGCACGATGTGCCGGTGGATCGCTATCTGTATCTGCGCGGCTCCAATGGCGGCTATGCCAAGGGCGGCACCAGCTTCGAACTGACGCGGCTGCTCACCGGTGAAATCTCGATTGGCTATGCGACGCGCACCTATGTGGACCCCCGGCTGGAGAAGCTCGGTGGCCTGCTCACCACCGCTTCGCTGGTGTGGACGGTGACGCCGCTGACTACGGTGAAGTTCAACGCCGACACTCAGATTTCGGAATCGCCGCTGCCCGGCGTGTCCGGCGTGTTCACCCGCACCTATACGGCGGAGGTCGACCACGATTTCCGCCGCTGGCTGACAGCGATTGGTAAGTTCACCTACGGCACTTACGACTATCAGGGCTCCGGCCGTTCCGACCGGCTGAATTCGATCGAAGGCAACCTGATCTACAAGCTCAACCGCTCGGTGTGGGTGAAGGGCCAGCTTCGCTACGACAAGCTGGATTCCAACGTCGTCGGCGGCAGCTACGACGCCACCGTGGTGATGCTCAGCGTCCGGCTGCAGAACTGAGCCGCGCGTCGTTCGACGCCGTCGAAACAGACGGCAATCAGAAGTGATT